>JAYTPB010000035.1:0-14367 GCA_043747445.1 Sphingomonadales bacterium
TCTTCGGCAAGGCTAAGTGTCGGCGTGGCAAGTAAAACGAGCGCAAGGGCGTGGCGCAGCATCGAATCCCCCATTAAAATTATCGTTGCCGTTTCATGACGCGAATTGCGCGGGGCGTCCAGTGGCTATAGGGCGTCGCACTATGGCAAAGATCGAAACACCCCGGCCCATTCGCGGCACCCAGAGTATGTACGGCGAAGAGGCAGACCGTTTTCACCATGTGGTTGAGACGTTTGACCGCGTGCGCAGGCTTTACGGCTTCAAGCGGGTTGAGGTGCCAGTGTTTGAGGCGACGGCGGTGTTCGCGCGCTCGCTCGGCGAGAGCACTGATGTCGTTTCCAAGGAAATGTACAGCTTCGAGGATCGCGGCGGGGATTCACTCACACTGCGGCCCGAGTTTACGGCGGGGATTTGCCGCGCCTATTTGACCGAAGGCTGGCAACAATATGCGCCCTTGAAAGTAGCAACGCACGGGCCAATATTCCGCTACGAACGCCCGCAAAAGGGCCGTTTCCGCCAGTTTCATCAGCTCGATGCCGAAGTGATTGGCGCGGGTGAACCAGCCGCCGATGTTGAGCTGCTCTGCTTTGCTGATCAATTGCTCAAGGAATTGAAGATTGACGACGGGATTACGCTCAAGCTCAACACATTGGGCGACGGCGGATCACGCGCGGCGTGGCGCGCCGCGCTGATCGAGCATTTTGAGGCGCACCGGGGGGAGTTGTCCGAAGACAGCGTAACGCGGCTGGCGGTGAATCCGATGCGGATATTGGACAGCAAAGACTCGAGGGATCGGCCCATCGCTGATGCCGCGCCCGATATTGATATGTTCCTGACCGACGAAGCGCGCGATTTCTTTGACAGCGTCACTGGCGGGTTGGACGCGGCGGGCGTGAAGTGGGAGCGCGATGCAAGGCTGGTGCGCGGGCTTGATTATTACAGGCATACTGCATTTGAATTTGTGACTGACCGTCTGGGTGCGCAGGGAACAGTGCTTGGCGGCGGGCGTTATGATGGGTTGATCGAGACACTCGGTGGGCCGCCTACGCCAGCGGTCGGCTGGGCTGCGGGGATTGAGCGGTTGGGGATGATGGTGGATGTCCCTGCGGTTGATAATTTGGACTTGGCAATTGCTGTCGAAGATGATCGTGCGATGGCGGCTGCAATTGCCTTTGCGCAATGGGCTCGAAGTCAGGGGCGATCAGTTCAACTCGTTACGCAGGGATCGCCAAAGAAGAGGTTTGATAAAGCCTTGAGACTAATTCCCAAAAGTGTTGTGGCGTATGACTGGAACGAAAATGGCAGTGTTTGGCGCCACAAGGCTTTTTCGGATAATGTATCTCAAGACGCTTTGACCGATTGGCTGGATGGCGCGGCACGTTCCTTTCTACCTTGGCAGCCGTAATCCCCGTCATGCTGAACTTGTTTCAGCATCCATCTCTCCGCGAATCCTGCTTTCCCTCGTTGAGGGATAGACCCTGAAACGAGTTCAGGGTGACGGTGTTAGTGGCGAGGTGTTGTTACTCAATCCCGTCATGCTGAACTTGTTTCAGCATCCACCTCTCCGCAAATCCCGCCTTCCCCTGTTGAGGGATAGACCCTGAAACAAGTTCAGGGTGACGATTTTTTGTAAGGCGGCAAAGGTTCAAACCCCAAACCAATTGCCAAATCATCCCAATGCGGATTCTGAGTCTCTATCAGGTTGACCTTCCAATCGCGGTGCCAGTTTTTCAACTGCTTCTCACGTTTGATCGCATTCGTCATATCCTCAAACATCTCATAACGAACGAGTCGATATGTCGCATAGCGCGCGCTAAAGCCTTTGATCGTTTTCGCGCGATGCTGAAATATCCGCCTTTCAATGTTCGATGTCACCCCGATGTAGAGCGTGCCGCGTGGTTGGCTGGTCAGGAGGTAGACGCACGGTTGCTTGGTCATGATGTTTGTATTAGCGCCGTTCACGGTGAGGAGGAACTTGTTTCAGAGTGATGGTAAGCCCACTGTCCTACACACTCCAAAAACGCTATATTGAACCCTCTGATCGATTTTGTCACTTAATGCTGAGTCGAAAAACATTGGAAAAATATCACTTTGCACAGTGTGAACTTTACCCTTTGTGATTGAGAGAATCGATTAAAGACTATGACCACCATTTCCCCCCAACGCATTGCTTCGCTCCTCGCACGGCGTGATGAAGTGCAGGCTATGCTGGCCACGGGCAATCTTGCGGCGGACAAATTTGTCGCGCTGTCGAAGGAATATGCTGAGGTTGAGCCTGTCGCGGTCGCGGCGGCGGAGCTTCAGCGGCTGCGCGCTGAGCTGGTCGACCTTGAGGCGATGGCGGACGATCCCGAAATGCGAGATATGGCGGCTGAAGAAGCGCAAGCGATCCGCGAGACGCTTCCCGCCGCCGAACGCGCGCTGGCGCTTTCACTACTCCCCAAAGATGCAGCCGACGAGCGCTCAGCGATGCTTGAAGTGCGCGCGGGCACGGGCGGCGATGAGGCCGCGCTGTTCGCGGGCGATCTCTTCCGCATGTATCAGCGTTACGCCGAAGGGCAGGGGTGGAAGGTCGAGCTAATCTCCGCCAGCAGCGCCGAAATGGGCGGCTATAAGGAAGTCGTCGCAAGCGTGACAGGCAAGGGCGTGTTCGCGCGGATGAAGTTTGAAAGCGGTGTTCACCGTGTTCAACGTGTTCCTGTGACGGAAAGTGGCGGGCGTATCCACACCTCGGCGGCGACCGTTGCGGTATTGCCCGAGGCTGAGGAGGTTGACGTCCAGATTGATGATAAGGATTTGCGGATTGATATTTACCGTTCATCCGGCCCCGGTGGGCAGTCAGTCAACACGACCGATAGCGCAGTGCGGATCGTCCATATTCCTTCGGGTTTGGTCGTCATTCAGCAGGATGAAAAATCTCAGCATAAGAATAAGGCCAAGGCTTTGCGTGTTTTGCGGACGCGGCTTTATGAGCTTGAACGCGAACGGCTCCATTCGGCCCGCGCAGGCGCGCGCAAATCGATGGTAGGCTCTGGCGACCGCAGTGAGCGCATCCGCACCTATAATTTTCCGCAAGGCCGCGTGACCGATCACCGGATCAACCTGACGCTCCACCGCCTGCCCGAAATCCTTGAGGGCGCGATGGAGGAACTGATCGGTGCGCTGATTTCAGAGGATGAGGCGTCGCGGTTGGCGGCAGCGGATGAATGATGTGCGTGCAGCGCTTGGGGATGCGGCGCGGCAGCTAAGCACGGTCAGCGATACCGCGCGGTTAGACGCGGAACTGTTGCTGGCGCACGCGCTTGGGATATCGCGAGAGGTGATGCTGCTGTCGCGCTTGGCCGATCAAGTGCCAGTGGAGTTTGAGGCATTGCTCGCGCGGCGGATGGCGCATGAACCTGTTGCTTATATCACTGGAACCCGAGATTTCTGGACAATTTCTCTCAATGTATCGCCCGCCGTTTTGATCCCGCGACCTGATAGCGAGACACTGATTGAGGCGGCGGTTGGTCACTTTGGGAGGGCAGGGCCAAAGCGCGCGCTCGATCTTGGCACCGGATCAGGCGCATTGTTGCTGGCGGCACTGAGCGAATGGCCAGGTGCTAGCGGGGTAGGGGTAGATGCTTCCGACGTGGCGCTCGCGGTTGCGGCTGCCAATGCCAATAGGCTTGGTCTCAGTGACCGGGCGGCCTTTGCACTTGGCGATTGGGGGGAGGGGTTGGACGAGCGGTTTGATCTGATCCTCTGTAACCCGCCCTATGTTGAAAGCGGCGCAATGCTCGCGGTGGAAGTTGCGGATTATGAGCCAGCGTCGGCGCTCTTTGCGGGTGAGGACGGTCTGGAAGATTACCGACGTTTGATGCCTCAGTTCGCGCGGCTGATGGAACCCGGCGCGATCGTCGCGCTTGAGATCGGTGCGGCGCAGGCTGAGGTGGTTTCGGCGCTGGCGCTTGAGGCTGGACTAAGCGCGCGTTGCTTTCAGGATCTGGCGGGGCGCAGCCGCTGCCTGTTATTGTCGCAGTTGGATCACCAGATCAATTGATGGTTGCGACGCTCAATTGCCAATTGATCCTCAAACGTGCGCGGGTGGATGAATTCATCGGCGAACCAAGGATAGCGCGCTTGGTCAAAACAGCGATGCGCCCAATTAATCGCCTCACGAACCGGGAGTGAGTTGGCACCCGACCGATCAAAGGAGAGCCACAATTCAAATTTCAGAGCAACTGGAACCTCAAGTGGGATCAGTCGCGCTGAAATCGCGCCTGCATAGGTTGGCAATGCGCCGATACCAATGCCGTTCGCAATCGCCCCCAACAGCGAATGACCCGTGTTAAACCGGGCGGCGATCAATTGGCGTGCACCATCTTCGCCAAAAAACAGGCTAGCGGCATCGGATTTGACGCCCGGTGCACTCAGCAGGACAAGGCGGTGATTGCGGACATCGTTGATCGATGCAGGCATTCCGTATTTGGCGAGATAGGCTTCGCTGGCAAACAGCATCTGATGCACCGTGGCCAGTTTCTTGACGATAGCGTCTGGATCGGTTGGTTTGGCAAAGCCGATGCGAATGTCATATCCAGATGAATGTATCCGGTGTTGATCAAAATCATTGTCGAGGACAATAATGTGCTTTGGGAGCTGCTCATGCAGATCGCTCAAGCGCGGGGTTAGCCAATATGAGCCAATGCCTTCAGAACAGGAAATTCTAAGTTCACCCTGTTGTACGACGGTATTATTTCCTGTGCCGCGTTGCAATCTCGCGCTGAATGACTGCATCTCCATGGCTACGTCAAGGATCACAAGTCCGTCTTCAGATAATGATACACCGTCGCGCGAACGTTTGAACAATGTCGTGCCTAGCGCCTTTTCAAGGCGTTGAACGCGCGCACGTACAGTATTTACCGAACACCCTAATTTTATCGCAGCCTGCCTAAAGCTTTCGACAACAGCAACCGTTTTAACAAGGTGCAAGTCATTCCAATGAATGGCGTCTAGCTGTTCAAACCGCCCATGGTGTTCGAATTGCTGAACACCCTGTTCTTTTTTTTGGGTATCAACAAATTTTTGACGAGAGTCTAGTACAAGGTGATTTGTGACCATGAATATATCGTTAACGGAAATTAAGGGGCGCAGCAATGCAGTACGTTAATCATAAACGGGATGGTACCCGATTTCGTAATATTGCTTTCTCACCAAAGGTCGACAGGTGCGTTGCTTATGCCGAAAAATCTGGGCTTGTGCTCGAAAAAGCTGATTGGACTGAGGTGAAACCCATTATCGATCGGCTGCGGTCAACCATGATACTTGCCAGCGATCAGGCCATTCTGTCAGTTGTGTCGCGAAATCCTAATGTTCTCCGCGTTTTGCGTTCAAAAGAAACGAAGCAGGCCGCCTCTGGCTTAGTAGCTTACCTTCCACTCAACACGCTTGGTGCCGAGGCTTTGACTAATGGTCTTTTTGATGGCTTCTGCCCTGACCCGGAATGGATTGCTCCTGCATGCGAAGCACCTGCTGCTGTATATGTTTGGCTTGTGTATATGCCCTCAAATTTTGGGCGATCAATCGGCGCGGTGACCGCTTTGTTCGATGAGATTGCACCAGAAGGGTGCCCGTTTTTTTCTCGCTCAATCAACGATCATTCCCAGCGGCTTAGCGCTGGCATGGGCTTTAACGATGCCAGCGCGTATTTCCCTAGCTGCAAACCGGGCTTGGTAGTTATTTTTCCGCAGAAAAAAATTGGTTCATTCCAAGTAAAAAGAGCCATAAGAACAAAAATTGCGCGTACATTTGAAGATTTATGTCAAGTTGTTTCGGTGCGCTCAGCAACATATATTGCCGAGCAATATTGTCATTATTCAGAAGAGTTTGACGGCAATGATTTTTGCGCAACGCATATAATCGGATATGTCAATGGAGATCCAGCTGGCTGCGTAAGGCTGAGATTTTTTGCATCCTTTGCAAAAATTGAAAGGCTTGCGGTTCGTTCTGATTATCGCAAGAGTCGGCTCGCTTTTATACTCGCGCGACAAGCAATCGATCATTGTCAAAGGAAGGGCTATACAAAGATTTATGGTCATGCCCGACTAGACCTTATTCCTTTTTGGAAGATTTTTGGATTCGCCCGGCGCGGTGACAGACCTGAATTTTCCTTTGTGAACATAAAATATGTTGAGTTGGAACTGAATTGTGCACTGCATGAAGACGCAATTAGCCTCGACAATGACCCGATGATGCTTATCCGTCCAGAAGGCGATTGGGATCGGCCCGGACCGCTTGATCGATCAGAATCCGAAAATGATCCCTTCCGAAAATCAATGATTGCCGCTCGAGTGCGCACAGTCTTTGGGCAGGATGTGTCTAAATAGTGACGTAAGGATAGTTTCGAAATCTGGCGCAAAACTTGAACTATATTACCATAATCATCGAAACTGTCTGCCGAGAACTCATCCTGTTCGCGGCGGTTGGGTTTCTGATTGGCGGTGTTGATGAACTGATTGTTGATATCATTTGGATGGTGCGGCACCTATGGCGAAAAATTTTCGTATATCGAAAATTCGATCGCGCAACGAGCAAAACGATTACCCATCCGCGCAGCCCCGGCCATCTTGCCGTATTTATTCCAGCATGGGATGAGTCAGAGGTAATCGCCGAAATGCTCACTGCCGCAACCGCGCGCTACAGCGGCGCCCAATATGCAATTTTTGTTGGCTGCTATCCGAACGATCAGCCGACAATTGCTGCGGTAAAATCGGTTGATCATCCGGCTATCCAGCTTGTCTTATGTGATAACGATGGCCCCACAACAAAGGCCGATTGCCTCAATACGCTTTGGCGCGAATTGAAAGTGCAGCAATTTCATCGCAGCGTAACTTATAAAGCTGTTATCCTCCACGATGCAGAAGATTTGGTCAGTCCAGATGAGCTAATTATCTTTGATCGATTGATCGAAACCAATGCGCTCGTCCAGCTTCCCGTCATTCCGCTTGTTGATCCTGAAAGCCGCTGGATCAGTGGGCATTACTGCGATGAATTTGCCGAGGCGCATTGTAAAACTCTCGTGGTTCGTGAATTTTTGGGCGCGGGCGTGCCAGCGGCAGGCGTGGGTTGTGCAGTGCGCTGTGATGCGTTGGCACGACTGGCTGCGGATCGTGGCGGCAATCCATTCGATGTAGATAGCCTGACCGAAGATTATGAGCTTGGTTTGCGGCTCCATGCGCTTGGTGAGAAGACCATATTTGTGCGCCTTCCTCTCCACGGCGAAGCGAGCGTCGCAGCCACGAAAGCGCATTTTCCTGCAACGCTTGAAACAGCAGTGCGGCAGAAAACTCGCTGGATCACGGGCATTGCGCTTGCAGGTTGGGATCGGCTTGGCTGGGGGCAGGGCGCATTTGAGTTCTGGATGCGATTGCGTGATCGCCGCGCGGTGATCGCAGCAGTGATTCTAACGTCGGCATATTTGGCGGTTCTGCTGATGGTCATCTCCTGGGGTGTTGGGCTGCTCAGGGGTTCGCAGTCTGAAATGATCGGCCCGACAACGGAGGCGATAATTGCCTTTAATATCATGCTCCTGTTCTGGCGGATGGCGATGCGGGCATATTTTGTGACGCAGCTTTATGGCTGGCGCGAAGGCTTGATCTCGATCCCGAGAACGCTTGTTGGCAATGTCATTGCGATCATGGCCGCACGGCGTGCTGTCATTCAATATTGGGGAATTGCCAAAGGGCAACGACCAGTATGGGACAAAACCGCGCATAAATTCCCAAGCGGAAATAACCTCGGGTAATGCAAAGGAACCGAGCACTGCGGGCGACTGCGATTATCATCTTTGGATGGGTTGGTCTGCGTACTTCGTTTTTGCTGATGTCATCCAATGTTGAAATTTCAGCACCAGTTACGGGGGCGCTTGTGCGCCAATCCGCAGCTATTTTGCCAATTGCGCCAACTGTGGTTGATAGCCGCGCGATTATACCGCCCGAGATTGCGCAAAGTACGATGCGAACCGACAAAATCCAGCCCGATAAAACAAAGTCAGATATGCTGGTCGTTGTGACTGAGACACATAAACAAATTGTTCAGGAGTTCGTGGCCGCTCAACAGCCTATCTCTGCTCGCACGGGTACGCCATCACAGACATCCTTGCCGATGCCATCGCGCTCACCGGATGCTTCGCCCGGCAGCGTTCTCCATTCGCGCCGGTTTCCTAATCTCAGTATCTCCGCATGGGCGATCTTCAGGCCCGCCGGATCGGGCTTAAATTTGGCAACCAATGGTCAGTTAGGCGCAAGTCAGGCAGGTGTTCGTGTGCAGCAACCGCTTCTGCATATCGGCCCGCGATTGCCGATTGCGTTTAATTTGCGGGTATCCGCTCCGCTTGACCAAAAGCTGGGTCGCGAGGCAGGGATTGGTTTGGCAACGCGCCCAGTTAAACAGGTGCCGGTTGAATTGATTTTGGAGCGGCGTGTTGCGCTTGATCGGGGTGGGCGGAACGCATTCGCTGTGATTGCAGCAGGCGGATTTAATGACAAACGGCTGGTCAACAAGGTGAGCCTTTCTGGCTATGCGCAGACAGGCATTGTCGGATTTGTGCGTGGTGATGGTTTCGTCGACGGTGCCTTGCAGATCGAACGGGCTTTGCTTAACCAAAATCACACCGAACTGCGCCTCGGTGCGGGTTTTTGGGGTGCGGCGCAACCAGGGGTTGCAAGGATTGATGTTGGGCCAATATTGGCAGTCAAACAAAGGCTTGGCCCGGCTAGTCTGCGGATATCGGCAGAATATCGCTGGCGTGTTGCAGGCCAAGCACGGCCCGCCTCGGGCCCGGCACTTTCAATTGGAACCGATTTCTGAGTCTGTGTGTGCAATCCTTCAGTGTAATAGTGCATTAGCCAGTTTCCCCGGCGGCATCTCCGCGTTAGAAGGTAGGTGCTCATGCAAATCTATCTCCCCATTGCGAATATGTCGGTGAATGCCTTGATGATGATCCTGCTTGGCGGGGGGGTCGGCCTTTTGTCGGGTATGTTCGGGGTTGGCGGCGGGTTTTTGACGACGCCGCTGCTGATCTTTTACGGCATTCCGCCAGCGGTTGCGGCGGCCTCAGCAGCGACGCAGGTAACCGGCGCGAGTGTGTCAGGCGTGCTGGCGCATCTTGAACGAGACGGTGTTGACCTGCCGATGGGCGCGTTCCTTGCGGTTGGCGGCGTGTTTGGCGCGGTGGCGGGCGCAGGGATATTTGAGGTTCTGCGCAGCTACGGCCAGATTGATACCGCGATTTCGATCCTCTACGTTGTGTTGCTCGGTTGGATTGGCAGCCTAATGGCGCGCGACGCTTGGCGCGATATTGCCGCCACCCGCAGCGGTCAGGCGCTCGCCCCGCGTCGTCGCAATCATCATCCGCTGGTCGCGAACCTGCCGCTGCGTTGGCGTTTCTATAAATCGGGTATTTACGTGTCACCACTTGCGCCCCTAATTTTGGGATTTGTAACTGGGATAATGACGGTACTGCTCGGGGTCGGCGGTGGTTTCATCATGGTGCCGGCGATGATATATTTGCTTGGTATGGCGACGCGGGTGGTGGTCGGCACCTCTCTCCTCCAGATACTAATCGTCACTGCCTTCACAACGATGGTACACGCGCTGACCACGCAGGCTGTCGATATTGTTCTTGCTGGACTGCTGCTGGTCGGCGGCGTGATCGGCGCGCAATTTGGTGCGCGTCTCGCGGCAAAGCTCCAGCCGCAAAAACTTCGGATGCTGCTCGCGGTGATCGTCCTCGCGGTCGCGCTCCGCATGTTGTTGGGGCTGAGTTTCCGGCCTAGCGATGTGTTTAGTATTGATATGCTGCCATGATCCGCATTCTCCTTTTGGTGTTTGCGCTGTTCGGACTGACCGCCGCGCGTGAACCGGTGCTCGTGCCCGATGTGTCGCAGCGTGAGGTTGATATCGTTTATAGTTTTACCGGTGCCGAGCTGTTGCTGTTTGGCGCAATCCTTTATCCCGATGGGCGTGCACCGACGGGGGATGCTGACATCGCGGTGGTACTGCGCGGGCCAACGACATCGATCATCCTGCGTGAAAAGCAAAAGCTGCTTGGCCTGATCTGGGCGAATGCCGACAGTGCCCGGTTTCAGTCGGTTCCCGGATATTACGCGATTGCAACGTCGCGCCCTCTCGAAAAGCTGATCGATGAGCGAACGTCGGCGATCTACGAACTTGGCCTTGGTAATATCCAGCTTTCGCCAACTGATGCAGAGTCGCCCGATCGCCAGCAGCGCTTTGAAAACGGCCTGATCGCGCTGCGCCGCAAGACTGAGCTGTTTGCTGATCGCCCCGGCTCGGTCGAAATTACTGACGGCGTGCTTTACCGTGCGCGGCTTTACATTCCGGCGCGGGTGCCGACTGGCCGCTATACCGCTGAGACGTTCCTGATCCGCAACGGCAAGATTATTGCGGCGGCGACGCGCGATGTGGAAATCCGCAAATCGGGATTTGAACGCTTTGTTGCCCGCGCGGCGGAAACATCGCCCTTCACTTACGGTCTGGCGGCTGTGGCGCTTTCGCTGGCCTTTGGATTTGCCGCGAGCGCGATCTTCAAGCGATTTTAACACTCCTAGGTTAACCAGCATTCTGTCGTCACGCGCGTCTTGACCCGACAGGAGTAGCAATGGATTTTCAGTCACACGATCAGTTCGGCCAGTCATATGATCCCTCCGACCCACCCGCACTTGCCCCGCTTGCGGCGCAGCGAATGGTACAAATTGGTTCGGTGCTTGATATCTCGGGTTCGGCATCGCGCGTGCTGCTCAGTTCGGAGGCGATGACGACGCTTTCGGTGGCAAGCGATCCAAGCCTAGCCGCCGCTGGACAAGTCGGCAGCCAGATTAAGGTCAAAGTCGGATCGACATGGCTGATTGCCAACGTCCGCACACTCTCCAAAAGCTTCGATACGCCCGGCCATGTCGTTGCGATGATCGACTTTCTGGGTGAGGGCGATGAAGAACGGCTGACCGGCAAAATCTATAATTTCCGTCGCGGCGTCACGCGCTATCCGCGCCCAGATGATCTGGTTTACGCGGCCTCCTCGGAAGATATGCGCCAGCTTTATGCGTCGGATAGTCATGCCAATATCGAAATCGGCACGGTCTATCCAACCTCGGATGTGCGCGGTGCGCTCAATGTTGATGCGATGCTCGGCAAACATTTCGCGCTGCTTGGTTCGACCGGTACTGGTAAATCGACCTCGGCTGCGCTGATCCTCCACCGCATTTGTGAGCTTGCGCCGCAGGGTCACATCGTGATGATTGATCCCCACGGTGAATATTCCGCCGCCTTCAAAACCAATGGTGCGCTGTTCGATGTCAGCAATTTGGCGATGCCCTATTGGCTGATGAACTTTGAAGAGCATTGCGAAGTCTTCCTTTCGACTGAAGGTAATGAGCGACAAGTTGATGCTGACATCCTCTCGAAAGCTTTGCTCGCCGCGCGCACCAAAAGCCGCGTGGCCGAGGGGATTGCGAAGCTGACGGTCGATTCGCCCGTGCCCTATCTCCTCTCCGATCTGACCGCGATCATTCAGGCCGAAATGGGCAAGCTTGATAAAGCGGGTGAGAATGCGCCGTATATGCGGGTCAAAACCAAGATTGAAGAAATCAAATCCGATCCCCGCTATACCTTCATGTTCTCAGGGATGATGGTGGCCGATACAATGGCGGGCTTCCTCGCCCGGATTTTCCGCTTGCCCGGCGACGGCAAGCCAATCTCGATCATCGACGTTTCGGGTGTGCCTTCGGATATCACCTCGGTCGTCGTCGCGGTGCTGAGCCGGATGGTGTTTGATTATGCGATCTGGTCGCGCAATGAACCGCAGCGGCCGATCCTGCTCGTCTGCGAAGAGGCGCACCGCTATGTCCCGTCCGAGCGCAATGCCCATAAAAGTTCAGTTGGCAAAATCCTTGGCCGGATTGCCAAAGAAGGCCGGAAATACGGCGTATCGCTTGGCCTGATCACGCAGCGTCCGTCCGATTTGGCTGAGGGCGTACTTTCACAGTGCGGCACGATCATTGCGATGCGGCTCAACAATGAACGCGACCAAGCGTTCGTGAAGGCCGCAATGCCCGAAGGCGCGCGCGGCTTTCTTGATACCATTCCCGCCCTGCGCAACCGTGAGTGCATCGTCTGCGGTGAAGGCGTCAGCATCCCGATCCGCGTCGCGATGGATGATTTGGAGGAAAACAAGCGTCCGGCCTCAAGCGATCCGATCTTCACTCAGCTTTGGCAGCAATCGGGCGGTGAGGATGAAATCATCACCCGCGTCATCAAGCGCTGGCGCAGTCAGGGGAAATAAAGTCTCTTCGCTCGCAATGACGACTCTCTTTCCCTCTAAAACAGCCCCTCTATCCGCCCTTCGCCATCAAGCCTGATCGCTTCGGCTGCGGGCACCCTGGGCAGGCCGGGCATCGTCATAATCTCTCCGCAGATCGCGACGATGAAACCCGCGCCAGCCGCCAGCCGCACCTCGCGGACATGGACGCTATGCCCGGTCGGCGCACCGAGAAGTGCAGGGTCAGTTGAAAAGCTATATTGGGTTTTAGCCATGCAGACGGGCAGGTGGCCGTGGCCTGCCTTCTCCCAAGTTTCGAGCTGACGCCGCAAGCTTGGATCAGCGACGGCAGAGGCCGCGCGGTAAATCCGGGTGGCGATGATATTGACCTTTTCAAAGAGCGTTTCACTATCATCATAAAGCGGGGCAAATTGAGCGCCGCCGCCTTCAGCCAGTTTGACCACGGCCTGCGCCAATCCTTCCGCGCCCGCGCCGCCCTCTGCCCAGTGGCGGCAGAGGATCGCTTCGCAGCCATGCGCGGCGGCGGCCTCACGGATCACCGCAATCTCGGCCTCGCTATCGCTCACAAAATGGTTGATCGCAATGACCGCAGGCACACCGAACTGCCGGATATTTTCGATGTGGCGGATCAGGTTGACACTGCCCCTACGCACTGCCTCGACATCTTCGCCAGCCAGATCAGCCTTCGCCACACCGCCATTCATTTTGAGCGCGCGGACGGTTGCAACGATCACGACGGCACTCGGCGAGAGCCCAGCCTGACGGCATTTGATATTAAAGAATTTCTCCGCGCCCAAGTCCGCACCAAAGCCCGCCTCAGTCACGACATAATCGCCAAGCGAGAGCGCGGCTTTTGTTGCGATCACTGAATTACAACCATGCGCGATATTGGCGAATGGGCCGCCGTGAAGGATCGCCGGATTGCCCTCAAGCGTCTGGACGAGATTGGGCTTGATCGCTTGGGACAGCAGCACCGCCATTGCACCGTCTGCCTTCAAATCACGCGCGGTGACTGGCTGACGGTCGCGCGTATAGGCCACGACAATTCGGCCAAGCCGCGCTTCCAAATCGGCCAAATCGGTGGCGAGGCAGAAGATCGCCATCACTTCAGACGCGACGGTGATATCAAACCCGCTTTCGCGCGGATAACCATTTGCCACGCCGCCGATCGATTGGACGATATCGCGCAGCGCGCGGTCATTCATATCGATCACCCGCCGCCAGACGATCCGCCGCACATCAATCCCAAGCGCATTGCCCCAATAGATATGGTTGTCGATCATCGCGGCGAGTAGATTATGCGCCGCCGTAATCGCATGAAAATCCCCGGTAAAATGAAGGTTGATATCCTCCATCGGCGCAACCTGGGCATAGCCGCCGCCCGTTGCTCCGCCCTTGGTGCCAAAGCACGGGCCGAGAGAGGGCTCACGCAGCGCGAGCACAGCCTTGCGCCCAATCCGGTTGAGCGCGTCAGCCAGCCCAACTGAGGTTGTCGTCTTGCCCTCACCCGCAGGGGTGGGGTTGATCGCAGTCACGAGGATCAGCTTGCCCGTCTGCACGTCCGACGCGGGTGCCAGCGCAAGCTTGGCCTTGTAATGGCCGTAAGGTTCAACCGCCGCGTCCGCGATGCCGAGTTTGCGGGCGATTTCAGCGATTGGCAAAAGCGTCGCCGCGTTCGATATGTCTATGTCAGTCTGCATAAGCATTGGTAGCCAGACAGATGGCAAGTTGGCAAGGGGGCGGCGGTTACACAGTTCCCCCATTCCCCGCTTACCCTGAGCGCAGTCGAAGGGCATTGCCGAGCGAAGCCGAGGCCAGCACACCCAAGTCCTCGGCTGCGCTCGGACAAGTGCTTCGACAAGCTCAGCATAAACGGAAACGGCAATGCCCTTCGACTTCGCTCAGGGTGAACGTTGTGTGGTGGATAACATCCCCCCGTTACACGGCGACGAACCCGAAATAGGCGTCGCGGGCGTATATTGCGGCTTGGAGGAATTCTTCGGCGTCGGCTTGCGCAGTGCCGGGGATGT
>JAYTPB010000036.1:0-16139 GCA_043747445.1 Sphingomonadales bacterium
CCGCCAAGCCCGGTATTATTCTGCGCGACAAAGTTAGGGATATATTGACCTAGTTGGAGCGTGTTGCTGACGCCCTGCGCCTCAAGCTGATCCGATGAAAATGCCGAAATCGCGATAGGCACATCCTGAACGCTTTCGCTTCGCCGCTGCGCGGTCACGATGATGTCAAGATTGCCTTCCTCAGCAGGAAGCGCCTCTTGCGCCAAAACTGGCAGTGAAATCATTAACGCTGCAAATGCGACGCCCGCGCGAAAAATATGGTTGGCCATTTCCTGTCTCCCTATGTCGCGTTCGTTCCTGCTTGCTTATTATGTCTGCTTATGATTTGTCCGGACAACTTTCATTTTTATCAAACGGCTGTCAAGCGGCATATTTGCAACAGGAGACGGTGATGGGTTTGACTGATCTTGCATATCCGACGCTGGTTTATGCGCATCTGCTGCTGTTCGTGCTCTGGCTTGGCGCAGATGTCGGCGTATTCGTGCTCGGCCAGCATTTCAGGAAGCGAGAGGTTTATTCGCTTGATCAGCGGATTGCGCTCTTGAAGCTGCTGGTGATTGTTGACCTCACCCCGCGTGCGGCGTGGGCGCTGATGGTGCCGCTGTCACTCACCGTGTCTTACGCGGGCGGATGGTGGGATTTGCCAGTGGCGATTGTCGTCGTCGCATGGATCATCGCGGCGTTCTGGCTGTGGCTGGTGTTTGACGCTCACGCACATGACATGACGCCGCGCGCGGCGCGCAACCGCAAGTGGGAGGGGTGGCTGCGTTATTTTCTGGCGGCGGGCTATTTGGTGCTTGGGCTGGAGTCGCTCGTCACGGGCCATCCGATTGCGGTTGGTTGGCTCGCGTGGAAGGCATTGCTGTTTGGGCTGATCTTTGTTGCCGCGATCATGATTGATGTGTCGTTCAAACCTGTTGGCGGCCTGCTCGGCAAGCTTCTCGCGCAAGGATCAAGCGACGAAACTGAGCTTCCGCTGCTCCGCACGATGAACCGCACGCGCATCTGGGTATGGTGCGTCTACGGCTTGCTGATTGCGACATCATGGCTAGGAGTGGTGAAACCGGGTTGACTTATAGAGTTGTCCGGACAAATTGGAAGCGAAGGGAAATTCGGTTTTGTCTGCATTAAACGTCTATCAAAGTTTGCTGTTCGTGCCGGGAAACCGGCCTGAGCGCTTTGCCAAAGCGCTCGCCAGCGGCGCAGACCTTGTGTGCATTGATCTTGAAGATGCAGTTGGCCCAGCGGACAAGGACACCGCGCGCGCCGCAGCGCTTGCCGCGATGGGCGATCCGCGTCTCGGAGTCCGGATCAACGGGCTGCGCACTCGCCAAGGGCTGGCTGATCTCGTTGCGATTTCCGCAAGCGCGATCAAGCCGGCTTTCGTCATGATCCCAATGGTGGAGGCCATCGCCGAGGTTGAGATAGCGCACGCAGTTCTGGGCATTGAGGTTCCACTGCTTCCACTTATCGAAACCGTGCGCGGGCTTGGCGTCGCGCGCGCGGTAGCCGCTTCTCCGGGGATTGGCGGCGTCATGCTGGGTGGTGCTGATTTTGCGGGTGAACTCGGCGTTGCTTTGTCATGGGAGCCGTTGATCGCAGCGCGCGCTGAAATCGTCATGGCCTGCGCTGCGGCACGTGTCCCCGCGATTGATGTGCCGTGGCTTGATCTTGATAATCTTGACGGACTTGCGGACGAAGTGACGCGAATGAAGGCGATTGGCTTTGCCGCAAAATCGGCGGTGCATCCAAAGCACATCGCGGTGATTCATCAAATCCTGCGACCAACAGCCGAACAAATTGCCGAGGCGTATGAAGCCGAGGCTGCCTATGCTGCTGCTGGACAATCGGCAATACGCTTCAAAAACACGATGCTCGAAGCGCCCGTGATGGCGCGCTACCGCCGAATTTTGGCATTGGAAGGAAAAGCAAATGCGTGACGGTGTTATCGAGGTTTCCCCGGGTCGGTTCCGGGAGACATTTGGCCGCTATTATGAAGAATTCGTCGTTGGCCATATTTATGAACATCGCCCTGGGAGGACGATTACCGACGCTGATAATGTCTGGTTCACGCTGCTGACAATGAACCAGCATCCAATGCATTTCGATTATGAATTCGCCAAAAGCACTGAATTTGGAAAGCCGCTTGTTGCGTCCCCACTCACCGTTGCGATCATGGTTGGCCAAAGCGTTTCGGATATCAGCCAGAAGGCCGTTGCGAATCTCGGTTGGGATGAAATCCGCATGACGCACCCGCTTTTCTGCGGCGATACGCTCTATTCCGAAAGCGAAGTAATTGAGAAAAAGGAATCGGCCTCACGCCCGCAACAGGGGATTGTTACGGTCAAAACCACTGGCAAAAATCAGAATGGCGATACCGTCTGCACCTTTAACCGGACGATGCTGATCTGGAAAAAGGGCTTTGGCCCGATGGATAATTAGGGACTAGACCATGGCCACCGCACTCCATACCCCGCCCGCGTATATGAGCGCTGATGAAGAGGCGGCGCTGCTTGATGCGATCCAGAAATGGGTTGATAAGGAAGTGCGCCCGATCGTCCAGAAATATGATCATGACGATGTCTGGCCCGAAGAGATTGTCCACCAGATGATCGACATGGGGCTGTTCGGCGCCACAATAGCCCGGGAGTATGGCGGGCTTGGCTTGTCCGCTGTCACCTATGCCAAGATCGTTGCGCTGATCTCATCCTATTGGATGGCGATCACGGGCATTTTCAATTCGCACCTGATCATGGCCTGCGCGGTTGAGCGGTTCGGCACGCCCGCGCAAAAGGCAAAGTGGCTGCCCAAATTCGCGAGCGGCGAAATTCGTGGCGGGCTGGCGCTGACTGAACCCAATGCGGGTACTGACTTGCAAGCGATCCGCACCGTCGCAGTGCGTGACGGCGATGATTATATTATCAACGGCACCAAAACATGGATTTCAAATGGGATCAACGGCGGCTGTTTCGCACTGCTCGTCAAAACTGATCCGAAAGCTGATCCGCGTTACAAGGGGATGAGCCTGATGATCGCACCCAAGGGCGCAGGCTTCAGCACTGGCAAAAAGTTCAAAAAGCTCGGCTATAATTGCATTGATTCGGCTGAACTCATTTTTGAGGATTACCGCATCCCGGCGGATAATTTGATTGGTGGGGTTGAAGGGCAAGGCTTTTTCCAAGCGACAGGCGGACTTGAACTTGGCCGGATCAACGTTGCCGCGCGCGGGGTTGGGCTTTCCGAAGGCGCGCTTCGGCTGGCGACTGAATATGCCCAGATTCGTGAAACGATGGGCAAGCCGATTTGTGAGCATCAGGCGATCCAGCTCATGCTCGGCGAAATGGTCACCCGCGCCCGCGCCGCGCGGCTCCTCACCTTTGACGCCGCCGCCGCTTATGATCGGGGCGAACGCTGCGACATGGAGGCGGGCATGGCCAAATTCTATGCGTCCGAAGCCGCCGTATCAAACAGCCAAGACGCGATGCGCGTGTTCGGTGGCTACAGTTACTCCAAAGAATATGACATCGAACGGCTCTACCGCGACTCAATGCTGATGTGCATCGGCGAGGGCACGAATGAGATGCAGCGGATGATAATTTCAAAGCAGTGGGTGAAGCGGAACCGGGTGTGAGAACTCACTTCCCTACTTCCCTCTCCCTAAAGGGGAGAGGGGCAGCCGCGCAGCGGCAGGGAGAGGGGGTTACTGTGCGCGGCGTAACGCCGAAGTCATTGTTGGAACATGCACGAGAAATGCGTAAAATACGCACTGAGGCGGAAGAGAAGCTTTGGACTAGGTTACGAGCCAAACGCTTTCACAATATGAAGTTTCGCAACCAAGTTCCATTTAGCGGCAATTATATTGCTGACTTCGTTTGTCCCAGTGCCAAACTCATCATCGAACTAGACGGTAGCCAACATGCCGACCAACAGCAGTATGATGAGAAACGGACCCTATTTTTCGAGCAGCAAGGCTATACCGTCTTGAGATGTTGGAACAACGATGTTCTTCAAAATATCGAGGGAGTATTGGAAGCTATTTTAGCGGCGATTACGCAATCCCCTCTCCCTGCTCGCTGCGCGAGCTTTCCCTCTCCCCTTCAGGGAGAGGGAGGTTGAACCAACGCGCACTCCCTCTTGCTGGCTACCGCATCCTGAGTGCTGAGCAGTACGGTGCCGGCCCATACGGCACAATGTTCCTCGCCCAACTCGGGGCTGATGTGATCAAGATCGAGCCACCCAAGGGCGGCGATACTGCGCGTCAGGTTGGCCCGCATTGGCTGCGCGAGGGCGAGAGCCTCTATTTCCAGAGTTTCAACCTCAACAAGCGCTCGCTGACGCTTGATCTGGGAACTGTCGAGGGTCAGGAAATACTCCACCGGCTGGCTAAAGACGCCCATGTTGTAGCTAACAATCTACGCGGCGATGTTCCGGCCAAAATCGGGCTGACGTATGAGGCTTTGAAGACGGTCAACCCCGCGATCGTCTGCGCGCATATCTCGGCCTATGGTCGCGATAATGAACGCGCAAAATGGCCCGGCTATGATTATCTGATGCAGGCCGAGGCGGGATTTTGCGCGCTGACCGGAGAGCCAGACGGGCCGCCGCAGCGCTTCGGCTTGTCGATGGTTGATTTCATGTCAGGCACGACAATGACTATTGGCCTGCTTGCAGCACTTCTGAGTGCCGAGCGCAGCGGCATGGGCTGCGATGTTGATGTTGATCTGCTGTCGGCAGCGGTTCACCAGATGAGCTACCCCGCACTTTGGTACATAAACGAAGGCGACGTGACGCAGCGGGCGCCGCGCGGCGCGCATCCGACGGCAACGCCGAGCCAAATGTTCCGCTCCGCCGATGGTTGGATGTTCGTGATGGCGCAATTGCCAAAATTCTGGGCGATCCTGATCGAACGGATTGGGCACCTTGAACTTGGCGAAGATGCGCGGTTCAAAGGCAATGCTGATCGCCTTAAAAACCGGGCTGAACTGACGACAGTGCTTGACGCAATCTTTGGTACGCAGCCAACCGCGCACTGGCAGGCACTGCTTGAGGGTCATGTACCGGTCGCGCCAGTTTATGCGCTTGATCAGGCGATGGATAATCCTTGGCTCAGGACAATCGGAATGCGTGACCAAGTATCGCATCCCGACAATCCCGCGCTTAACATCCTCGCCAATCCAATCAAAATTGACGGCAAGCGCCTGCCCAACCGCGCGGGGCCGCTACTCGGCGCAGATAGTGATGCGATCCTTGGCGAACTTGGCTATGACGTGGATGACGTGGCACGGTTGAAAGCAGGGGGAATCGTTTAATCTCATGGGCAAATTATCGGGCATCCGCGTTGTTGATCTCTCACAGTTTCTACCCGGCCCAATGCTGACGATGATGATGGCCGATCAAGGGGCCGAGGTGTGGAAGATTGAGCCAGCGGCGGGCGATCCCGCGCGTACGCAATTGCCGGATGAAGCTGGCCAGTCAGTGTGGTTCCGCAATCTCAATCGCGGCAAAAAAAGCATCGTACTTGATCTTAAATCAGACGCTGGCAAGGCGCGGCTATGGAGTATGATAGACGCGGCAGATGTTTTCGTCGAAGGATTTCGCCCCGGCGTGATGAAGCGGCTTGGCTTTGACTATGAAACCGTCGCCGCGCGCAATCCGCGTATTGTCTATTGTTCAATCTCCGCCTTTGGGCAAAGCGGCGCGCTCGCGCATCATCCTGCGCATGATATGGCGGTGCAGGCACTTGCCGGGTTCCTGTCAGTCAATGACAGCGCAGAGGGTGTGCCTGTTGCTCCCGGCGCGCCGTCAGCCGATATGGCGGCGGGGCTAACCGGGCTTTCGGCGGTGCTGATGGCGCTGATCGGGCGCGAGAAAAGCGGGCGCGGTGATTATATTGACTGCGCGATGTTTGACAGCCTGCTGCCATGGTGTGCGCATACGGCAGGCGGCGCGATTGCGGGCGGGGTGCCGCCGCGTTCGTCGCATCAACGCTCGCTTGGCGGCGCAGGCTTCTACAATGTCTACCAAACGCGCGATGGTCGCCATGTTGTCCTTGGCGGACGCGAAATGAAATTTGTCGAAAATTTGCTAAATGCGCTTGGGCGGCCAGACTTGATTGCGCTCGGTGAAGCACCAGCCGGAGAACAAGGCGCGCTCATTACTTTCTTACGCGAAACCTTCATCACCAAAACCCGCGCCGAATGGGAGGATTGGTTCGCTGAAAAAGATGTCGCCTTCTCACCAGTGCTTGATTTTCGCGAGGCTTTTGATCAGCCGCATATCGCAGAGCGCGGCTTGATTGTCGAACACGGCAGCGCGCATCAGATTGCCCCGGCCATCCGCTTCGCATCGGAAGCTTGGGTGCCCTCAGATGCGCCCCAACTCAATGCCAATGGCTAAACTAGCCCTCAACCTCGATGTGCATCGAGTAAGCGAAGCGTTCGCCGGGATGGTGGTTTGCCGAAATTTCCAAAATTTGCCCGTTAGCATCCTTATAGCAACGCAGTATCCGCAGGCACGGCGCGCGTTTGGTAAGGCCAAGCAGCCGCGCGACCTCAGCCGAGGCCACCACCGCCTGAATATCCTGCGTCACTTGCGCAATTTTAATCCCGGCGAGCCGCTCAAGCTGTCGAAAAATCGTATCCTCATTGGGCGAAACCTGAAGCGCAGCCTCGCGCAGGCTTTCGTGGACATAGGCATCAATCGCAGCAATCGGTTGAGTCGATCCGCCGCCTGTGCGCAAGCCTTGAAAGCGCGTCCAGCGGCCACCGGCAACCAGCCCCAACTGCTCGGCAATCGCCTTGGGCAGCGGCCCCTCCCCAAGTTCAGTAAAATGCGCGCGGGTGTCACGCGCATATTGCAGGATTTCGCCTACGTTCGACAGCGGTTGATGGAGCGCGCCGCCACGTGCTGCGGCGGGTTGAATAACCGTGCCCGAGCCGCGTTTGCGCGCGATCAATCCCTCACCCTGAAGCGTGCGCAGCGCCTCTCGGACCGTAAAGCGGCTGACCGAGTAGCGCTTGCACAAATCGCTTTCTGTCGGGAAAGTCTCAGCCGAGTAGGCGCCCCGCAAAATCTCTTCGCGCAGTTCCTCGGCAAGTTCGCGGTAACGCGGCGTGGCGGCCAAATCATCCCTCCTGTGCTGCCCGCATGAGCGAAGCATATACCCTCATTGAGCAAATCGCGCAGCATTTGCAACGTCCAGTGGATGCGGAGACTCGCGACCGAGCGCGGCTACATCTGCTTGATTGGCTTGGCTGTGTGGCGGGCGCACGGCAAAGCGCAGTGGCAGAGGTTGCCAAAGCCGCCGAACCCGATGTCCTGACGCGCGCCGCCCTCCTTGGCAATGTGCTTGAGATGGATGATATTGAGCGGACAGCAATCCTCCATCCGGGGCCAGTCATCTGGCCCTCGGCGCTGTCGGCGATCCGGGATGTCGGTGGATCAATGGACATGCTGCTTGATGGCGCGGTGCGCGGTTATGAGGCGATGATCATGATTGGTGCGACCTTTGACGCGCATCACTATGCCCATTTCCACAACACATCGACCGCTGGCGGATTTGGTGCGGCAGCGGCGGCGGTGTCGATCTTTGGCAATGACGCGCAAGCGATGGTCTGGGCGCTTGGCAATGCGGGATCCTTTGCGGGAGGGCTGTGGCATATGCGGCACGGCGATGTGATGACCAAGCAACTCCATGCGACGCACGCAGCGCTTGCTGGGCTGTGGGTTGCGCGACTGGCGGTCAAAGGCTTCACTGGGCCAAAGGCTTTGCTTGAAGGGCCGCAAGGTTTTTACGCCGCCTTTACGAAAGCGCCAAAGCCAATGGTCTTTGGCGACGATTGGGCGATGGCGCGGGTAAGCTTCAAGCCGTGGGCGGCGTGTCGCCATGCCCATCCCGCGATTGACTGCGCGCTTGAACTCCGCGCAGCGGGAAAGCTTCGCTCGCCTTACCTTGTTGAAGCATACCGCGATGCGATCCTTTTTTGTGATCGGCCAAATCCAAAGAACGAGGCCGATGCCAAATTCTCGCTGCAACACGCCATTGCGGTGATTGCAGACGGACGGAATGCCGAACCGCAGGATTTTACGCCCGAAGCGATTGCAGAACTTGCCACGCTCAGGTCGCAAGTGACTATCGCCGAAGCACCCGAAATTACCGCGCGTTACCCCGTGCATTACGGCGCGCGGGTGAACGGACTTGAACTGATCGACACGCGCGGTGATCCTGAACGGCCGCTCGATACGGCTGGTCTGGCCACAAAAGCAGAGATGCTTTGCCGTTGGGGTGGATTGCCCGAGACTGAGCATAAGCGGATAGCAGAACTTGCGCTTGAAGGCTCTGATCCTGCGGCAATCATTGCCATGCTCGGCGATTGGTTATGAGCGCGACCAGCGATTTGCTCGATTTCGCGGCGGCGGATCATACGCTGCTAGCGGCAGTGCGCGGCGATGCACTTCGGCTGTTGGCTGATACACTCGCAGTTGGAGCGGCAGGTTCAACCGCTCCGGGTGCTGATGGTGTTTATGCTGCAGCTGCAGGTTGGGGCAGTGGGAACGAAGCGCGCCTGCTTGGCCGCAGCGAACGTTTGCCTGCGCCGTCCGCTGCCTATGTCAACGCCTTTCAAATTCACTGCCTTGAATGGGACGCGGTGCATGAAGGCGCGGTTGTCCACGCGCTTTCGGTGGTTACGGCGGCGCTCCACGCTGCGATTGACCGGCGCGGCGGGTGCGATGCTGAGCAAGCGCTTACAGCGCTCGCCATCGGCGTTGATATCGCCAGCGGGCTTGGCATTGCCGCCGATAGCGCGCTCAGTTTCTTCCGCCCCGCAACCGCTGGTTTGATCGGTGCGGCACTCGCAGTTGCGCGGATTGAAGGATTGAACCGCAATCAGTTCGCGGATGTCATCGGCCTCGCTTATTCGCACTGCGCGGGAACGATGCAGGCGCATGTTGAAGGGTCAATCGCACTGCCTTTACAAATTGCCAATGCCGCACGCGCAGCGATTCAGGTCGTTGATCTGGTCAAGAATGGCCTTACCGGCCCGCATGACGCGCTTGAAGGGCCATTTGGATATTTCAAGCTCATCGATCAAGGTGATTTATCGCGTTATACCGAAACCCTCGGGCAAGTCTGGCGGATCAGCGAGGTCAGCACCAAGCCCTACCCTTGTGGCCGTGCGAGTCACGCAGCGTTGGGCTTTCTGGCGGATTTAGAACTTGATTTAGATTTTGTTGAAAAGGTTCAAGCGACTGTCCCGCCTTTGGTACATCGGCTCGTTGGACGACAAATAATGGAAAACATGATGCCCGCCTATGCGCGGCTATGTCTACCGCTGCTTATCGCTTTAATGTTAACCGACAACACAATAGATCCTCGCCGTTTCACACCTAAAACTTTCTTGGATACTGCCATCCTCGACCTTGCTAATCGCGTCACGGTTATAGTCGATGATAACACCGATCCCAATGCGCTTTCACCCCAACTTATGCGCATATATATAAAAGGTGGCGGATTTGCTGAGGCAGAGCTTCCTGATATGCTTGGAAGTCCAGCAGAGCCGCTTTCACAAGAGCTGATCGCCGCCAAACGCAGTCTGTGCCAAGCCCTCACCGCCCATATCGACCACCGCTTATTCGACAATCCACTTGCTTACTTTACGGAGCCGCAATGAGTTTCCCGACGCTCTTTGAAAGCATTGATATCAAGCAGATGCTTGCTGATTACCCAATCGGTGATGCCTTTACCGCGCGCTATGGGGCGATGAGCCGTGACGAACTTTACAGCCTGCAAAACGCGCAATTCGTCAAGCTGATGGTGCGCGGCTGGCAAATCCCGTTCTACCAGCG
The DNA here is from genome assembly GCA_043747445.1 of Sphingomonadales bacterium. Lineage (GTDB taxonomy): Bacteria > Pseudomonadota > Alphaproteobacteria > Sphingomonadales > Sphingomonadaceae > Aquisediminimonas. The sequence goes on from JAYTPB010000036.1 coordinate 9,847, forward strand.
GCTATGGCGCGCGCGGGGAATCGAACCCGGCGATATTCGCGGCCTTGCCGATATCACCAAGCTGCCTGTGTATGACAAGGCCGACCTGATGGCTTCAATCACCGATCATCCCCCTTACGGGGATTTCGCAGGCCTTGGCGGGGCAGACCGCCCCCCGGTGTTTCTCCATACCACATCGGGCACAACCGGGCGCCCACAGACTCTACTGTTCGGCCCCAAAGGGCGCGAAGTTGGCAATCTGCTCGTCGGGCGGATGTACCGCTGGATGGGCCTGCAACCCTGCGACGTCATCCACTCAGTTTACGGCCACGGGATGATAAACGGCGGCCATTATATCCGCGAGGCTGTGACGCATTTCACCAATGCGATTTTCCTTTCGGCGGGCACGGGAATTGAAACGCGGTCAATCAATCAAGTCAATCTGATGGCCGATTTCGGGGTGACTGTCATGGTTGGTTTCGTCGATTATATCCGCAAACTCGCCGAAGTCGCTGAGGCCGAAAAACTGTTTAACCGGATCAACCTCAAAATGATCATTGGACACCTTGGTACTGAAGACCGCGCCGCGACAGAGGCCGCTTGGCACGGCGCCAAAGCCTATGACTGGTACGGCGTTGGTGACACGGGATCAATCGCTGGCGAAGGCCCCGACCGCGACGGGCTGTATGTGTGGGAGGATGCGCAGTATCTCGAATTGCTCGGCGTTGATGACGGCCGGCCCGTGCGCGCAGGAGAAACTGGCGATATGGTCGTCACTTGCCTTTACAAGGATGATGTCGCGCCGTGCATCCGTTTCAACACGCATGACATCAGCCATGAACTTGGCGGACGCGGAGAGATTGCGTTCAAGCGCATCGCCGGGTTCAAGGGCCGCAGCGATAATATGGTCAAACTGCGCGGGATCAATCTTTTCCCCCACGCCATCGGCGCACTGATTGAAAATCGCAGCGACCTGACGGGCGAATATATCTGCCGCGTGGTGCGCGATCCGGTTACGCAGCGCGATGATATGACGGTGACGATTGAAAGTCGCGGTGGCAGTGACGCAGGTGCGCTTGCGAGCCTGCTCCGCCAAGGACTCGGCGTTGAAGTCGCGGTGACGTTATGCGCACCGGGCGGGACGGCGGCGCTCACGCAGATTGATGTCCGCCAGAAGCCGATCCGCCTTATCGACGAGCGCGGGCTATGAGCAACTGGCCAGCCCTTAAGGCGGCGAATGCACCGCTGGGTGCCTTTGTCGATTGGGACAAAGACGCGCGCGGGGGCGATGGCCCGCTTGCAGGCATCACGCTTGGGATTAAATCAAACATTGCGGTTGCTCACCTGCCGTGGACTGGTGGCATGGGGTTATACCGTGACCGGATTGCCGAACGCGACGCCGAAGTCGTCACCAAATTACGCGCGGCTGGCGCGGAAATTCTCGGCACTCTCAACATGCATGAGGCAGCACTCGGCGCAACGACTGACAACGCGTTTTATGGGCGCACACATAATCCCCACCGCGCAGGATACACCCCCGGCGGATCATCGGGCGGCAGCGGCGCTGCGGTTGCGGCGGGGCTGTGTGACGCAGCGCTTGGCACTGACACGCTTGGTTCAGTGCGGATTCCAGCCGCCTATTGCGGGGTGTATGGCCTCAAACCGACTAATGGCTTTGTCAGCAGCGAAGGGCTGGCCTTCCTCGAACCCAGCCTTGATGTGATTGGCCCGCTGGCGCGCTCGCTTGATATGCTTGAGCGCGTCTGGACGGTAATCGGGGAGGATAATCCGATTGAAGCACTGCCCGTCAAACGGCTGATTTTGCTTGAGGGCCTAGGCGGCGTTGATGTTGAACCAGCAGTCCGCGCGGCGTATGAAAAGGCCTGCATCCTGCTTGATTTGCCGATTGATCATCTCCGCCTTACCGACGGCTTGAGCGATATCCGCATGGCTGGCTTTAGCATGGCTGGGCTATGGCTGATCGATCATCTCGGCACGGCGCGCATAACCAAGGCCGATCTGCTGTCTGATGAACTCAAATTCCTCCTCAGCTTTTGTGAGAAAACGCCAATCCAACCGGAAACCCTCGCCCGCACGCGTGACATATTGCGCGCAACAATTGACGAAGAAACAATATTGCTGATGCCAACCGCGCCGCAAACCGCCTTCACGCATGGCCGCGCGCCCGCTAATCAGGCTGACTTTACCGCGCTTGCCAACATTGCTGGCCTGCCCGCGCTCGCCTTGCCCGCTGGCTGGAGCGAGGACGGCCTGCCCGTCAGCGTTCAGTTGGTTGGCGCAGCGGCGAGCGAGGCAACGCTCTTCGCGGTCGCACGCCAGCTTGACGCTGCACTTGACGCCTACCGCCCACCCGCCACATTCGGCTACTGATAAAAGGAGAGCGCCCATGCGGATCATCGTTTTGTTCAACCTGAAACCCGGCGTTGATATCGCCGCTTATGAGGCATGGGCGAAGGATATCGACATTCCGGGCGTCAACGCGCTAGCTTCGGTTGATCGCTTCACCACCCACCGCGCGACCGGGCTGTTCGGATCGGATGCGCCTTCACCGTATCAGTATATTGAAGTGATCGACATCAACGGGATGGACGGCTTTGTTGCCGACATTACGACTGAAGCCTTCCAGGCCGCCGCCGCGCCGTTTCGCGGCTTTGCTGACAATCCGCAGTTCATCCTGACCGAGGATTTGTAATGCGCTTTGCGGGCAAGACGATCATCGTCACAGGCTCAGGCAAGCAGAAGGGGCTTGGCCAAGGCATCTTGCAACGCTTCGCGGGTGAAGGCGCAAACTGTGTCGTTTCCGATGTCGTTATAGATAACGAGGCGGAGGGTGTTGCTGAGGAATTGCGTACACGCGGGGCAAAGGTATCGCTCATTGCCTGCGATGTTTCAGATGCCGCGCAGTGCAACGCGTTGGTGCGCCAAGCAGGCGGCGTCGATATCTTCGTCAACAATGCGGGCATCGGCTTCATGATGAAACCTATACTTGAGGTTGACCCTGCCGATTGGGCAAAAGTAATCGCGGTCAATCTGTCAGGCGCGTTTTATGCCACCCAAGCCGCCGCCAAGGCAATGATCGCCGCTGGCAAAGGCGGTCGGATCATTAACATCGCGAGCCAAGCCGCCAAGACGGGCTTCCCGCATCTGCCCGCCTATGTCAGTTCAAAACACGGCATGATCGGCCTGACGCGGGCCACTGCGCTAGAACTTGGCGCGCATGGTATCACCGTCAACGCGGTTTGCCCCAATCATGTGACGACTGGGCTTGGCGCGCTGCAAAACGAATATTTCTCCAAATTGCTCGGCTTTGACAGCGTTGATGCTTATCTTGCTAACATGGCCGCGAAAAACCCGATGGGTCGCCCCGGCCTGCCGTCGGACACCGCTGCCGCCTGTGCCTGGCTCGCCAGCGATGACGCATTTTATGTGACGGGCGAAGCGATCAATGTATCAGGCGGGGAGGAAATGCACTAAAAGCCCTCTCCCCTTCAGGGGAGAGGGTTGGGAGAGGGGAACTCTTTCACAAAATAGCGAAGGGCCGGACGAGCGGACTCCCCCTCTCCCCGGCCCTCTCCCCTAAAAGGGAGAGGGAGACAGGAATGAAGGAAGAAAGAATTGACTGGCCAAACGGCGCAAAGATGGCGCTCAGCATCGTCGTCAATGTCGAGGAAGGCAGCGAGATGACGATCGCGCGCGGTGATCGGGGGATGGAGCCGGTCGATGAACTTGGCATCCACATCAAATCGCCAATCCGCAATTACGGCAATGAGAGCAACTATCTCTACGGCATCAAAGCAGGCGCACCGCGCGTCGTGAAACTGCTGAAAAGCTTTGACATCAAGGCAAGCTGGACGGTCGCGGCGATGAGCCTTGAGAACCATCCCGAGATCGCTGCCGCCATCGCTGAGCTTGGCCATGAACCCGTCAGCCACGGCTACCGCTGGGTGCATCAATTCAAGATGGATGAGGAGGCTGAGCGCGCCTTTATCCGCAAGGCGGTGACCTCAATCGAGCAAACCGTCGGCGTGCGCCCTTACGGCTGGCTGTCGCGCTATTTCCATACCGACAATACCCGCCGCCTGCTGATCGAGGAAGGGTTTGCGTACCACATGGATGATTATTCGGGCGATATTCCGTTTTGGGATAGCCAGACCATACCCGAAAAACCAATCGTCATCATGCCGTATCAACTTGATAATAATGACATGAAAATGTGGACTGATCCAGCGATGACGCCCGACGCTTGGCTCACCTATGCCAAACGCAACTTTGATCAGATTTACCGCGAGGGCGCAGAAGGCAATCCAAAGATGATGTCGCTCGGGCTTCACCTGCGGATCATCGGACGGCCGGGACGGATATGGGCGCTCGAAGAATTTTTCCGCCATGTCCGAGCCCATCAACATGTCTGGGTGACAACGCGGCACGAAATTGCGACGCATTTTGCCAGCGTCGTTCCGGCATGAGCCTCCGCCTCGAAACATCTGGCCGTGTTGCGCGGTTGCTGATTGACCGTGCCGCCAAGCGCAATGCATTTAATCAGGCGATGTGGTTGCAACTGCCTCTGCTGCTCGCCGAAGCTGTGGCCGATGAAACGGTGCGGCTGATCACCCTGCAATCTGCCACCCCAGGCGTCTTCTGCGCGGGCGCTGACATTGCCGAGCTTTCCGCCAACGCTGACAATCCAGACTGGCGCGCGGCAAACCAAGCCGCGATCAACGCCGCGCAATATGCGCTCACCCGCGCGGCAAAGCCTGTGATTGCGATGATCGACGGCGATTGCATTGGCGGTGGATGCGGGCTTGCGCTTGGCTGTGATCTCCGCGTCGCAACACTGCGCGCGCGCTTTGGGATAACGCCCGCCAAGCTCGGGCTGGTCTATCCGCTTCATGATACCAAACTGCTGGTTGATCTGGTTGGCCCCGCCAAAGCCAAGGAAATCCTTTTTACTGGAGCGCTTATCGATGCCGACGAAGCCCAGCGTATCGGCCTGATCAATCGGATCGCGGACAACGCCGACGATCTGATCGAAACGATGCTCAGCACATCAGGCCATAGCCAGCGCGAATCCAAAGCGTTGATCCGCCGCATTCTTGATGGCCAGGCCGAGGATGACGCCGACTCGCGCGCACGCTTTGCTGATGCCTTCACCCGCGTTGATTTCCGCGAAGGCGTCGCGGCGTTTCTTGAAAAGCGGAAGGCCAATTTCGAATGATCCGCCACGGGCAGATACTGGGCGGGATCATCACCACGCCCGATTTGGGCGCAGCGCTGTCCGATTATCAGGGGCGGCTTGGACTTGATCTGGTTGAAGAAGCCGGGCTTTCGCATAGCCTTGCCGCCAGTTGGGGGTGCCCCGCAAGTGCTGGTGTGCGGATGGCGACACTGCGGCCTGTAAGCGGCGCGCCCTGCTTCCTCCGGCTCGTCGAACAACCCGTGCCGCCCGATTTCACGCCAACCCGCACTTATGGTTGGGCAGCGTATGAACTCTCAGTGCAGGATGTCTACGGATGGCCCGAGCGGCTAGCAGGCAGTGGCTTTGAGATTGTCGGCCCGCCCAAGCCAATCGACGGACTGCCTTATTTCATTCCGATGCAAGTGACCGGGCGCGGCGGCGAGATGATTTACCTTAACGAAGTCGCCTGTGATACGCCCTCGTCTGACCTGCCAAAGGCGCTATGCCCGGTTGATCAGATGTTCATCTGTATCCTCGCCACCCCCGATTTGACGGGGACAGTCGCGTGGTATCGCGCGCAATTGCAGCTAAACGAGGGCGGCAGCTACACGCTTGAATATAGCATGATCAACAAGGCGTTCGGCCTGCCAGCAGGGACGCATTCGACCATCACCATGGTGCAAAAGGGCCGCCTGCCAATCATTGAAGTTGATGGCTATCCCCCCTCCGCGACTGCCCGCCCCGGCGATCCTGCGCGGCTTCCGGCGGGCAATGCGCTGATCACGCTCGCGGTTGAGAGCCTTGACGCGCTCAGCCTTGATTGGATCACCCCGCCAACAGTTCAGGACGGCGCACTCTATGGCGGCAGGCGCGCCGCAACCATCATCGGCCCAGCGGGTGAGCCGCTAGAGTTGGTTGAAATCGCGCCCTAAGCCACCCCCCGCCGCACCGCAAAATACACCGGAATTGCGAGCAATAACAGCCCGACCCCCCAGAGCAGCGCTTCACCGCCCGCACCGTAAAGCGTGAATAGCCCGTAGATCAGCGCCACCGCGCTCACGATGCGCAGACCCGCCGACCCGACCAACCGCCCCTCTCGCATCAGCTTCACCGCCGC
>JAYTPB010000037.1:0-16766 GCA_043747445.1 Sphingomonadales bacterium
AGAAGCGTCATAATCATCGCCTTAGCGCGCGCCGAAGGTTGACGAAAGCAGGCAGCGTCGCTAGTGCCGCCATCTTTCAAGATCACCGATTCAAGAGCAGGACGAATTATCATGTCGCGTATTTGCGAGCTGACCGGCAAGGGCCGTCTAGTAGGACACAATGTGTCACACGCCAACAACAAGACCAAGCGTACCTTTCTGCCCAATTTGCAGAATGTAACCTTGCTCTCCGAAGCACTCGGCCAAGGCGTGAAGCTGCGCGTTTCGACCGCTGGTATCCGTTCGGTTGAACATGTTGGTGGCCTTGATAACTGGCTTGCCAAGACATCGAATGAAAAGCTCAGTCTGCGTGCACGTCGCCTCAAGCGCGATATCGCCAAGAAGGCAACAGCCGTCGCGGCTTAAGGCTTGGGTTCGGGTAACAGCTCGAACTTGAGCAGATATGTGTTTTCAATCCACATATAATTGTCATCCGAAATCAGCCAGATGAAGGTGCGCCCACCTTCGTTTGAAACAGCCACGCCCTCAAAATTGCTGGTGAGGCCGGGCCGCCCGAATTTGGCAATGGTTTTGCCAGTGACAATCCCGTTCACACTGGCGGGTATCCGATCAAGCAACGAAAGCCGCGCCGAGAAATAGGCAGGCGGTTCAAAACGGCGGTTAATAACGAGCAAGCGCCCATCGGGCAGCTCCGCCGCGTCAGTTGGTGAAAAATGATGCTCGGGCGCCATATAGAGTGCCCTGCTGTAGCGAGCATCAGGCGCAGTTGGATCGCGGTCAGCAATCAATATTTCAGGCAAAGCACCGCTGCCTTTAGCGAATTCAGCAAAGATCAGAAAGCGACCATCGGCAAGCCTGACAATCGCCTCTGGCCCGCCAGTTTTTGACCAATGCTGCATAACTTCGGGCTTTGCGAGCCGCTCCGCCTTGGTAAGCCGCGCGTCGCTGCGGCAAAGAACGTTGCGCCATTCAAAGCCGATCCAATAGGTTCCAGTAGCAGGATCGCGGGCAATCGATTCTGAATCGCGGTCACGCTTATCTGCATCACTTGCGCATCCGCGTGGCAGCGGATTGACACTTGCGCCGCTGATGTTTCCATTGGCATCCATGCCAAAACGGATCACCGCACCACTATCACTCAACGAAACAAATTTGCCGTCGTCGATCATCAGCGAAGAGAGGCCTCCAAAATCGCGGTCACGGCTTGAGAGCGACCAGCCATCAACATAGCGCAGCCCCGGTGCGGTTTCGATTGCGGGCGCTATTAGTCGTTCGGCTGTGATGGTGATCGCGTGAGCTGTGATCGGCTCAACATCCATCCTGCGTGCCGATCCTGCGAGCACGCTTAACAACAGCCACGGGATCAGACGGAACGCAAATCGCATCACGCTGCCATAGCGCCAATATGGCGCAACGCCAGCGCCCAAGATGAACAATGGATAACCAAAGATTAACAGCGGATAACGAACACGTTCAGGGAGCGCTCAATCGAATCAGCCTATACGCATGTCATCAGAAACGGACAGAGCGAATCAATCGCTCTTAGTCTTGCTGAGGAGATGTAAAGTGGCGAAGAAAATTCCTTTTGTTGCGGCAATGATTGCTATCGGCCTGACATCGTTTGCAGTTTCGACACCTGCATCTGCCAACAATGGCTATAACGGACAATATCGCGACTCATATCAGCGTCAATATTATGATGATCGTGGCTATGGCTATGCTTCTAACTATGATGATCGTCGCGGGTACGATGATCGGCGCGATTATGATCGTCGTGATCGCCGCCGCAACCGTGGCTATAAGTGCAAGAGCGGTACTACAGGCACTATCCTTGGCGGTGTAGTCGGTGGTCTGCTTGGTCGCGAAATCGGGCGTGGCGGTCGTTTTAATCGACCAAGCACGACAGGCACGATTATTGGCGCAGGTGCGGGGGCACTTGCCGGACGCGCACTCGAAAAGTCGGGCAACCGCTGCTGATCATCTCAACCAGTTTAACAATTTATTCTCTTACCCTCGCGTAGCGTATCGGGGGCGGCGAGTTGGAGCAGAGTAATGGCTTCAACTCGCCAAATTTCATGCAAGTCCGCAATCGTTTGCGTTGACTTGGTCGAATGAGCTACCCTTGGGTCGCAATCCAAGGGCGGGGGCCGGAGTTAAAAGACGTCGGCCCCCAACCAAGTTTCACCGGGGCAGTCACTGTGTGATGGTGCCTAGGTGGATAGACACCAGCCCGCACTGCGATGCGATACTGTCGGGGGACAGGGTTGCTACGCGAAGGTCGGCTTTTCATTGCGGTAGCCTCTGCATGAAAGGCCAATGGGGCTGCGGGTTGGTGTCACCCTTTCATGAATGTGTGAGAACGATTAACAAGGCGCTATGGCGTCCACTCCTTCCACCACTGATCCAATTGAATGGATCGAAGCGATCAGCAGCGCTGATCCGCAGCGCCCTTGGCTCGAAACAGCTTGGGGTGATGATATCAGTTATCAGATGCTTCACAGCGCTGTCAGGGCGATGGCCGCCAAACTCGCGCGTGCTGGCATACGGCCCGCAGACAGGGTTGCGGCTTGCGTCGAAAAATCGCCCGAAGCGGTGATCCTCTATTTCGCCTGCCTATGGATTGGCGCGATTTATATGCCGCTCAACACTGGCTACACGCAATCCGAAATTGCCTATTTCATTGAGGATGCCGAACCTGCGATGTTTGTTGGCGATGGCGAAATCGGGCAGACGCACACTCTCGCCGATATTGCCACCCTGCCCGCAGCGCCAATTTTGGATCGACCAATCTTTGCACCTGATAGTATCGCCGCGATGCTCTACACATCAGGGACAACCGGACGTCCAAAGGGCGCGATGCTGACGCGCGCCAATCTCGCATCGAACGCGGTGGCGCTGATCAATTCATGGGCAATCACTGCCGATGATGTCCTCATCCACGCGCTGCCGATCTTTCACGTCCACGGGCTGTTTATCGCGATCAATAGCATGACAGCGGCAGGCGCGAAGATGCTGTTCCGCGCCAAATTTGATCCCGACGATGTTATCGCGCTGATGCCGCGCGCAACAATGCTGATGGGCGTGCCGACATTTTACACGCGGTTGCTCAGCACCCCTGCCCTCACCCATGAAGCTTGCGCCAACATGCGGCTGTTCATCTCCGGTTCCGCACCCTTGCTCGCTGAAACACACCAGCAATTTGAAGCGCGCACCAGCCACGCGATCCTTGAGCGCTACGGCATGACTGAGACTGGCATCAACACGAGCAACCCTTATGAAGGCGCGCGGATTGCGGGCACCGTCGGCCTGCCACTTCCCAGCATTGAAGTACGAATCAGCGAGGCTATCGGCAACATCGGCACAATCGAAGTACGCGGGCCAAATGTCTTCGCCGGATATTGGCGTAACCCCGAAAAGACCGCATCCGAATTTCGCGAAGGCGGCTGGTTCATCACTGGAGACCTCGGCAAAATTGACGCGCAAGGCTATGTCCACATTATTGGACGCGGCAAGGATCTGATCATCACAGGCGGCTACAACGTCTATCCAAAGGAAGTCGAGGACGCCATCGACGCGCTGCCCGGCGTCAGCGAAAGCGCGGTCATCGGCGTGCCGCATGATGATTTTGGCGAAGCTGTCGTCGCGGTCGTCGTCGGCACTGGCCTTGATACAGTCACGATGATTGGCCAACTTCGTGAACACCTCGCCGCATATAAACTGCCCAAGGAGATCCACATTGTCGAAGAACTCCCCCGCAATACGATGGGCAAGGTGCAGAAAACGGTGCTGCGGGATCGCTTCACCCTATAGACAGTCACCCTATTTCGGCATAGCTTTCCCTCATGCCAAATTACTTCGCATCCGGGCGGGTCAACCGCTATCTTGCCCGCCTTGGCTTCTCTCCCTGATCGCGGCGCATCGCCCGCCGCCAATGCCCAATCACTGGAGAGACTGACCATGCCACGCAATTATGATATCGCTGAACTCAAACGCCTCGACGTCGCGCACCATCTGCCCGCCCAGCAGGATTACCAACTGATCAAAGATATGGGCGGCAGCCGCATCATCACCCATGCCGACGGTTGCTACATCAATGATGGTGACGGCAACCGCATTCTCGACGGCATGGCCGGGCTGTGGTGCGTCAACATCGGCTATGGCCGCCCTGAACTCGCCGAGGTCGCCGCCGAGCAGATGAAGGAACTGCCCTTCTACAACACCTTCTTCAAAACGGTGACGCCGCCCGCCGTGATGCTCGCGCAGAAGATCGCCAGCCTCACCCAAAACCGCCTGCCGCATGTGTTTTTCAATGCCAGCGGTTCCGAGGCGAATGACACAGTTCTCCGCATGGTGCGCCATTATTGGACGACCAAGGGCGAGCCAAACCGCAAAATCTTCATCAGCCGCCACAACGCCTACCACGGATCGACTGTTGCGGGCGTCAGCCTTGGCGGCATGAAATTCATGCACGCGCAGGGCGATCTCCCCATCCCCGGCATCGAGCATGTCCGCCAGCCCTACTGGTATAATGAGGGCGAGGGCATGACGCAGGAGGCTTTCGGCCTTGTCTGCGCCAATGCGATTGAGGAGCGCATCCTCAGCGTCGGCCCCGAAAACGTCGCGGCGTTTATTGGTGAACCAGTTCAGGGCGCGGGCGGCGTCATCATCCCGCCGCCCAATTATTGGCCAGCGGTTGAGGCGATCTGCCGCAAATACGGCATCCTGCTCGTCTGCGATGAAGTCATCTGCGGCTTTGGCCGGACGGGCAATATGTGGGGCCATGAAACGGTGGGCGTCAAGCCCGACATGATCGCGATGGCCAAGGGGCTGTCGTCGGGATACCTGCCAATTTCGGCGTGCGCGGTATCGGCGGAGATTGTCGATGTCCTCAAAACCGGCGGCGATTTCGTCCACGGCTTCACTTACTCGGGCCATCCAGTGTGCGCCGCCGTCGCGCTGCGCAACATCGAGATTATCGAACGTGAAGGCTTGGTCGAGCGCACCCGCAGCGACACCGGGCCCTATCTGGCGCGCGTACTTGCCGAACAACTTGGGGGGCACCCGCTGGTCGGCGAGGCAAGATCGGTCGGCCTGATCGGCGCGGTTGAAATCACCAGTGACAAAGCCACCCACGCCCGCTTCGGCGGCGTAGAAGGGACGGCAGGGCCAATGGTGCGCGATCTCTGCATCGAAAACGGCCTGATGGTGCGCGGCATCCGCGACACCATCGTCATGTGCCCGCCGCTGATCATCACCCATGATCAGATTGATACGCTGGTCGGGACGATCAAGAAGGCGCTTGACTTGGCAGAGCCGAAATTGCGGGCAATTGGGTAGGGGCGCCCTACTCCGTCGCCCCCCCGTCGCCCCGCACTCGATGCGGGGCTAGGCTTTCCTTCTTCGCGCCTTCGCGCCTTCGCGTGAAATGAATCAGACCGCGCCACGCGCCGTGAGGTTGCAAGTGGTTCACGCGAAGGCGCAAAGGCGCGAAGGAGAAAGTGGTGATTTTGAGGAAAACTCCCCCTTTTCAAAAAACGTCGGAAAACTCAGGAAGTTGACACTGAATCCGTATATTCGCTTAGCCCACACGATTTAAAAAAATAGCGAAGCCGATCCCCCACGACAACGCAGTGAGGAGGGCAAGTAAGGGATGAAGGCAGCAACCATGATTGGAACATATCATGAATATTGGGTGTAGGGAAGACGTTTGGTTGGCGGCCTTGTTGTAGGGGGCTGACTGGCTGGTTTGCCGCTCCCTAATTCATTTCACATCCAAACGTGAGGCTGTCCTTTGCTTGAAAACGGGATGAGTTACCCTTCGCCGAGGGCGTTGGTAGTGAAGCGGTGTAACAATAATCGGATGATCGGTGAATCTGGCGATTGCAGCTTTCCCTCGCTTCGCTGTAGTATAGGTAGGGTGGGAATCGTACCTTGCATCTACTGCGACGAAACCGATCCGTTCAGATTTTCGGGTCGGGAGCACGTTGTTCCCCAAGCCTTCGGGAAATTTGGCAGCAAAACTCCTACGCTCAAATGCGTATGCGATGGATGCAATGCTATATTTGGAAGAGAACTCGATCAAATTCTCGCGCGTGACACGTTGGAGGGCATGTTACGCTACAATCAAGGCAAGCGCTCGACCGAAAAAAGGGCACAACGTCGGTTGCGGATCACACTTGCGGACGAAAGCGAGGCTGAAGGGTTTGTAGGCGCCGTGCTGGAAGGTGTTGACCCGACCAATCTTCAGCTCGTGCCGTTAGCCACACAGTTACAGATCAAAAATCTGACGACAGGAGAGACGGAGATATTTAAGCGCGCGGAACTCGGGAAATTTGCTCTGCCAGCGGACACATTTGGGAAACCGGGGGAGCGCGAACTCGTCGTATACGCCCCTACCAAGGAAGAACACGATGCGTTCATTGTTGAGCTTAATCTTGCAGGATTCGATATGCGCATGGATGGAGCATCAATCAGTGGTATTACGCCTTCTATAGATGCAAATGGGGCCGAGACACTCGGTGTCCATGTTGAAGCTACGTTTGATCAACTGCACCGACGGGCATTGGCAAAAATCCTCGTTAATTTTGCTGCATACTATCTGGGGATAGCTACGGTAAATTCCTTTGAGTGGACGCCACTCAAGCGGTTTGTTCGTTACGCAGAAGGCTCATTGGGAGCTAGGCTCTCAAAAAAGCCGTTCTGGACGGGGCAAGAAACCGACAGTTTGCGCTTCCCAGACGCGATAAACATTAGACTGGAAAACCACGAAAAGGGGATTGTAGGGGTTATCCAGTTTTATAACCAGATCACATATGAGCTACCGCTAGTTGAGGGCCACTCCTTAGTTAGGGAAATGGCGGCTCGATTTGAGATTGGCAAAGAACCTACACTCGGCGAGCGGCGACCACGAACATTGATATAATATCTTGAGCTGGTGGCTCCGTGAAAGCTGAAAATAAACGTCCGCTTTTGCTGGTGAACGATTGAGCATCCATTGGCTAAAAACTTGTCGCAACTTGCTTCCCCTCACCGTCGCCCCGCACGTGATGCGGGGCTGGGCTTTCCTTATTGGCTGCATTGATCAAAATAGTTGGGGAGTTAGCCAAGCCCCGTGTCGAGCACGGGGCGACGGGGGTTTTGGGCGTCGCAGGTTGATTTTTGAACGACTGAAATTTCATCACACTTTCCCACCCGCCAACACGGCCATTCCCTCAAATCTGCCCGTTCGCCACAAGCTGACCCAACACCGCGTTGACGCGGGTTTGCCATCCGGGGCCGCTGCCGCGCAAATGCTCAACGGTGTTGGCGTCGAGCCGGATTTTTACCTCTACCTTGGGCGATTCCAATTTAGGGCGTCCGCGCCGGGATGGCTTCATTCCCCCCAGAAAGACCGCATCAAGCGGCGGATTATCATCGTGAATCTTTGGGTCAAACTTGTCCATCGTAGTACCTCATTTCATGCTTTTCCGCCGGGCGCAGGCTGATGATGCGAACAGCGTCATCGTCAGAGCCTTCGGTGAAGACCATCACATAAAGGCGGGCATCAATCAGCCCGATGGCGACGAAGCGGATTTCGCCGTAATCAAAGCGGTCATCTTCGCGCTCAAGCGCGGTGTCCCAGTCAAAGTCCGTTGCCGCTGCCAAGGAAACACCGTGCTTGGCCCGGTTAATGTCGTCCTTTGCCGGATCAAACTCTATTTTCACTTGATTTATGTACACCCATTAAATGGCTTGTGCAAGCCTGAATGACGGTCAGAATAAACGAAGATCAGCTTTGCGTGCGCCCCACTCCCGCATCAAAAATCGCCATCTCATACGCAATCGAGCTTTCCACCAGCATTTCCCACATCGCGGCGACCAGCGGTTCTGGCACGCCTGCCGCCCTCGCCGCGTCCTTTGCCGCTGCGATTACGCTGGCCTTGCGGTCTTCGTCGCGGACAGCGGTGCGGTCGGTTTTGATGCGGGCGGCGGCGCGCATGTAGGCGAAGCGTTGGCCCAGCAGTGCGACGATCTGCGCGTCCACTGCGTCCACGCCTGCGCGGACTTCGGCCATGTTTGCGCAGTTTTCGGGGACTATTATCGTCATAATGCGGTTGCCTCAATATGGTCAATTTGCGCGGGTTTCTGCCGCGCGGCGATGATGCAGCCGGTGACGATCAGCGCGGTGCCAAGGATCGTTGGCAGTGTCACCGCCTCCTCAAAAAACCACCAGCCAAAAATCGCGGCCCAGATGAACGCGGTATATTCCACCGCAACCAGCACCTGCGCCTCGGCGCGCGCATAGGCCCAGGACAGCAGCGAAAGCGAAATCAGCGCGAGCAGCGCGCTGCCCGTTAGCGCAGGCAAATGCTCCGCCGCTGGCACGACCGCAAACCAAGGTGCGGCAAGCGCGAGCGCACTCGCCGCGATCAGGCTTTGGAAAAAGGCGATTTCGGCGGGCTTGGCCACCTGCGCCTGTTGCCGCTGGAGGATCAGATTGTACGAATACAGCACCGCCGAGAGGAAAATCGCGGCGACGCCCCATTTCGCATCCTCAGTAAACGTGCCGCCCATCTTGCCGCCAAGGATCACCAGCACGCCCGCAATCCCGAGCAACGACGCAAGGATCGCGCTCCGCCCGATGGTCTCCTTGAGCAGCACGGCGGCGAGATACAGCGTGATCAGCGGCGCAATGAACGACAGCGCGACCGCCTCCGCCAGCGGCACCCGCGCCA
Organism: Sphingomonadales bacterium; assembly: GCA_043747445.1. Taxonomy (GTDB): domain Bacteria; phylum Pseudomonadota; class Alphaproteobacteria; order Sphingomonadales; family Sphingomonadaceae; genus Aquisediminimonas. The sequence goes on from JAYTPB010000037.1 coordinate 8,715, forward strand.
ACCCCCAGAAAAACAGCGTCGCCATCGCGGCGGCAAGGCAACCCCGGATAACATGGATCTTGAGCGTCGAACGCGGCGGCAGCGGCATCCGCAACGTCAAAAACACTGCCCCACCAATCACCGCACCAATCATGCAACGCCACAGCATCGCATTATACGCGCCAATCGCGATCGACAGATCCTTCATCAGCACGTCCATTACTGAAAAAAACGCAATGCCGAGTGTGGCCGTGGCGAACGGGATCGCAGGACTAAGGCTCGGTTTGGACATGGCGCTGCTTTAGCGAAGGTGGGCGTTACTGCCAGCCTTAAAATGCACCCGCTGGCGTGAGTGCGGCGCGCGCCTCTGCGCTGTTGTCACTGAACAGCCCGTCAACGCCAGCCGCCACAAACGCCGCGATTTCAGCGGCAAGATCGCCGGGCTTGGCTGGATCAGTGCCCGCCTTCTGCCCGGTGGGGAGGAAATAATTCTCACGCCGGAATGTCCAGGGGTGAACCGCAAGCCCCGCCGCATGAGCATCGCGCACAAGCATCGTCGGCTTGCCGAGCGCGCCGCTGGCATCACGCGGGATGACGAGCGCTTTGTTGGGGCCAATCCCGTCAGCATATTTGGCGACCGCTTTCAGCCCGTGCGCGGTGATGATATCAGCATAGCGGACGGCGGGCGCGTCAGCAGGGCCGCCCTCGGCATCGATCAACTGGATCAGCCGCAGCTTGGTTTTGCCGCGCAGCGCCTTCAAATTGCCGACTTCAAAGCTTTGGATGAACACGAGATCGTCGCGCTTTTTATAGCCAAAGCGGGTGAGGCTGGCGAGCAATGCACCCTCATGCGGCAGGCCGATCTGCGTGAAATAAGTCGGGTGCTTGGTTTCGGGATAGACGCCAATCCGCCGCTTGAGCTTGGCTTCATTAACCTTGATCAGTTCGAGTATCTCATCGAACGTCGGCACTGCAAATTGCCCATCATAGGCCATGTTGGCGGGGCGAAGCTGCGGCAGCCGCTCCTTCGCGCGCAAGGTCTTGAGTTCGGCGAGGGTGAAATCTTCGGTGAACCAGCCCGTCTTGGCCTCGCCGTCAATCGTCTTGGTCACCTTGCGCCCCGCGAACTCGGGCCGCGCCGAAACATCGGTTGTTTCCGAAATCTCATTCTCATGCCGCGCGACGAGTATGCCGTCTTTGGTCAGCACTAGATCAGGCTCAATAAAGTCCGCCCCCTGATCAATCGCAAGCTGATAACTGGCGAGCGTATGTTCGGGCCGCTCACCCGATGCGCCACGGTGTGCGATAAGGATTGGTGCAGCCATAGGGGTATCCTTTGCGATAACGGGCGTCGCGATCAGCGCGAGCAAAAGCCAAGCACCGCGCATCTTAAACATTTTCAGATGAAGTAGATTCGTCATTGCGAGCGAAGCGCGGCAATCCAGTAGCGACGGTGGGACTGGATTGCTTCGCTTTGCTCGCAATGACGACAACCCTGCACATATCAGCCAAAAACCGACGTATAGGCATCGGGCTTAAACCCAACAAGCAGCTTGCCCGCACCTTCAAGCACAGGGCGCTTGATCATTGACGGTTGCGCCACCATCAGCGCAATCGCCTTGCCCGCGTCAATATCCTGCTTGTCGGTTTCGGGCAGTTGCTTGAATGTCGTGCCCGCGCGGTTGAGGATCACGTTCCAACCCATTTCATTGCACCACGCGCGCAGCTTCACCGCGTCCGCGCCCTGTTTTTTATAGTCATGAAATTCATAAGCGACACCGTGCCCGTCAAGCCAGACGCGCGCCTTCTTCACCGTATCGCAATTGGGGATGCCGTAGAGGATCATGCTTTTGCTGCCTTCATCGCGGTGACTTCAATTTCAACCTTCATTTCAGGGCGGATCAGCCCCGCAACAATCAGCGCAGTCGCTGCCGGGCGGATGTCTCCGAACTTCTCGCCAAGGATCGGCGCAATGGTGTCATGATACTCAGCCTTGGTGACATAATAAGTCACCCGCACGACATCGGCGAGCGCAAAGCCTGCTTTGGCCAGCGCCGTCTCGATAATATTGAAGGCATTGCGCGTCTGATCGCGGACATCCTCAGGAAAAACCTGCGTCGCAGGGTCTGGCCCGGTGGTGCCTGCAACAAAGCACCAGTCGCCCTGAACGACGGCGCGGCTATACCCAACCTGTTTTTCAAAGGGCGAACCAGAGGAGATGAGCGTTCGAGTCATGAATGTTCCTTACTTATAAATTTCGCGGCGATCACCAAAATCACGCACCCGCTTTCGCCACGCCCGGTAACTCCCCGGCTTCAAATGCCTTCGCATAATCGCCTTCACTTGATCAGGCGTGGCCCCATGCTGATCCTTGATCATCGTGAAACTGACATGATCACTAAGCGCCATTTCGATGATTTCACTAAGGGCTGCGGGGGATGGGGTGGAAGGCTTAGGCATCAGGCTGCGCTACTATCATCGTCCAGCTTTCGCCAGAAGCAAGCCGCGTCATCAAGAGATTGCCATCGGCTGTTTCGGCAACATCAAATTTTTCACCCGGCAAAAACCCATAATGCGCACGCACCGAAGCAGGGATTGTGAAGCGGCCACGCTTTGCAATGTTGATTGAGAAGTTCATGATGGCTGCCTTTGAATGATCTTGCCCAAAATTTGGTTTTGGCGTCAACGTATAACTCCAGCATGCGATAGGCGAGCGTTAACGGGGGCGGGCTGCGACATAGGCGTCAAACTGCTGACGGTAATAATGATCCGGGGGATAGGCAGCCGCATAATGTTTAGCGGCTTTGGCAAACCAGTCTTCGGCCTCACCCCGATTCCCGAGCTTGTCCGCAACCTTGGCGCGAATGAAGGCAAGTTTTGCCAAATGACGCTGCGGCCAATCGGTTTCGCTCGGATTGTCAGGTATCATCACCAATGTAGCACTCGCTTCGGCAGCATTGTCATTTTCGAACACAGCCTGTGCCAGGCAATATCTCGTGGCAAGCGTACCGCTATGCTCAGCACCAGCGACCCGCTCACGCACTGGCAACAGCGCGCGGAACGCCGCCTCAGCCTCGGCTGCGCGACCGCGTTCCAGAATGGCGCACGCCAATAAGTGCCGCGTAACAAGCGTACTGCGATGCTCAGCACCATTAACCCGCTCATGCAGTGGCAACAGCGCGTGCAACGCGGCTTCCGCCTCGGCAGCGCGGCCCTGATCAAGCATGGCTCGCGCCAATTCGTTTCGCGTGACAAGCGTACCGCTGTGCTCAGCACCATCGACCCGCTCGCACAGTGGCATCAGCGCGTGCAACGCGGCTTCCGCCTCAGCAGCGCGACCCTGATTAAGAATGGCTCGCGCCAACTCGTGCCGCGTGACAAGCGTACGGCTATGCTCAGCGCCATCGACTCGCTCGCACAATGGCAACTGCGCGCGAAGCTCGGCTTCCGCCTCGGCAGCGCGACCCTGATTAAGAATGGCTCGCGCCAATTCGTGCCGAGTGGCAAGCGTACCGCTATGCTCAGCACCATCGACTCGCTCGCGCAATGGCAACAGCAAGCGAAACGCGGCTTCCGCCTCGGCAGCGCGACCCTGCTCATTCAGGCTAAAGCCTTTGTGATGCATTGCCCACATAAGATGTTGCTGGAGATCAGCATCGCTGGTGTCGCCAAACCGCTTGATCACCTTCTCATAAGCCGCAATGGCGTCATCATGGCAGTTGAGGTCAAGGTAGGCATCGCCTTGCGCATTGAGGGCAAAGGCAAGTGCCTCTTGATCGCCCGCATGGTGCCGCGCCATCGTTTGGGCGAGCCGCAGCTCTTCATCCCAATCCTTGTCAATTAAACGGGCCTTGCCGATCCGCGTTTTATATTCATCAATGGTGAGATATTTTTCAGGCTTTTCGGCGCTTTTTTCGGCTGCGGCCTCGACGAGTTTTACCTGCTCGGGGGAGAGTTTAATCGCTGCCCGTTCTGCCGAAGACATTTTGCTAGCATTCTCAACGATTTCAGCAGCCTTTCGTGAGCGGGCTGCATTGTCTTCGGCCTCGGCTGTTGCACTCTGCGTGCGTGAGAGCAGCGTATCAGCCTCTGCCTTTGTCGATGCTAACGTCGCCTGCGCAACCTTCGCCGCTGCCGCTGCATCGCGGGCTTCCTTGAGCAGAATTTCAATCTCAGCCTTTGCGCCCGCAATTTCATTTTGTGCCGCGCGCGCCGCCGCCTTTTCCGTGCGGAACCCGAAGACAATAACCAATACCGTAATCAGCACGCTGAACGCGCCCATCAATATGCCCGTCCAAATTTCGAAGCGATTATAGGCCTGTTCGGTCTGTGCAGCCTCAAGCTCATCGGCGGCTTCGCGAATAAGGAGCTTGCGCTCGGCCTCGTCACGCTTGGCGGTTTGTTCGGCAAGTTGCGCGGTTACATTCGCGGTGGTTGGCACTTGTGCGATTATCGGGGCCGCAAGTATCAGGCACAATATTGCAACAATGAATCGGCGCATTTTCCACCCCCGGTTGATGATCGCAACATGAACCATCATCTGCGCATTGTATAGGGCGCAGTGATTGGTCTTTAGCGCCCCCTCTTTGTGCCTTTGTGTCTTCGTGTGAACCAAACCCACGCGTCACCGCGTACCCAATCCAGATTATTGACTCACACAAAGACACGAAGACACGAAGACACACAGGCGATGCGTTGATCGCGCATATCCACCGCTGATTCAGAAACGCCTTTCCTACAGCAGTATATTCATGATACGTTCTGGTCATGGTTACTGTTTACGCCCCTTGTTTGCTCTTCTCAGCGCATCGTTTTGGCGTATCCGTCGCGCCGTATTTTTCGCATCGTGCGGGGGTCAGAAAACATACCGTTTCAGTGTCAACTTCCTGAGATTTCCGGGACTTTTTGAAAGGGACACATTTTGAAAACTACGGTCCATATTCTTCGCGCCTTTGCGCCTTCGCGTGAACCCCTTGCACCCTCACGGCGCGCGGCGCGGCCTGCTTTATTTCGCGCGAAGGCGCGAAGACGCGAAGGGGGCAGCCCCATCATTCCCAAACATAAGCATCGCGTCACTCCCGCGCAGGCGGGAGTCCATCTCCCACTGTCGAAACATCTGAGAGGACAGGAGATGGATTCCCGCCTACGCGGGAATGACGAAGCAGGTTAGTCTCCCCCTTGCAATTCCACACCAAACGCCCAACATCTTATCTATGCGCAACATCATCTCGATCCTCATCGGCGTCTTCGCCCTCCTCCTCCTCATTCCGGCGTTTATTCCGCTGCTTGGCTGGGCGAACTGGATCATCATTCCCATCGCGGTCGTCGGCCTTGCGATTGGCGCGATGTCTGACCGGACGGCGGGGCGGAACCTCAATATTGTGGTGATTGTGATCGGCGTTGGTCGCCTGATGCTGGGCGGCGGGATCATCTGATTGCGGCGGGCTGCGGCGCGGCCAATTGCACATCATTGCTCTGGCGCGGTTCCGCGATTATCTTGAGACATCAATCATAACTCTGGAGTCGTTGGATCATGGCATGGGGATCAAAGGATAATGCGCCGGGCACGGCCGCTGCGCCAACCGCAAAGCGCGGATCGGGCACACTGTCTTACATCGGGGCCGAAGTCACCGTGACTGGCAATATCAGCGGTAGCGGCGATATTCATCTTGATGGCAGCGTTGACGGCGATGTTGGCTGCAACACGCTGATCCTTGGGTCTGGCGGGCGCGTGCGCGGCAATATCGTTGCGGAAAAAGCCACACTCGGCGGCAGTGTTGACGGCACGGTCAGCGCGGCATCGCTGACGGTTGAGAAATCAGCGCGGATCGCGGGTGATCTTTCCTATGATATGATTTCAATTGAAAACGGCGCGCAAGTCGATGGCCGGATGATGCGGCGCAATGCCGCGAAAGATATGTCTGGATTGACGCTGGTCAGCACAGCAACGGCGGCTGAATAATGGCGACTGTAATTGATCAGGTTGAACCGCTCTCGTTAGTACAGGCAGACCGTGATGCGGCTGGTTTTGCCCGCGCGCTTGGCGGTTCGTTTGAGCGCTTCGGCTTTGCGGTGATTACTGATCACGGGATTGACGCCGCCCTAATCGACAAGGCGTGGACGCTAACGCGTGAATTTTTCGCGCTGCCCGTTGAAGTGAAAAGGCAGTATCATCTGGCGGGCACAGGCAGCGCGCGCGGCTATACGCCGTTCGGGATTGAGATTGCCAAGGATGCGAAGGCGCATGATCAGAAGGAATTCTGGCATGTTGGCCGCGATCTGCCGCCGGGGCACCGCTTCCGCGATCATATGCCTGACAATGTTTGGCCCGCCGAAGTAAGCGAATTTCGCGAGACGCTCTCGGCGCTGTTTGCGGCATTTGATGTTGCCGGGGGCAAACTGCTGTCGGCAATCGCGCTCCATCTGGGGCTAAGCGCCGATTGGTTTGACCCGACGGTCGAGAATGGCAATTCAGTGCTGCGCCTGCTTCATTATCCGCCGATCTCGCCCGATGCTGACGGCATCCGCGCGGGCGCGCATGAGGATATCAACCTGATCACGCTGCTGCTCGGCGCTGAAGAGGCCGGGCTGCAACTACTGACGCGTGATAATGAGTGGCTGCCGATTTTTCCGCCTGACGGCGCGATGGTGATCAATGTTGGTGATATGCTCCAACGGCTGACCAATAACCGCCTGCCCTCAACCACGCACCGGGTGATCAACCCGCCAGTCGAGCGGCGGCACATTCCGCGTTATTCAATGCCGTTTTTCCTGCATCTGGCGTCGGACTATCTGATCGAGACGCTGCCCGGCTGCATTGATGATGCGCATCCAAACCTCTATCCGGTGCCAATTACTGCTGACGATTATCTGCAACAGCGCTTGATCGAAATTGGGCTTAAAACTTAGGAAACCAGCCCGCACGCGCGGTTGTAGACATCCTTCTTCCAACAGCGCGCGTCAAGATTGGGGTAGCGGAAACGCAGCGTCGGGCTGATCCCGCGAAACTGCTGTTCGCCCTTAAAAATCAGGCTGTTGCGCAACGTCCGCAGGTTATTCTGCGCGAAGTCAGCGAACTGCCCCTTGGGCGTAAAAACCGCCGCACGGCCAATCTGACCTGACACGGTGCAGAAGCCCCGGATTGCGGCGACGGCGGAAAATCCGCTGTAGGTTTTGGTGCCGAATGTATCGAGCGCGCGCTCGCCGACCCGCGCGACTTTGTTGGTACGCTTGAAATAGCCAGTGAGCGTTTTGAAAATGGCGGCGAGCTCAACCGTGTGATCACTCAGGAGAGCGTTATAATTTTCAAGGATACGCAGCGTTGGTTCAGTGCCGCACTGAAGCGCCGCAACATTGAGGCCCGAGCGCATGTTCCAAGCGATTGCGGCCCTTTGTTCAGCCGGGGTTGCGCCGGGCATCGGCACCCCCATGCCGGGTTCATAACCCGACAGTGGGGCGCCTGTAAAATCAGGCGCGAGCCAGAAAATTTGCGCGCTCACCGGCGAAGGGAGAAAAAGCGCCGCACACATCAGCAACGCAGAATCACGAACAGCCGCCTTCATCCTCAACACCTCATAACAAACGCAAGGGGTCTCTTAGCCAATCAGCACAGTTTGGACAGCAAAAAAGGCCGCCCGGTCGCCCGGACGGCCCATTTTTCAGCTACGCCGAAGCGAAGTGCTTACTTCTTTGCTTCTGCTGGTGCAGCAGCGTTTGCATCTGCGGCCATCGCATCAACGGCAGGTGCCGCAGCGTTAACGTCAGCAGGCATTGCAGCATTGGCATCAGCCGCCATGTTGGCGTCTGCGCCCATCGCGCCGTCTACGTTGGTCATGGCATCGTTGGTGGTGCCTTCCATCGCATCAGCAGCATTCATTTCAGTAACCGCAGCATTGTCGGTTGCAACTGGCTGACCACCGCAAGCGGCGACCATCAGCGAAGCGGCAACAACAGTCGAAAGTGTAACGATCTTACGCATATCAATAGCTCCCAAGGAAAAAATGGAACCGGGCAGAAAAACTCTTATCACCCAATTCTTAGTAGACATTAGGATATTTTAACCATCCACTCAAG
>JAYTPB010000038.1:0-2149 GCA_043747445.1 Sphingomonadales bacterium
GCAAGTTAATTATGGAGACGCCATTGCCCCGCCCTGATTTGCAATTTATCGCCCGTGAAACCTGCCTGACGCGCTCAGGCCTTAACTCCCGGCGCGCAGTACGCCCGACCTGCGCGGCGCTCGCGCTTGCGCTCGCGATGACGGCAGGGGTCGGTCGCGCACAGGTTGCGGATGGTGATGCAGATGCGGGCGCGACGATCACGGTCACTGCAACGCGCGTGCCGCAAAATGTCAATGATGTGCCAGCCATCGTCACCGTCAAAAGCGACGAGCAAATTGCCGACGAGTTGGCCTCGGATATTCGTGATCTCGTACGTTTTGAACCCGGCGTCAGCGTTCGCCGATCACCATCGCGATTTTCGGCTGCGCTCGGATCAACCGGGCGCGGCGGCGCAGAAGGCTTCAACATTCGCGGGATTGAGGGCAACCGCGTTCTCATTCAAGTGGACGGCATCCGCGTCCCCGATGGTTTTTCTTTTGGCGCGCAAGCGGCGGGGCGCGGGGATTATGTTGATATCGGTATCGTCAAATCAGTTGAAATCCTGCGCGGGCCATCGTCAGCGCTCTACGGCAGTGATGGCCTCGCAGGTGCGGTCAGTTTCATCACCAGCGATCCAGCCGACATCTTGAAGGATGACAGCCGCCGCTTTTCCGGGCTTGGTCGCACGGCTTACGATTCGGCGGACAATGAATTTACCGAGACAGCAATCGTTGCTGGCCGGGCAGGCGCGTTTTCGACGCTGTTTGCCTACACACGGCGCGACGGCAAGGAGCTTGAAAACCAAGCGAGCAACCGCGCGCTTAACAGCACACGCACCGCGCCCAACCCGCAGGACAGCCAGTCAAACGCCGGTTTTGCCAAGCTCGTCTGGCAGCCTGATGACGATAATCGGGTGCGCCTGACGCTTGATCATCTTGACAGCAAAACGCTGACAGATGTGGTCAGCGCGCGGACTGCGCCGCCAGTGGTCGGGGTGCTTGGGGCTACCGCCGTTCTCAACCTGCAAGCGCGCGACAAGACCGAGCGTGACCGGGTGAGCCTTGATTACGCCCGTGAAAATGATGGTTTTGTCGATTTCTTGCAAATCACAGGCTTTTATCAACAGGGTAAAAACAGCCAATTTTCGGCCGAAGATCGCAATACAGCGGCTGATCGGACGCGACTTAACATATTTGAAAACCGCGTGATCGGTGGCGCGTTTGAGGCGCGCAGTATTTTTGAAACGGGCATCATCAAGCACACGCTGCTTTACGGTGGTGATTACAACGTCACCCGGCAAAAGGGTTTGCGCAGCGGCACCGTACCGACCCCGCCCGATGTGTTTCCAACGCGCGCATTTCCGGTGACTGATTTCACGCTATCGGGGCTGTACCTTGCCGATAATATCGTGGTTGGCGATGGCACGCTGACGCTATTTCCCGCACTCCGCTTCGATTATTACAAAGTTGATCCGCTTAAAGACCCGCTGCTCCCGGCCTTCTTTGTAGGCAGTGGGCAGGATGGATCAAAACTTTCGCCAAAGCTGGGCGTCGTGATCAAGCCCAATAAGATTGTCAGCGTTTTCGCCAATTATGCGCGCGGATTTCAGGCACCCTCGCCGCTTGAGATCAACCAGTTTTTTGATAACCCAAGCGCCTTCCCTTTCTCATACCGCACATTGCGCAATCCCGATCTCAAACCCGAGACCAGCGAGACGTATGAAGGCGGCATTCGCTTCGGTGGCAATGGTATCAATTTCGCGATGACGGCATTTTCGGGGCGCTACCGCAATTTCATTTCGCAAGTGCAGATCAGCGGTACGGGCACTGTGGTTGATCCTGTGCTGTTCCAATATGTCAATCTCAACCGCGTGAAAATCCAGGGTGCTGAGGCGCGGCTTGATACGCAGGCCAAAAACGGACTGAACGCGACGCTCTCGCTGGCCTATGCGTCTGGCAATCAATTTGACCGTGCGAATGTGCGGACGGCATTGCTCTCGATTGATCCAGTGAAGATCGTCGGCGGGGTCGGTTACCGCGCACCGGGCGGACGGTTCGGCGGACAACTGATCGCCACGCACAGCGCGCGCAAAGAGGCGGGGCGGGTATTTGGTCTATGTACGCCCGAATGTTTCCGCCCGCAGTCCTTCACGATTCTTGATGCGACGGC
>JAYTPB010000039.1:0-14036 GCA_043747445.1 Sphingomonadales bacterium
CATGGCGCGCTATCTCAAAACCGGCATTACCGAAGATGCTGCGGCCGAGGCCGATACCGGCGTGCGCGCTGTTGTTGAAGAAATTATTGCAGACGTCAAAAAACGCGGTGATGACGCTGTGCGCGATTGGTCTAAGAAATTTGATAATTGGGCTCCATACGATTTTCGCCTGTCAGAGGCGCAAATCCGTGCGGCGTATGATGCGCTTATTCCGCAGACGATTGAGGATATCCACTTTGCACAGGCGCAGGTGCGCAACTTTGCGCAAATCCAGCGCGATGCACTAAAAGATGTTGAGGTGGAGACCTTGCCCGGCGTTATCCTTGGCCACAAAAACCTGCCAGTAAATAGCGTTGGCTGCTATGTGCCGGGCGGAAAATATCCGCTGGTGGCGTCGGCACATATGAGCGTGGTGACGGCCAAAGTCGCGGGTGTTCAGCGGATTGTATCGGTTGCACCGCCGTTTGAAGGCAGACCAAACCCGGCAATTGTGGTGGCAATGCACATGGCGGGGGCAGATGAAATTCTCTGTGTCGGCGGCGTCCAAGCCGTTGCAGCGATGGCGCTTGGCACACAAAGCATCAAAGCCGTGGATATGATCGTTGGCCCCGGCAATGCTTATGTGGCGGAGGCAAAACGGCAATTGTTCGGGCGGATCGGGATTGATCTGCTGGCCGGGCCGACCGAAACGCTGATCATCGCAGATGAGAGTGTCGACGGTGAGCTTTGCGCGGCAGATTTACTTGGTCAGGCTGAGCATGGCCCAAATTCGCCTGCGATTTTGCTAACCAATTCAGAAAAGCTTGCGCGCGATACCATGGCCGAGGTTGCGCGGCAGCTTACCATCCTGCCGACCGCACCAATTGCTGCCAAGGCGTGGGCTGATTATGGGCAAGTCATCGTCGCGGATAGCTATGAAGAGATGGTTCAGATTGCTGACGACATCGCGTCTGAGCATGTTCAGGTGATGACCAAAGACCCCGACTATTTCCTGCGACATATGACCAATTACGGCGCACTCTTTCTCGGCGCACGCACAAACGTGTCTTACGGTGATAAAGTGATCGGCACCAACCACACGCTGCCCACGCGAAAAAATGCGCGCTTTACGGGAGGGCTGTGGGTTGGCAAGTTCATCAAGACCTGCACCTACCAGCGCGTCTTAACCGATGAAGCAAGCGTCATGATTGGCGAATATTGCTCTCGGCTATGCGCGATTGAGGGGTTTGCAGGCCACAAGGAACAAGCTGATATTCGGGTGAGACGCTATGCCAGTAAAAAAGAAGCAGCCTGATAAAAACACGCGCGGCGCGACATCTTATGATGTTGCGCGTCAAGCCGGGGTTTCGCAATCCGCCGTCAGCCGCGCGTTTAGCCCTGGTGCCTCGGTCGCGCCCAAAACACGCGCCGCGATCATGGATGTCGCACGTGTGCTTGGATATCAGCCCAACGCGATTGCACAAGGGCTGATCACGCGGCGATCCAATCTCGTTGCGATCATCATTTCGAACCTCACCAATCTTTATTATCCTGAAGTGCTGGCAGAGCTGACTCAAAGGCTATCTGAACACGGTATCCGCGTTTTGCTGTTCAGCCTCGCGACCGAGTCTGATGTTGATGATGTGCTTGATCAAGTGTGGCGATACCGCGTTGATGGCGCAATAGTTGCCGCGCGGCTTCACCCCGAGCAGTTGCAGGCGTTCGAGGATCGCGGCGTACCCGTTGTGCTCTACAACCGGATTGGCGAAACAACGCCGGTGGCCAGCATTTGCTGCGATTCAGCCAGCGGAGAGCGCCAACTGGTAGACGGGCTGGTTGCAGCAAACCACCAAATCTTTGGTATCATCGCCGGCCCGGCCGATAGCTATGTCGGCGAAGAACGGACGCAATCCGCGATCAAACGGCTCCATGCGCAGGGGCGTGAGGCGCTCATGGTGCGCGGCAATTTTGACTATGAAAGTGGCGATAAAGGCCTGCGCGATCTAATGCGGATGACGGGTAACAAGATGGACGCGCTTATCTGTGCGAATGATTTGATGGCGATTGGCGCAATTGACAGCGCACGCAGCAATTTTGGCTTGGCCGTTCCTGAGAGCCTTTCAATCGTTGGCTTTGACGGAGTTAGCCCAGCAACATGGCTCGCCTATCAAGTAACGACGATCCGCCAGCCAGTGCGCCGCATGACTGAGGCTGCCGTCACGATGCTGGTTGAGCGCATTGAAGACCCCGATACTCCTTCTGAACAGCGCCTTTTTGCCGGGCAGTTATTGCCCGGCAGGTCTGCACGATTGAAATAAGGATAATTATGGCCAACCGAATTTTGACAACGCATGTTGGCTCACTGCCGCGCTCTGCCGCTGTCACTGATCTTGTCTTTGCAGCGGAGCGAGGGGACGCGGTAGACGCTGCACAGTTCAGCACAGTCATCGGCGCAGCGGTCAATGACGCAGTCGCGCGGCAAGTGACGAGCGGGGTTGATCTGGTATCCGACGGCGAAATGTCAAAGATCAGTTACGCAACCTATATTAAGGATCGCATCACCGGATTTGACGGCGATAGCCCGCGCACGCCGCCTGCTGATCTTGAGCAATATCCAAGCTTTCTTGAACGCCAATCCAAAGGTGGCGGTACGCCGACATATCGTCGCCCCAAATGCATCGGGCCGATTGCAGTCAAATCAATGGCCCCGCTGGAAGAAGACATGGCGCACATGCAGGCGGCTCTTGCGGTGCATAAGCCCGCTGGCGGGTTCATGAACGCAGCCTCTCCCGGCGTGATCGCGCTGTTCCAGCCTAATGAATATTACCCGACACAGGATGCCTATCTGGAGGCTTTGGCCGAAGCAATGCGCCCTGAATATGAAGCAATAGTGGCGGCTGGGTTGTTTCTGCAACTCGATAGTCCTGACCTCGGTCTTGGTCGGCACATGATGTATAAAGACAAGAGTGATGCCGAATATCTAACGCTGATCGGTGGCCATGTCGACGCGCTGAACCATGCGCTACGCAACGTGCCAGCAGACCGCGTTAGGATGCATGTGTGCTGGGGTAATTATGAAGGGCCACATTGTTGTGACGTTGAAATGGGCGTGATCCTACCGACACTTATGGCGGCAAAGCCCGCTGCATTGCTGTTCGAAACGAGCAACCCGCGCCATCAGGCCGATTGGAATTATTTCGTCGAAATGGCGGATATTATTCCCGAAGATAAAATCCTGATCCCCGGCGTGATCGACTCGACAACAAACTTCATCGAGCATCCCCGTGTAGTGGCAGAACGGATCGAGCGTTACGCCAACATCATAGGGCGAGAGCGGGTAATCGCAGGCACTGACTGTGGCTTCTCAACCTTTGCTGGCTTTGGCGTGGTTGACCCTGAAATTGTCTATGCCAAACTGGCAACGCTTGCCGAGGGCGCGGCGCTGGCGAGTAAACGGTTGTGGTAGGGTTTCGCGAACGGCTCCGTGCGGGCGATCTTCTTGCTGGCACATGGGTGAAGACCCCACACCCCCACATCGTCGAAGTGCTGGCGCTTAGCAGCCTTGATGTTCTCGTGCTTGACGCCGAACATGCGCCCTTTGATCGGGGCAGTCTTGACCTGTGCATTATGGCAGCGCGGGGCGCGGGCAAAACCATCCTCGTCCGCCCGCCATCATCAGCGCCTGAGTATATATTGAATGCGCTTGATTGTGGCGCGGACGGTGTAATCCTTCCCCACATCCGCAGCGCTGACGAAGCCAAGGCAGCCGTCAAAGCCTGCCACTATGTCAGTGGCGGGCGTGGCTATGCGGGAAGCTCAAGAGCCGCAGGCTACACGAGCAAAGGCATGGCCAAACACCGCGCCGATGCAAAGGGCGTCATCGTGATCGCCCAGATTGAGGATGTGGAAGGCGTGGACGCTATTGAAGCCATCGCACGCGTCGAGGGCATTGATGCGCTGTTCATTGGCCGTGCTGACCTGACCATCGCTTACGGTGCCGAAACCCCCGATGACGCAGTCGTGGTAGACGCAGTGGACATGATCGTCGCGGCTGGCAAAGCCGCAGGGCGCGCAACGGGCATGTTCCTGGGTCGCGTCGGCGATGTCGGCATGTGGCGCGAGAAAGGCGCGAGCCTGTTCATATTGGGGTCGGATCATGATTTCCTATTGCAAGGCGCGGCGCGACTGGCAGAGGCGGTGCGCGGCTGAAAAAATCGTGCAACAAACTTATGCGACTAAAGTTATTGCACTATCACCCCGATTTGAGGATAATATATTATGTCGCTTTTGAAAGCCGTTATTTTCGGCGCGATTGGCGTGATTGCCGAAACATCTGATCTCCAGCGGCAAGCCTTTAATACGGCATTTCGCGAACAGCGTTTGGATTGGGACTGGAATCCTGAGACATATCGGCGGCTGTTATCGATTAATGGCGGGCAGGCGAGGCTGCGCGCCTTCCGCGATGAAGAACCACCTCGTTCAAACGTCACAGACGCGATGATCGCGACGCTGCATGAACGCAAAACGCATCATTATGCCACGCTTATTTCGGACGGCACTCTCATGCCGCGCCGGGGCGTCGCCGAACTCATCAAAACTTGCCAACACGCGGGCATCCGCGTTGCGCTTTGCACGTCAACCTCAGTCGACAATGTGGACGCAATCAAAGCGGCACTCGGCAATCAGCTTGATTTCGAAGCCTTTGCCAGCATCACCACAATTGACAAGATTGACGCGGTAAAGCCAGCCCCCGACGCCTATCTCCATTGCCTCACGCAATTGGGATTAGCGGCGCATGAAGTGATTGCGATTGAGGACACGCCAGTCAGCATGGCGTCTGCCCTGGCCGCTGGCATTGCCGTAATTGCAACGCCGGGCGCAATGACAAGTAATCAAGACTTTTCAGGCGCGACGATGATTGTTGAGGATTTGGAACTGCTCACACTTGCGCAAATCAACGTGCTGTTGGTTCAGACCGATCCAGACACCATCGCTGCATGATCCCTATCACACTCTAGTGGATTGCTGTTGAACTGCGATCAGATATAATCTATTTGATTATATCTGATTATAGGAGCCTCAAGTGACCACGCAAACCGTCACCGCGCACATCCCAAAGGAACTGGTCGCGCGCGTCGATGCGATGGCGGCGTTCGAAGGCCGCCCCCGTGGCTGGGTGGTCAAACAGGCGCTCGCCGACTGGGTTGATATGGCCGAGGAGCGTCAACGGATGCTTCAGGAGGCGTTTGACGATGTGGACGCTGGGCGACTAATCCCGCACGAAGACATGGTTGCTTGGGCTGCAAGCCTTGACACAGACACGCCGATGCCTTTGCCAGAAGCGTGATTATCCGGTGGACTAATCGCGCGTCTCGCGGTGTTGGTAGGCTCTCAAATTTTCTCTCACCCGTTGCGTCAGAGACAGCAGCAAAGGTGGCTCGAACACTCACCTCAGCGCCAAATCGACTGATCATTTTTCCACGTGTTGGCCAACGAGTCGAAAGCTTTGCGTCCAAGGAAGTCCGCAAACTCTCGATCAACGACTATGTGATGCACTATGAAATCGTGGGTGAGGATATCCTGATTTTGAGGATTTGGCACAGCCGTGAAGATCGGGCGTTTGAAGAGGTGTGAGCGCGTACATGATTGGCAGAAGTGATTTACGTTTCTCAGCAAAAAATATGCGATCAGTGACAGAGGTCGTGCGCGGATGGGGATTATGAGACTTGTTTTGTCAGCTTTTGACGCGTTTTCGGTCGTTGTTTTCAGATTTGAAACGCCCTAAGCGCCGTTATTACTTTACTTGCGGTTTATCAGACGGACGACAAAATGGAAAAGCCATTCTTGCGCAAATCTTATCTAAAATGGCTGACCGTTACCTTCTTAATCATCGCAGGCTATTATGCTTGGACACAGATCACCACCCCGCAAGGCAATCAGAAGGTTTCGTTCATTCCAGCGAGTGAGACCTGCCATATTTCTGGGCGATTGAAATACTGCATTTACCGGGCAGACTCGGGTACGAACGATGACGTTGTCTACCATCTGCATGGCCGCAACCTAGATGCGCAAATTTGGAATGACGACACTTATTGGACCTCAATGGTGCAAGCGAGTTGGCAACAGACCAAGATCCGGCCTCCCACGGTGGTCGTCATCTCATATGGCCCGACTTGGTTGTTGGTTCCTAAGGGCAAGAAAGAGGATAGCGGGCTGCTGGAGCAATTCATGGCCAAGCTGCCAGAGATTGACAAGAAAACCGGTGATCCAAAACGACGGTTGCTATTGGGCGAGTCAATGGGTGGCCTCAATGTTCTTATCGCTGGCCTCACTTATCCGCAGAGTTTCGCCAAAATTGCATCACTCTGTCCGGGAGTTTACGCTACATCACCATTTGACTCCCTGTCAGCGATGAAAGACACGCTCGAACGAACGGGCGCTGATCCCAAAATCGGCCTTGGAATTTGGCTGATGGCCAAAAACCATGTTGCCGATGAAGGCGAGTGGAAGCGCGTTTCCCCTCTTGAACTCATAAAGAGCGCGAGTGGGCAATATCCTGCACTGTATCTTTCAAACGGTTTGTATGACGCATATGGCAACTTCGAGGGCTCGCGAATTCTCGCAGAAAAAGCCGCGCAGCGCGGTGTTTTAGTTGAGTGGCATCCACTTTATGGTGGTCATTGCGCAATCGACGCATCATCACTGGCGCGCTTCTTGGCTTCCTAAATCGCATAACCGGGTGTCCGCTTATGAACCCGCATAATCAATCACCGCCCGCCCCAACTGCGCCGTCATCGCCGCGTGGTCGATCACTGTTTCATCGGCGTCTCCGGTAAATACGCTACTGCCGATTAGCCGTACACGCTGTCCACCCGCATGATGGCCCATCATGCGCCAGAGGATCGCGGTTTGGCGTTCGCCCAATATCGCATGTTCGAAAGTGAAGGTCGCATCGGGAAGCAGGCGGATAAGCGCGGGGAGCCATCCCCGCTCTTTGGGCGCGCGGTCATAAAGGTTGAAGGCGCGGCCATTCCACGCTTGGTGAAGCCAGTTGGCGATGTCGCGCGCCGCCTCGGGAAAACCGGGCGGGAGGATGGCGCTCTCGCCCGCACTAAATTGTCCTTCGCCGCTGCGCAGTTCACCCAAGGGCGGATGCACGGGGGGAGCCGTCTTCGTTTCGCCGCGATCCTCGATAACCACCTCACGCAAGATGCGCCCCTCTTCGCGCCAGATCCAGCGGTGACCGTGCCAGCCTTTGACCTTATAGGCGACCATACCCCCCAGGTCGGCAGTAATGGTGATATCGCTCGCGTCCTCATTCACCCACGCGGCGGTGATCGCATCGCGGCCCTTGATAAGACACAAGCTGTCCTCGCGGGTGGCACGGTGGACATGGCTGTCAGCAAGCACGGCCAAATTGCGATCACGGCGCAGCGCGGTTTCGAGGTCGGCAAGCGCACTCACAGCCCGCCCTCCATCTGCCGCATCAGGGCGACTTCATCAAACACTGTTACCTCATCAACAATCACATCATGGGCGATCCGCCAGTGAGTCACGGCGAGGATATAGATCGGCTCTCCCGTTGCCGCGCCGTAAAGCGCGCCGCCGTCATGTGTACCCGTTAGTTCCCAGCGGACGGCGATCATATCGTCCACTGCGGCGACATGCTGGATATGAATGCGGGCATCGCCAAAGCTGCCGATGAGCGCGGTAAACCAGCCTGCAATCTCGCCCCAGCCAAACAGCCGTCTGCCCCCCGGCCCGGCCCAGTGTGCGGCGGGCGAATAGACCTCACGCACGCGACCAAACCGGCAATGCGCGATGATCTGATCAAAAAAAGCATGGGCAAAGGCGTGGGGATCGCTCTTTGGGTTTGGCATGGCGCGGTTGGTGAACGCGGTCAGCGGCGTATCCATTATCCGCACGATGGCTGCGGATCGCCATTCTGCTTTACCGCCTTTGGCTTTATCAGCCGCCGCATGACTTCTAGCAACAGCGCGCGGATGAAACCCAAGCTGAAGCGCCATCGCGCTGTAATCGCGCACGAGCCATTCCTCGATAATGAGGTTATCCTTGCACAGACAATCAGCAATAGTGGTGAAGGTGATCCGCTTGCCCGTCGCGGGGCCAAGTTCGGATGTGCCGAGATTAGTCGCGGTTGAGGTGATCCGGTGCGAGGAGAGGTAAGCGCCGCTCCCTTCATCAGACCAAATCACCGCCTCACCCGTCAGCGTGCGATCTGGAAAAGCCGACAAGGTTCGCGCGGTTCCGGCAATCACATCGCCCATGCCGTAAATCGGCCCTGGCATCATATGGACAGTGATCGCCGGGCCATAGTGCGTCGCGATCAGGCCGACATCCTTCTGCTCCCAGATGCGGTGCGTGCAGCGCAGGATATAATCAACGATATCAGCATATTCGGGATCAAAGCCGGGAATATGCTGCCGCGCTGCGCCTTGGGGTGACAGGATATCGGCAATATCTCGCCCACCCACATTGGGAATGGCGTTGGGGATCGCGTTCATTGGTGAACCAGAAAAGCGGTAGCCCCGGTTTCGGAAAAAAGCATTCGCGACAAGTCAGCAGGTAGGCTCAGGGTATCGCCTTCGGCCATGCTCAGAAACCCATCCTCACACTCCACACCAACATCACCGCGATGGATGAACAGCACTTCCTTGGCACCCATGCTGTCCCAGTCGATGGTCTCGCCGGGTGCGATATCAAGCCGATCAAGTTTGAAACCATGATCCCAATTGAGCGGCGCTTCTTCAGCGATAATGGGTATAGCATTGGTGTTGTTGGCAGGCAGATGACGCCAGACAATGCTATCGGCTTGTGCCGCTGTCATCCGGATCAGCGCCTCAGCCTCTTGACGCGAGGTCGGCTTCATTGGGGCGATATCATCAGGCACAGACTCACCTGCCGCTGTGTTCACAAGCGATCCGTTTTCAAGCAGGATAAGCCCGTAGTCTTTCGCCATCTCAAATACTTCTGGTGCCCATGTCACCCGGCCAGGATTGTCTTGGCCAAGCACCGCCCAAAGAAATCCCGGAGTACCGCCCTCACCGTGCGCGGTTGCCGTAAAGCCCCTGAACATTTTTGTGGGAATCGAAATCACGTCGCCGGGGGATAGCGCGACTTGCGCATCATCGCCGTGTTCACCCAGATCGAACCGCCATTCGCCGCTGTGAACCACAAACACTTCGGCGGTATCATGGCTATGTTGCGAATTCACACATCCCGGCGGTTGCCGTGCGCCGCCGATATTATAACCGTGCGGTTCTGTCATGTGGACATGCTGGTTTGGATTTTCGGACACACCAGGGCCAATGATCGTGAAATTTTCCTTGGCCTCTGATCCCGGTGTGCGGCAATCAATAAACGCGTTATAGCAGGGAATGAGATCAGCGTAGGCAACCCGCCGCGCCGCCAATTCCGCGACCGTCCAGACGGCTTTGCTCTGCGCTTGCTCAGGCATTAAATTCCCCAAAACCTGTTTCCAAAAGCGTGCCATAATTTAGTGGTTTACGTTCATTGCATTCGAAGTCAATATGATAGGAGAAGGGGTGACGCATGACGCTGAGTAAACGCGCATATTGGCAGATGATCAACGAAAGCCGCGATTTGGCGACGCACATCGAAACGCTCACCCGCAGACTTTACAGCCCCGACTGCAATTTCAATGCGGGCGCGCCGGTTGATCACTGCGCGGGCGCAGAGGCGATCCTCTCAGGTTTTTGGGCACCGTTGATCCGTGCTTTCCCCGATTTGGAGCGTCGCACCGACATTTTGATGGGCGGCGCATTCAAGGATGGCGATTGGATCACCACGACGGGTAACTTCGTCGGCCATTTTGAAAATCCGCTTTACGGACTTGCACCAAGCGGGCGGCCGCATTTTATTCGCTATGGCTGGTTTGACCGGATAGTCGGCGACCAAGTGGTTGAAAGCTATGTCTTGCTTGATCTTACGCGGTTGATGATTGAGACGGGCGCGTGGCCGCTGCGACCGCAACTTGGCGAAAGCTGGTCTCCAGCACCTGCCACGCAGGACGGGATAATGCTGGATGGCCAAAACGCCGGGGAGTCGTATAAAAGCCTCAAACTTGTCGAGGCGATGATTGCTGGCCTCATGTCCTATGATGGCCAATCGCTCGCCAGCATGGGTATGCGGCGCTTTTGGACGCCACAATTTGGGTGGTACGGCCCCGGCGGCATCGGCAGCGCGCGCGGCCATGCCGATTATGAACGCGCGCACCAAGGCCCGTTCCTCAAAGCCTTTCCAGACCGCATCGGTGGCAACCACAAATGCCGGATCGGCGAAGGCCATTATGTCGCCTCAACCGGCTGGCCAAGCATCAACGCAACCCATACTGGCGACGGTTGGATCGGCATTCCTGCGACAGGAAAACGCATCACCCAGCGCATCATGGATTATTGGCGGCGCGAGGATGCGATGCTCGTCGAGAATTGGGTGTTTATCGATATGATCAATCTACTTGGTCAGTTTGGCATTGACCTCCTCCCCAATCACAATCGAGAAACATCATGATCCGCGCCGAAGATATTTCAAAAGGGCGGCGGATTGCGGCACTTTGCTTTTTGCTGGTCGCCTATTTCTTCTACGCATGGTCATGGAACACGGTCGATATCCTGCGGCCTTATATCAAGGAGAGCCTGAATCTCTCGCTGACGCAATCGGGATCGCTTTATACATTGCAGGCGATTGGTGCGATCATTGGCGCGGTGGTAATGGGTCAAGTCGCCGATAAGATCGGGCGGCGCAATGCGCTGATTATCTCGATGATCGGCTATGGCGGCTTTCTGCTGTCGGGCTTGCTGGTGGGCAGTTATACGCTGTTGATCGGTCAGCGGCTTGGCCTTGGCTTTTTCCTTGGGTCAATGTTTCCAATTGCGGTTGGCATTTATTCAGGACTGTTTGACAAGGCGGTGCGCGGGAAAATCGCCGGGGTTGTCTTCGCTGTGTATAACGCAGCGGTTGCCGCACTCAGCTTTTTATCCGCTGCTGCTTTTCGCGCCAATCTCGATTGGTCAGTGCTGCTGTGGGCGGGCGCTGTGCCTGTGGCGCTGGCGCTCTTTGCGTTCTTCGTTGTGCCCGATGATCGCAAGACAATCCCCTACGGTGGGCCGATTGATGGCCCGACGACGGCGAAATCAGCGCTGCCCATAGCTGAGCTGTTCAAGCCCGGCGTGGCCAAACAGACAATGTTGCTTGCCCTGATGACTGGTCTCAACTTCCTTGCCTATCAATGCTTTAATGGCTGGGGCACGACTTTCCTGCGCGAAGATCGCGGCATTCCAGACACACAGGTGGGCGATATCTGGGGCTGGCTCCTGATCGGTCAGTTGATCGGCAGCCTGATTTGGGGCTGGATCGGCGATCGCTTCGGGCGGCGGGTTGCGGGATCGGGCTTTCTGTTCGCCGCTCTGATCGTGCCTGTTTATTTATTTGTGCCAATGTCTGTCATTGCGCTTGAGGTGACAGGATTTGTTTACGGAATGATGCTGTCCTCAAGCGTAGTTTGGGGGCCGTGGCTGTCAGAGCTTTATCCGCCGCATCTCCGCTCTACCGCTGCCTCAATCTTCAACTGGGGGCGCGTGGTGAGTATGCTTGCACCAATTGTGACGGGTCAATTGGCCGCGATTTATCCACTGCCCAATATCATGGCTGCGGCATCGCTTGCGTTTGTGGCTGCCGCTTTGATATGGTTCCGTATGCCCGAAACTATTAGCAATAAACCTCAAGAAAATCGGCAATATTAAGTCCAGACTGCGACATTACCCGAAGTTCAGACTTTATCAGTCGACCTTCAAATGAACCAATCTCATAGGTCAGTCCCTACCATTATTGTCGCGCCCGTCCTGACGGGAGAGCGCGTCGATGTTTGACGTGCTGAACGGATTGGCAGCGATTGCGGCATTGTCGCTTAAGCCCTGCAACTGACCCGCGCTGTCGTTGGCGGTGAGAAGAAACCTCAGAAATCTCAGGAAGTTGACACTGAATCGGTAGTTTTATCAGCACCCTTTTTTGATCAAGTCATCACGCGCCACATCGCACCATCCGCCACATCTCCGACGAACAGCGAAGTGTGGCATGAACGATAGCGTGTAGGAAAGCGGAAAGTGAGGGGAGCGAAAACAGCGACAAAAACAGCCTTGTCAAAACCATGTCATCATCCTATTTTTCGCAGAATGTCACAGGTCAACATATCACTTCCCGACGATCTTGCGCATTGGGTGCAGTCATGCGTTGATGATGGCCGCTATTCCAAGCCAAGCGATTATGTCCGTGATCTGATCCGCAAAGACCGTGATTATGAAGCTAAGCGGCTCCAGTTCCGCGCTGAACTTCAAAAAGGGCTGGACTCGGGCGCGTGCCCGCAATCGCTTAAACAGATTCACGCTGAATATCGTAGCCAAGCTTGACGCTGCTCACCTTAAGCAATGACGCCAAAGCGGATTTGCGCGATATGCTGCGATACGGCACAGCAGAATTTGGCGAAGACGGCGCTGATGCTTATTATTTCAGCTTTGAAGACGCATTTTTGCGGTTGCAGCAATTTCCCGAGGCCGGACAGGTCGAAGAAGAAAGCGGGCTTGCACTGCGCCGTTGGCACCACCGCAGCCACCGGATATTTTATACTTACGACGGCACCCGCCTGTTCATCGCGCGAATATTGCACCATTCAGTCAGCCTTGAAGGACGGTTTTTGGGGTGATCCAGGCGCTGATTATGGCCTAACAAGCATCACCCGCTCAAAAGCATCGGTCATGCCCGAAGATTACAAAGATTACGCTATGTAGGGGGTTTTCTCCTTTGTTTTGTGACGTGATGGCGGCGTCACGCTGTTTGGAAAGTCACACTAAGCCTGTCCTGAGCTTGACGAAGGGGTCACACCTAAAACGCTTTGTTAAGCAGAGAGTGGCCTGTCCGCCCAAACTGTAAATAAACTTTACATAGTTGACACCTATTCGATGTTTTTTTGCTTCACACTTCAGGAAAAAACGATTTCCACCGCACAAACAGCATTCGCCATATCTCCGACGAACAACGAAGTCTGGCACGAACAATAGCGTGTAGGAAAGCGGAAAGTTGTGGAAGCGAAACAGTCTGCCCCCGCGCCGCAGCGCGGGTGGCCAGCAGGGACGCAAAGCCCGCCTTCGCGGGGTTTTCCATTTTATGCGGTGGTCAGGAGAAGGCGGAAATTCGATTTCTGTAATCAAGGTTCAGGCCCGAAGATTAGCGCGCTCCATTCATTGAGCAAAAGCACGCCTGCACGCCGATCCCCCGATTTGAAGGCTTCATAAGATTCCTCCAGTATCGAACGGATTATCGGTAGTTTATCAGGCGTTGCGATCTTGGGATCAATAATTGCGATGGCATTGCGAAGCCTTTGAAATTGGTTTTCAAAATTAGGTTGCTCTTCTGGCTCTAAAAAATCCTCCTCAGGGAATTTATCGGGCGCGCATATACTAACATATCCAATTGCATTATAAAGATTCTTCATTGTTTTTATTATATAAGCCATATTTTATCTCACCAAGCTAAAGCTGCCGCGATCAGGCAAGCCAGCAGGCTTCACAATCGTGATGTTGTCATTTGAGAAGTTAAGGAATCCCTGCAATTGCGGGCCGTTGAACCGCTTGTCAGCAACGGTAATCTCAAACGTCCGATTAGCTGATGGTATCCTTACATCAGGCCGCACAAATGCCCCTGATCCTGCCG
Organism: Sphingomonadales bacterium; assembly: GCA_043747445.1. Taxonomy (GTDB): domain Bacteria; phylum Pseudomonadota; class Alphaproteobacteria; order Sphingomonadales; family Sphingomonadaceae; genus Aquisediminimonas. The sequence continues at coordinate 13,726 of JAYTPB010000039.1, forward strand.
GATCATACAAGCGGCGATCAAGTTGGATGAGTTGACCAGCACCTTCAGCGATTCCTTGCCTATCAAGGAATTCGCTCAGACGTTCATTCACAAATCTATCTAATCCTGTACCGATGCGCGTCCGTGGATTTCCCGGCAACAGGTTTTGCACTTCAAGGTCAAGAACAAGCGGATAGCCTTGATTGGTGAGTTGCTGCACCCTCTGCCCGATCACTTCGGCAAATTCCCCCGGCCCGGCAAAGCGTGAGCGCCCGATGGTCGGCCCGATGAACTCAGCACTTCTGGTTGCGCCGAGTGCCTGGCCGATGTCA
>JAYTPB010000040.1:0-43325 GCA_043747445.1 Sphingomonadales bacterium
GCTGAAGCTGCTGCTGACATCCTGCGCTGTCCCTGCAAAATCTTGGCTCAAGCTGGTGAGCCGTGACGCCGGATCATAGGCGTAAGCCGTCACCGTGCCGTTGCCGCGCGTCATGCTCGTGCGCCGCCCCAGATCATCATAGGCATAAGCGCCAAGCGCTGCCCCGCCATTCTCACGGATCGCGGTCACTTCGCCAGTCACCAGAGTATCATAGGTCACATAAAAACTGCCGTTGTGGCTCAACCGCGTCCGTCTGCCCGCCAAATCATATTGGAACGCAATCGAACCAGTGCCATTGGCCTCAACCAGCTTGCGACCAAGCGCATCAAAAGTGAAGTTGCTCGCAAAGCCGTCATCCTTGATTGCGCTTTTCAGACGACCAAGCAGATCAAAGCTGTAACTCACATTGGCAGCATCGCCGACAAGGTTCTTGAATATCACCCGGTCAAGCGCATCGATCGCATAGCTGATCAGCTTGCCATCACGCAGGCGGCGCTGGACGATATTGCTGTTGGCGTCGTAATCAACCACCTCATAATCGCTCACCGAGCTTGCCCCCGCAACCGTGGCTGAGGGAAAGCGCGTTTTCGAGAGGCGGTCAAACCCGTCATACTCATAAGTGGTGACATTGCCCCGGCCATCAGTCAGCGTCTCAACCGTCCCGTTAGCGCGGTAGCTTTGCACCACATTCTGTTGAGCGGGGGTGCCAAGCGCTGACTGCACTTGAACCACCCGGTTCGCCGCGTCATACAGCGTTTTGCTGATCCGGTCAGGGCCAGCACTGCCCGCCGCCTGCGCGGTGCACGCTCCCGTCACTGTGGCCCACACCGCCGGGTTCAATCGCTGCGCCGCACAGTCACCCCGGCCAAGACCGTCATAGCTGTAATCAACCACAGAGTAGGTCGTGCCAGCAGCCGTGACAGTCTCTCGCGAGAGGCGGGCGTTTGCGTCATAGACCGACGAAGACTGTTGGAGCGATACAAAGGCTGACCAGTCACCGTCCGACTGGCTGGCAACTGTGCCAACTTCGGTCAGAATGGGCTGACCGTCAATATTATACGCCACCCGTTGCGCACGGTGCTTGAGTGGCCCTGCGCCGTCGGGATCAGCACCAACCGCACCAATGACTTGGCGGGCGGCATTATAACGCACCCGCGTGGTATCGGCAGTGCCTGCAAGCGGGCCGTCAACCGTAATCCGGTTGCCGATGATGTCATAAGTCACCGAGACCGAGGATGTCAGCGCGCCGTCACCTGAACCACTCGAAGCTAATACAGGGAGAAGGTTGTTGGCAACGCCCGCGCTCTGCGGGCCATAGCTGATCACCGTCTTCACCTCATCCGCCCCGCCCGCACATGTTGCGAGCGTCTGGCAGGTCGAGGTGCCCGTTGGCACCATGATCGGCTGGCCCGAAGCTACGATGGCACCTGTGGCGTTTTTATAATATGCTTGAACAGTGGCAAAGCTAGCGCGCGTTTGCGGACGCACACCGCCAGCTACTGCGGCAGGCGCGGTCACTGAGGTAATCACCCCAGTGGTTACGTCATAGCTGTAATCAGTGACATTTCCCTTGCCATCGCTCGTCGTCACCGGGCTGTTGCAGGTACGCGGGTTGGTGCAGGTCGCGGGGTAAGTGGCGCTCGTGATGATGTTGGCAAGGCTTGAGCCGGGCTTAGCAATGCTTGTCGAGGAGGTCACATTACCACGCGCGTCATAGGTATATTGGACGGCATTGCCCTCGGGATATTGCACACGAGTAAGGCGTCCGCTGGCATCATAGGTATAGCTCGTCGTGAAACCCAATTCATTGGTGACTGATGATGGCCGACCAATGGCCAAATTGCTGACCGCTGTAACCGTCGCGCCGTTGAAGGGGTTGGTACGCGTCATCGTCGCGATGTTATTGTTCACCACATAGTTGTAATTTTGGGTGACGGCGTTTGCCGTGACGCTGGCGACCGCGCCGCCTGCCGAATAGGCGACGCTCACAATATCCGAAATACTGCCGGGGCGCTTGATGCCCGTCAGTCGCGTCGCTGAGTCAACCGTGAAGCGGCTGGTGCGGCTCGCGGCGTCGGTAATGGTGTAGACGTTCGCACCCGTCATCGCGCCGCTGGATGTGCTGACCGCCATCGTCGGCCAGCTCTGGGTGAGGCCTGCGCAGGCGTCAGCGATCGGATCGCAGTAATCCACGCCGTTGTTGATTGCGGTGACGCCTGACACCATCGGGCTAGTCGCACTTGGGTAGTTATATTTGAGCTGATAGCCGCGATTGTTGGTGACGGACTGGATCCGCGCGGCAGTGCCCACGGTCTTGTAATAGATGTTGATCGCGCTGCCATCGGGCGTCTTGATCGATGTCGGCAGCGCATTGCCCGTGCCCGCAGCAGGCCATTTGGACTGATCAAACATGATCACCGTCCCGTCATCGCGCATGTAGGTATAAAGACCGCCTGCAAGCGTCAGCGTTGACCCCTCACCCTGCTGTGAGGTGTAGGTCGCCCCCGATATGTTAAACCGCTCCATGTCGCCCGCGATGTAGACCGTGGCTACACTGCCAACGACTTCAACCCCGCCTGTGAATGTGTTTGCGCCCCAAACGCCCTTGGCAGTTGAAAAACCATAAGCAAGTGCGCCATCACCACTGCCGATGCTTAGGCTGCTAAAGGCTTGCTCATACGTCCCGAGCACAAGATCGACGCCGTTATCATCGACATTATTATAAACCGCTGGCGCACGGTTCTGCGCGAATGCCGCACCCGGCACCGCAAGCATTGCCGATGAGGCAGCAGTCACGAGAAGCGCTGTACGACGCAGTGAGATAAGGTTTTTTGATTGTGTCGAAACGGGCATGTAAGAAATCCCTGTTATTTGATGTCGCTAAGCTGTTGCTACGTAACCGCAGCGCGAGATTCGGCGTTTGTTATTCCGGAGAAGGCGTGGGCGCGTTGGTGCAGTTCGTGCCGCTGTTCACTACACTCACCGTAAGTGTGCCTGTTGACGTCGCGCCCAAACTATCGCGCACTGTGTATGTCACCATGTCACTGCCCGTCGCGCCTGTGATATCAGCCTCATACCGGACTGTGGACGCACTCCATACTGACGGCGAACCAAGAGACGGATTGCTATTGACGACTGAAAGCAACACAAGCGGAACATTACCCTCAGGGTCGCTATCATTAAACGTGACATCCTTATCGCGGATCGCACACTTCGGCACATTCATAAGCGAGTCTGCAACCGTGACAGGCGGATTATTTGATGGAGGCGGAGGCGGAGGCGGAGGTGGCGGTGGCGTACTACCACTCAGACTCACCGCATAGTTAGTCCTGTTGTTCGCCGCATCAAACGTCGTGCTGCTCGACTGGCCATTGTTGACGCTCCCGCTAATCACGCTCTGAACAAGCCGCCCCTGCGCATCATAACTATAGGTGACGGTTTCTGTGGCATTGACACCGAACGGCATCATCAACGCAATCACACTTACCGACATCAATAAAACACGACTCATAAAAACCCCCCAATTATTGGATTTATTGTGAATATGCGCATCGCAACGCACAGGCTTTTGACTGTGAAAAGAATCAAAAGTGAAATTTTGATAAAAAATTTTGGAGTAACGCTGCAAACTTGGCCCGAACGCCGAGTCCAAGCTTGATTAAGACGATAAATGATGATTGATTGCGCAAAGCAGCGTCAAAAAATCCATATTTATGCACGCCATTCCGAAACAGAATCATATACGATTTATCTACTCAAATTAAATTTTGAGCGCCCGTTTTTATTATGATTATGGATAATAAGTTATTTTATTTAGTCAATACAAAAATCAATCTCATAAGATAATTTCAATCTGCCATATTGTATAAGCAGAATATTAAGTAATCATGCTCCCTCAATCATAGCAGTCTCGCGGGCGCTGCCCTTCGGGCGACCTGCACTATGCGCTTGCGCGCACAAAGTCTTGGGTCTTGGCCTTTCGAGTAAAGCAGGATCCCCGTGTTGCGATCCATGCCTGCAATCTGGGCCGCAGATCGGGCCGTAACACCCGCGCAGAAATGCTTGATCAGTTCTTCCTGAACACCCCACAAAGCCAGTTCCTGCGCCTGTCCCTAACCATATGACATAAACAGCCTTTCTCAGCTATCTATGCCGGGCACTTTATATATGGGTAACGAGTGCTGGTAACAGTATCACAAAATCAAATCTGGATAGAAAAATGACAGACAACATCAACTCAACCCTACTGCTCACGACTGGGATCGTGGCAGCACATGTCAGCAACAATAAAGTAGCCATATCGGACATAGCGCCGCTTATCGCAAAAACACATAGCGCACTGGCAGGGCTCGGGAGGCAAAACCCGCCCGAAATCGCCAAGCAAGAACCCGCAGTGGCGATCAGCGCTTCGGTGAAGCCCGATTATATTATCTGCCTTGAAGACGGGAAGCGCTTCAAAACGCTCAAGCGACATTTAATGAAATTCTACAGAATGAGCCCGGATGATTACCGCGCCAAATGGAAACTGCCTGCAGATTATCCAATGGTGGCACCCAATTATGCCGCGTCACGAAGCGCAATAGCCTTCAAAGCCGGACTTGGTCACAAACGCGGCTAAAGATAAGCACAACAAAATCTGTGCAAAAAATGCACAGCATTTTGGTAATGGACAAAATAAATTCTATAAACCAATATGAGTCATATCTTGTTACTAAGTACCGCGTAAAATCGGTATCGTCGCAAAAACGAGAAGACCGCAGTGATGAATGATAATGGTACAGGGGATTTACGTGCGCGGATGATGGCCAAACAGGCGGTCGCGCGCATGAATGGTCAGTTGCGCCGTCGCATTGATGATGATGCGTGTGAAGGGTTGGTTGAGGCGATCATCAAAACCGGTGAGCCTGATAAATTCCTGTTCCGGCCTGAGCCATTTCGAGCGACGCCACCGCGCTGGTCGCTAAGCGGGCTGATTGCGCGAGCGGTGTTTGCCACTCAACACCGGCGCAAACGCGGAAGCGAACAGGCCGATGCACGCGAGGCGCTTTCCTCCGCACATTACAAGGTGCAGCGCAGTGGCACGGTGGGCCTGGTCATCACGCTGCTGATTGCATTGCTGGTTGGCGTTACTGATGCGGCCAAGCCGCTTGAAATTGGGTTGCTCATGGGCCGCGATGCGGCGCGGCGGACAGCGGCGAGCGGTGATATCGTCGTCATCGCCAAAGATGATCGCAGCGCAAAGCTGTTTGGTGGGATGCCTTGGAAGCGCCGCTATGACGCGCAACTGGTTGATCGCCTGCGTGAGATGGGTGCCAAACGGATTGTGTTTGATCGAATCATGGCTGATCCGTCAAATCCGGTCGATGATGGAGCGCTCGCTGCTGCATTTGATCGTGCACAAGGCAGTGTCTGGCTGGCTGTGACTCAGGAAATGAATACTGCGACAGGCAACTTTGACGCAATTTTGCCCACTCCGTTGTTTCGTAACAGAACCAAGCAAAGCCATATCTGGGTAAATTATGGAATGTTTGGGAATATTGAGGAGGACGTTGGTACAAATCTTATTGGCAATAAATCATATCCGTCGCTGGCGGCAGTGATTGCTGGCAGAGATGGTAAGTTAAGCGCGTTTCGTCCTGATTATGCAATTGATCACAAATCGATCCCGACAATTTCTGCCGCTGATATTGGGCTTGGGAAGGGTAAAAAGTCCGAAATCTATGGCAAGACCGTCGTTATCAGTATTGTGTCGGATACATCAGCGATCAAATTTCCGGTATTAGGGCAAGGTGGTGCTCCCGGAATATATTCAGCGGTCATTGCCGCCGAAACCATACGAACTGGGATCGCCCGCGAACTCGGCTATGTTCTGCCACTAGTGATTTGTGCGATAATCGGTATCGCCTACATTTTGAACAATCAGCGAAAACGTCGCGCGCTAATTTTGATCGGCGGCACAGCAATTTTGCTGTTGCTAATGCTTATCGGTGATCGCCTTCGCCTGCATGTTGAGATGGTGCCAGCGCTTCTCGCGCTCACGATCATGGGGATTCGCGCATCTACGCGGAGCAAAGTCATCGCTGCGATGACGACGAACGAACTGACCGGGCTGCCAAATCTGTCGCATCTCCAGTTCGTGAAAGGGTATCAAAACTGCATCATCGTGGCGATTAAGATTGAGCGCTATCGCCATTTTATCGGACAGCGCCTGCGCGAGGAGCAAGGGGTTTTGCTGCGCGCAATTGTTGCACGAATCAACGTTATCGCGCCTGACTGCGTTGTACATCAGGGGGACGACGGGCTGTTTGTCTTCCTAGTTCCACCTGATTCGGGAATTGATGTTGACCCAATGCCGGGGCAACTCCACGCATTGTTTACTCAAGAATTTGTAGGTTTGCACGGGTTTCAACGGATTGGGATATCAGTTGGTGTCAACGATGATCTTGACTGCCCGTTTGGCGAGCGACGAGCGGTTGCGATTGACCGGGCGGAGTTCTCAGAATTTGTTACTTTGCAGGCAGTGCAATGATATAATCGGTCGAAATTGCGGCATCGCCGCATTTGCCCAATCATTGTGAATCAATTCAGCGCTGATTAACCTTTCATGCGCGGCAGGATTTTCCTGCCCGCATCATGAAAGGTTATACTCATGTCGCATAAATCAAACAAAACAAATACACCGAAGCGCAGTCTTTGGGATTGGCTTGGCTGGGGCGGTAGTAACGGTGGCCGCAACTAATGAGCAGCCAAGCCACAGGGCGTCACTCCCGCCCTGTGGCTTGGGTGTAACGCCGCATTTGCCCAATCATTGTGAGTCAAATTCACGATGATTAGCCTTTAATGCGCACAGGATTTTCCTGTGCGCATTTTGAAAGGTTGGTATCATGTCGCATAAATTAATCAAAGCCAACGCTCCAATCCGTGGCTTATGGGATTGGCTCGGCGGCAGCGGTCGCAACTAATTGAGTGCGCTGGCGACAGGGCGTCACCCCCCGCTCTGTCGCTTTTGCTAAATGCTCACCGCACCGCGCTTAGGCTGCCCGTTTGTTCGTATCCACCGCCTTCATCTCACCGCTGCGAATCCGCGCTGCGATCTCACGGCGCGCTTGATCAATCTTGGCGGCGATGCGCTTGGGGCTGAACGAGCGGTTTTGCTTGGCTGTAGCACTGATATCATCAAGCGCGCGTTGACACTCTGCAAGGCGCGGGTCGGCATGGTTTTGTTCGGTGGTATTAGCAAGAAAGAGCGTCGCAAGCCGATCCTGATGCGGTGATCCACGAAAATAATATTCGGGAACGTGAGCGGTATCGATCAGAAATTCGAGCTGCCCCTGTGTTTGTTGCGCGATCCCGACACTTATTGCAGTCGCGATCTCACGCACCCGTTCAAGTGCGCTTTGTGCGTCATGAAGTGCTGGCGTGATGATCCCGTAATTGGCAGCGTCCAATAGCGCTGCTTGGAAGATCGGCCCTTTGGGATGGCGTAAAAAGCCGAGCTCCTGAGATGCAGGCGTAAGCTGTGAACGGAGCGCTGCTGCGTCATTTGTTAATTTGACCATTGCCGCCATCGCCTGATCTTGCGCCTCAGGCAGATAATCCTCAAGCTCGCGCTTAGCGCGCGCGATTGGGCGCTGATAACGCCGCCCAAGCGACGCATCACGTTCCGGCAATATCGGTAAGCCGCTCACCCCGAGTAGGCTTTCAGGAAAGAGCGCAGCAGGAATTGGCAGGCCTTTTAATAAGCAAGCAACCGCTCGGTGATCTTTATGAACAAAGCTGAGCGCTAATGCTTCATCCCAAATGTTTTTGCTTGGGCCATAGATTTCTATGCCGTAGCCTGCGGCGTGTGCGATTTGTGCGGCGTGGAGCGCGAGGGTGCGCCGATTACCAAAACGAAACGGCGAAATCGCATGAAGTTCACTGATATGGTGGGCCAACGCATCGAAGAAACCATCGCGCGAGAGCGATTTAAGGTCATCATCACCAGCAAGCGCAATAAACCGCTGTTCAAGCGAGGACATAATCAGCGCGGCATGGGCAAAGTAACGCGCGTCCCAAGCGAGCGCACTATCACGGATTTGCCCTGCTGCACTGTGTGTCGCACCAAAAAGCGCCCCGTGGAGCGCCACAAACCCATCCGCTGTGAGCGTCGGTTCTGCGCTGCCAAGTGCTGCGAGAGTGGCAACATATGAGGATTTTTCAAAAGCAGTCATAAGGGTTGCCTCGCTTTCTATATTCAAAAAATCCTGTGACAGTGCGTAGTCCCGGTAGTGCATTTACGCAACGACATCGCGCAGTTCAAAGGCGACTAATCATATTCATCCGCCAGCATCAACATAAGGATACGTGCGGTGGTAGCTTCGACCCACGGCGTTACACAAGGCCCGCTAAGCGTTAGATCATGATAGCTAATTTCCCAGAAAACGACATTTAGCCAGCCTTCGCCGTCGGGTGTATAACTCGTCCATGCGCCGTCGCTTTGCTTGAACACCACTCCAAAATCGCGTTCAAGTTCGCTACTGTAGCCCAAGTTCCAACTATCACAGCTTGTAACGCAGGCGCGCACGGCGGTTTGATCCTCGACGCTGAGCTGCATGAAGCCGTGGGTCAGCCAGATTATGGCATCAATGCCGATACGCGCGCGCGCCGCGTCATTGAGCTTGGCAGTGGCTGCACGCTGCTCAGGGGTTGGGGCTATGAACATGAACGCACGCGCCGCAAATAGGCGTTCCAACTTGCATCACTGGGGGGATATTCGATCTCAAGGCTGCGGCCACGCGCGGTTAAATGTGCTGTCGCCCGCACGATGGCTGCTGCGACCTCACCGTCGTGACGCGCATAAATGATAATACGCCTTATGCTGGCGGGGATGTCGATCAATTCGAAGCGCGCAGAACCAAAGACTGGCCAGACGGGGATGCCTTGCGCGCCAACGATCATCGCACTTGCTGCCTCTTCGGCGCTGTCGGCCAGCCGCAATATCCTGTGCGGTGTCACCCCCCACCGCCCGAGGCCACCGACCGGAAAGCCAACGATACGTTTTGGGCGCGCGATGTCAGCTAAGCGACCCTCCGCGCTGAGAATGGTTTGCTCTATAGCTACCAACCCATCGTCATCGCGAAATGCTGCAAGCATCGCAGGATAATAGCGCAACTCTGGGCCACTCCCAATTGGACAGGCGCTCATATAACGCAATTCAGCAGGGCAAAAGTCAATGCCGTGTGCGCGCAAATAGGTTTGCGCTGGGGTGCCCTCTAGTGGCTGCGCACTTGCCCACTGCGCGCCTGCAAGCGCTGTAAGTTGGTGCATCGGCCCGACAGAGTGCGGTTTGCGAGTGCTGGCGATATCGCGTGACGCTGCGTGTGTGTCGTTCATTGGTGGCAACCCTGCGTGAGAATGCTACATCTTTTGTGTGCTGTTTCCACACATAAACTGCAATTCAGTATAAATCCATAGTGAAAATAGGGGGCAATTATGGAATATCCGTTAATCCACGAATATGAACTGACCACGCGCAGGCCAGAGGGCGGCAAGGTTGAGGCTGCTGAACTCATTCAGCGTGATGACGGGAAGTGGCAAATCCATGTTCGCGTCAGTTGGAAGCCGTCTAGCTTCCATTCAGTGGCAAAATTCACCTTTCTAGAAATCAAGCGCTATTCACTCGCAACCACGGCTTTGCGCCATATTGTCGATAAGTATAAATTTTATGGCCCCATCATCGTCCATGCCAAGGAAGGGAGACTTGCAAAAAATCTGATATAGGGCTTGCGAATCTCCAGTATGTATTTATACCGATTTGCATATTGGAGGTCAGGCAATGCCCCAGAGTCGCCAACGTGAAACTACCGCATCAGCACCCGTTGCTGTGCTTAAAATCATCTGCCCGCCTCTGCTGGCAACCAAGCCGCTCTCAAAGCGAAGGCAGATCGCGCGTATCAGCGGCATCGTCTGCTCGCAGCGTCAGCGCTCAACCATTGTAACTTATGCGCGGCGGCCTTGCTCGCCGCTGCAAAATGTTCGTCGCCGTGTGCGATGCCTCATGTCCGCAAGTATGTTTCAGGTCGCGTTGTCAAAAGGCAACACCGGATCATTCACACAAGTCTTTGCACCTGTAGCGTTACTGCAAAGTCTCATGTGAGTGCGGACGTCCGTGGCGGCAGCGGCTCGTAAGTGCGACCGCGAGTGCAAGGGGTGATTTGCAAGCTGCCGTCACGGATTAGGCTTCAAAGTTGCTAAAAGGTGGCGTGGGTTAAGTGAGGGATCAGGTGGTACAATTTTCCTTTGGTAATGACAGAACCGCAAGGTTACGCGCGGCGGCGCTAAATTCAATGGTCTTGGCGCTCGAAGCGCTCGACGGCCTAGGTGACGAATTGCCAGCAGCGGCTACACTTCAACATGCGATTGATCGCCTCTCATACCGTAAGAGCGATTTCGACAAAATTATCGCCCTTGATCCGCCCGCGCGCAATTGACGGCGCTGTGGGTACGCGGTTCAACCTCGTTGTGGATGGGAGCATCCTTCCTGATTTCACTAGCCCACAAGGTCGTGCGTCAGCGGAATTGCTGACACAGTGGAATGCGCGCTTTGCTGCGCGTTTCGGTACCCCGTTGCTGAGTATGCAAGGGCGCCTGTTGATGCTCGTTGCCGAGCGTGTTTCAATGCCGCAAAGCGAGGCCGAACGGGTTCTGCCGATCGCGCACCGAACATTCTATAATATGCTCAGCAGCTTAAGAGACGCAGAGCTTTTGATTGTTGAGACCGATGCCACTGACGGTCGCCTGCGTCGGTTGCGCCTCGGCGAGACATTTGGATTAAAATCTGGCGATCCCTGAATGCTGGCCTTGACTGCTGAAACATTAAAATGGGGGCATTTTCTTGAATGTGATTTGAAGCCTTGCTTCAAGTTTTTGTAATGAAGGAAATGGTTTGTGGGTATTGAAGTCAGGCAGCTGCGATATGCTGTCGCCACAGCGGATGCGTCGAGTTTTGCAGGCGCTGCTATCAAGCTCGGCGTCAAACAATCAACGCTTAGTAAGCGTATCTCCAGTTTGGAACACCTGCTTGGCATTAAACTGTTTGAGCGCACAACGCGCGGTGCAATCCCCTCAGAATCTGGCCGCGCACTCCTTGATGTTGCGCGGCGCATTCTCGGCGATATCGACACGTTTGAGACAAGCGCTCACGCGCTTTCTTACGGCAAGGCAGGGCGGATCGTCATCGGCTTTTCAGCATCGCTGTGTGTCGGCAACCTTAAATGCACGCTCAGTGACTATCTTGACCGCTTTCCTGACGTACATTTCGATGGGGTCGAAGCAGGCAGCGAACGGCTGTCTAGCGGCCTCCAATCACGCACGATTGATGTTGCCGTCCATAGCGGCGATTTGTCTGGCACTGACTTTGTCAAACGCGCGCTTTGGTCTGAGCGGCTGATGCTGGCGCTCCCCCAAGATCACCCGCTCGCAGATGTTGCGCAAATATATTGGAATGATTTACGCAGCGAGGCGTTTGTTATTCCAAACTTAGGCGGCGGGCCAACGATATCAGAGATTATCTCACGCCGTTTGTCAGCGCTCGGCCACACCGCTAACATTGCGCTCCAAGAGGCCACCCAGGAAAATATCCTCGGGCTAGTCTCGCTTGGCAAGTCAGTCACGCTCGTTACTGAAAGTGCGCTTGGAATTACCCGGCCTGCGCTTGTTTTTCGTCAAATTGAGGAGCCAAACGGAAGCGCACGGCTCGACTATAGCGCCTATTGGCATAAGGAAAATGATAATCCAGCGCTTAAGGCGTTCTTCTCACTCATCGACCTGCGCTACCCTGCACCTGATTGAACGCTCGCGCGCCGCGCTTTCAAAAACGCACGGTCTGTTGCCATAAAGCGGGCAAGCATTGGCGCGATGAGCTTTTCAGGGGTGACGCTGGCCTGCCCTTGGCCAAGAACGCCCGCATAAGCGATAAGGTCACGGTGAACCTGAGCAGGCAGGTCAACGCTGACGCGCACGGGCTTGTCAGCCCCGAGATCAGCCAGTTTAAGTTTTGTCACCTCGCACTCCTTAATGGCCTTATTGCTTCCAATATCAAATCCTTGGTCACGATCACACGCACTGGAAAGCCTGCGCGAATGGTAAGCGTTGGCGCAACGCTTAGCTGCTTTTGAACCACTTGCTGTCCGGCTTGATTGATGCTGTCCTGCGTGCCGTTCTGGAGCGCGCGGGTCAGTCGGTCATCACTCCCTGAACCCAGTTCAGCACCAATCCCGAGTATCGTCGAGATCAATGCGGCTTTGACGAGGCCGCCAACATGATAATCGACCCCGTCCTCAAGGCCTGCAAAGCCTGCTGCGTCAGCGCCTGGCTGACGGTCAAGCAGGATTGAACGACCATCGGGCATGATCAGGCGGTTCCAAGCCAACAGGACGCGACTTTGGCCAACGGATATTTCAGCATCATAGTCGCCGATCAGACGAGCCCCTTGGGGGATAAGCAATATCTGCCCTGTCGGACTGTCATAGACATTCTGCGTCACTTGGGCAGTAATTTGGCCCGGAATATCTGAGCGAATCCCCGTAATCAGCGCTGCTGAAATCAAGCTCCCGGCTTGAACGACGTTAGGATCAATCAGCGCTGATAGTCGGTCACTGGCGGTCGTGCGCCGATCAACGCCTCCGCTTAGAAACGCGCGTTTGCCAAGCTGATCGCTTGGCTTGGCCGCGCGCTCTGCTAAATTTGTAGCGGGGCTTGTCACAGCCGCTTCGATGTTTTGAGGCAAAGCTGCAATTGATTGCCCTGTCGCTTCGGGCGCGGATGCGCTGATGCCGCTGCTTGCCCCAAGAAACAACCGACTGATGCGTGCAGCATCGCGCTCTTGAAGTGCAAGCTGACGCGCGCCGTCGGCCGGGTTTAGCTGTCTGATCGCGCCTTGATCGGTAGCGGGTAGCCCATTAGCAACGTTTTCCTGCTGTGCACGAAATATCGGGCCGCCCAAGTCTCCAGGAAGCGCTGGGCCAAGCTTGGGGATTTGGCTATAATCTTTGGGAGCCGTATCAAGTGTTGCTGCTGTCGAGCGGTTGGTGGTTGTCAAAAGTTCAGCAGGCGGGGCTTCGACTTTGGTGTGTAGCGCATAAGCAAATGCGCCGCCGATGACCGCTAAGAGCGCGCAACTGCCAATCATCACGCTTTTTCGAGAAATCCGCATGACGCTTGGCAGTTGTGGGTGCAAACTTGTAATGGCTTTTGGCGACGCCACGGGGTCTTTGGGAGCCATTGGTGCACTCGCTTGCGCTTGTGCGACAGGTGAGGCGGCGCTCACCGCGCCACCTTTGCAGGACTGCGGATAATCCTTACCTTTTGCACTGAGCGCTTATCACCAAGCCGCAGTTCAGCTACGTCGAACAGACGGTCAACGACCATATGACGGCCTGAAACCCTATAGTTGACGAGTTCGGCTTCACCGCCTGCACCAATTACAAACAGCGGCGGCATCTCGCCTCGAGCGATGTTTGGTGCAAATTCGATAAAAACCTGTTTGCCATCATCAAAAATGCGCAAAGGGCGCCACGGCGGCTTATCGCCTTCAAGTCTGTATGCGAAATTGAGCGCACTCACATCAATGCCGCTTGCAACCGGCGCTGCGGTTGCTGCTGCCGCATTCGCATTGCGCAGCGCAATCAACTCGTCTTGGGGATAAATCCACGATATAGAGGCCATATAAGTTGATGGGTTGGCGCGTAGTTCAAGATGGTAAGTGCGTCGGTCAGTGTTGATGATAAGGTTGGTCATCAAATCTGCGCGCGTAGGTTTAACAAGGATATGGACGCGCACATTCGCCCCGCTACCACTGATCGTATCGCCGATGATCCAGCGGACGGTATCGCCAGCCGCCACTGGCCCAGCGCCAACCAATTGCTCGCCCTCTTGAAGGGCAATATCGCTCACTTGGCCCGGCCGTGCATAGACTTGATAGAGCGCCCCGTCAGCGTAAGCATAGCGCTGGATTGCATTGCTAAAACCGCTGGGTTCAGGTTCAACACGTGCCGCATCATTGGCGGCGCCCACCTGGTCACGGGGCACAACTGAGTGAGTGCGCCGCGCAGCATGTGCATGTATTTTCAAGGAGGTGTGCTTGAAACGTCGGGCTAACCGCGCGGGCAACGCAACCGTGGGCGCCTTAACCCCAACTGGGTTTGACACTTGATTTCTTACTTGGGGCTTCTTGGCTGTCGCCAAATCAACCTGCGAGGTCGAATTGGCAAAGGCAGTGCAACTCAGCGCACTTGTCAATATCAGCGCAGCGCGCAGTCCTAGGCTGCGAAGGCTACTGTTACGCAATTTACGATAGGATGACTTTATCATGATCCAAGTTCCTTTGACCAGTTGATAGCACTCACGAACACGCCCAGCGGGTTTTTGCGCAAAGCGTCGGGGGTGCGCTGTGGTTGGAGCGCAACGGTTACAATCGCTGACCAGTGGCTGGTCTCTGCAAGGCTACCATCAAGATAGCGGCGCTCGTTCCAACTAATGCGGAAGCTGTTCGGCGAAGCGCGGATGACGCTTGCAACGTCAACCCCGACTTGTTCTTTGCCAACGCGCGCAAACGGATCATTGCTGCGCGCATATTCATTCAGCGCTGCTGCCCCCTTGTCAGTGGTAAAATCATAGGCTCTGAGCCAGTTCTCACGCACGATAATCGGATCAGCGGCAACGCTGCGGACGTGCTCGATAAAACGCGCCAAGTGGAATGCGATTTGCGGGTCAGTTGGATTATAGCTGGCGTCGGCAGGCGCTACGGCTTGCGCTTCTCCAAACTTATCGACTTGGACGACCCACGGCACAACGCTCCCGCGTGCACCCTGCCAGATAA
This sequence comes from Sphingomonadales bacterium, assembly GCA_043747445.1. Taxonomy (GTDB): domain Bacteria; phylum Pseudomonadota; class Alphaproteobacteria; order Sphingomonadales; family Sphingomonadaceae; genus Aquisediminimonas. The sequence continues at coordinate 14,861 of JAYTPB010000040.1, forward strand.
GACCCGCTGTTAGCCCGCTGGCAAGCGCAAGCGTGCCAAAGAAAGCGAGCCGCCAATTTGCCGCTTGGACGCGGGCTGAACCCATCCGGTCATCCCAGACTTGGGCTGCGCGGTGGTAGGGTGTTTCAGCCTCAGGGCTGTGCCCATAACGGATAGATGATCTACTAAACATAGGTTTTAATCCTTTTCACTGACATCAACAGTTGCACCAGCCCCGCCGCCGTCGCCTGAACGCAGCGTGTGCGCAGCCGCGCTTGTGGCTTGCGAAACGGCTTGGCGCTGCTTCATCGTTTTGGCCCAGGCAGGCTGCTCATTTGCACTGCTTGTCTTCGACGCTGAGCCTGCGCTGGCGTCGCCTTCGGCGTGGCCCCCGCTTGCCGCAACTGCGGCGCTTGCGCCGTTCTCAAAGCTTGATTTGAGCGCATCAGCAGCTCTGCGTAAGGGCGAGGTCGCAGCACCTACCGCGCTCTGCCCGACCGCACCTATCCCAGAAGCAACGCCTGACATCCCGCTTTTTCCAGCCGCGCCAAGGCTATAAGCCGCCGTTCCGCTGCCTGCGGCGCGAGCGCTGCCATGTGCCAGTCCTGTGGCAGCGCTTGCAACAGGACCAGCCGCTAACCGCGCCCCAGCGATCCCGCCTGCCGCAAGTCCGCCAGCGGCCAAAGCCGTGCCTACCGCAGCGCCTCCGCCAAGCTGTGGCCCGCCTGAGACGATGCCGCTGGCAATGCCAGGGCCAAAGATACCAAGCCCAAGGAGCGCAAGGCTCGCCAGTACAATGGTCATCGCGTCTTCGATTGTTGGTTCAGCGCTGCCAATCGCTGCGGTAAATTCTGCAAAGAGCGTTGAACCAATGCCAATGATCACCGCAAGGACAAGTATCTTAATGCCCGATGATACGACATTGCCTAGCACACGCTCAGCCATGAACGCGGTTTTACCGAACAGTCCAAAGGGGATGAGAACAAATCCGCACAGTGTCGTCAGCTTAAACTCAATGAGCGTCACAAAAAGCTGAATCGCCAGCACAAAGAAGGCTAGCAAAACGGTTACCCATGCAAAGAGCAAAATGATGATCTGGATGAAATTCTCAAAGAAGCTGACATAACCAACCAGGCCTGCAATCGCTTCAAGGATTGGACGGCCTGCGTCCAAGCCGACTTGGGCAACGCGCCCCGGCTGGAGCAGCTCAGCGGTCGTAAAGCCCGTGCCGCTGGCCTTGAGACCAAGGCCAGCAAAGCTCTCAAAGATGATCCGCGCAAGGCTGTTCCAATTGCCAATGATGTAGGCAAATGCACCGACAAACAAAGTTTTCTTGATCAAGCGCGCGATAATATCGTCAGCCTCGCCCATGCTCCAAAAGAGCGCGGCAAGCGTTACATCGATGACGATGAGCGTGGTTGCGATATAGGCAACTTCGCCCTGAAGAAGCCCAAAGCCGCTGTCGATATAACGCGTGAAGACCTCAAGAAAGCGGTCGATGACGCCAGTGCCCTCCATGTCAGCGGCGCCCGCCCAAGATGGGCCCAAGTGGCGGCTCTTGTTCGGTGTTGGCGCTAGCTTGTAGCGCATCTGAATCGTTACCAAGCGGCGCTCTATCTGGGTCCCCTTCCAATTGCCCATTCGCCGCGACATTTGACATAAAAAAGCGGCTGCGGTTTTGTGCCCAAGCGTGCAGGCAGGTTTCGTCATTAGCGCCTGCTGCACCAATGGCTTGGCAGCGGCGCAGCCGTTCGCGCAAAGGTGCGCTGTCACTGTCGTCAAGCACCATAGTTACCGTGTCAGTTGGGACAGTGGTTGGGCTCTGCATTTTGAGCGCGGTGAAGGCTATCGCGACGCCGACGAAAGCGATGGCACCGATGCGCGCTAAGCTTTTGATTTCCATGTTCATATACCTTCCTAATTATGAAACATTGAAGCGGTGCTGGCCCGGTAAGGGGTGGGCGTGCCAAGGAAGCGCCTCAATTGTTCACGGCCCTGCGCTTGCGCCGTCGCACGCTGCGCTGCATCAAGCGACTGCGCTCGACCGACCGACGCCATCATTGCGGTTAAATCAGCAAGCTGCTGCGATTGGAGCGCAAGCAATTGATTGCCTGCTTGGGCAGCCTGAAGCGCCCCGCTTGAAGATTGGCTCGCACTCACCAGCGCATTGACCGAAGTTCGTGCGCCCTCGATATTGCCAACGACGCCGGCTTGTACTTTCAAAGCATCTTCAAATGCGCCGATACTGGTTTTCCAGCGACCTTCTGCGCCTGCGACAAGCGTTTTTTGCGAAGTGGTTAGATCGATATTTTTATACTGGGCGGCAAACTGCGCTTCGATTGCCTTGACGTTATAAGCCATGCGCTGGGCCTCAGCTAAGAGTTGCTGCGTCTGACGAATTTGCGCTTGAAGCGGTGCCAATATTGTGAGCGGCAATTTGGTGAGATTCTTGGCTTGGTTGATGAGCGACGTCGCCTGATTTTGAAGCGATTTGATCTGATTGTTAATCTGCTCAAGCGAACGAGCCGCTGTAATAACGCTCTGCGCATAATTGCTTGGATCAAACACAATGATGGCAAAGGCTGGCTGAGCCGCCGTGAGCGACAGGATAAGCGCAGCGCAGCTGCTGACTAAAGTGCGGCGAAAACGTGAAATCATCATGATACTTGCTCCTCGATATTGGGGGAAAGATTGGGTAAATTGCCAAGCATATCGGCAGCCCAGGCGAGTCCTCGCTGGCGCAGCCAAGCGCCTGCAAAACGCTCAGCACCCTGTTCAGCAACAAGGGCCGCAATGCGCAGTTGGTCTGATTTTGACGAGGTTGCCGTAAAGGCGAGCGCGATCTCGCCAAGGCCAAGCTCGAACAGCCGATTACCCGCTGCACTCTGGCAGTAATAATCGCGCTTGGACGTCGCACTTGCGACAATCTCAATCTGGCGGTCACTCAGGCCAAAGCGGCGGTAGATGCTCATGATCTGCGGCTCGCTTGCGCGCTCATTGGGCAGGAATATCCGCGTCGGGCAGCTTTCGATAATCGCAGGCGCGATTGGACTTGTTTCAATGTCCGCAAGGCTTTGCGTTGCAAAGATGACGCTGGCATTTTTCTTGCGCAAAGTTTTGAGCCATTCGCGGAGTTGGGCTGCAAAGGCGGGGCTATCAAGCACGAGCCAGCCCTCATCAATGACGATCAAGGTCGGTGATCCGTCAAGCTGCGCTTCGATCCGGTGAAAGAGATAAGAGAGCACGGCAGGCGCTGCGCCTGAGCCAGTCAACCCTTCAGTCTCAAAGGCTTGAATACGTGCTTGCCCGAGCCGCTCACTCTCACCGTCGAGCAATTGGCCGTAAGTGCCGCCAATACAGTAAGGGCTAAGTGCTTGTTTAAGTGCGCTTGATTGAAGCAATACCGCAAGGCCTGTGAGCGTGCGTTCTTCGATTGGCGCACTGGCAAGCGAGGTCAGTGCTGACCAGAGATGGTCTTTGACCTGCGGATCAACCGCAACGCCCTCACTGATTAAAATCGCAGCAATCCATAGTGCTGCCCAACTGCGCTCACTTGGTTGTTCAATGCGCGCCAGCGGTTGCAGTAATATCGGCGAAGATGCACAAGCATCATCGCCAGTGTAGAGGCTGCCACCCAAATCTTGCCAGTCACCCCCCATTGCAATCGCAGCAGCACGGATTGACCCGCCGAAGTCGAAGGCAAACACTTGCGCGGCGGAGTAGCGGCGGAACTGCATCGCGATCAACGCAAGCAACACTGATTTGCCAGCCCCGGTTGGCCCGACAATCAGTGTGTGACCAACGTCGCCAACATGGAGCGAAAAGCGAAATGGCGTTGACCCTTGCGTCTTGGCATAGAATAGCGGTGGTGCTGCGAAATGTGTGTCAGCTTCGGGTCCTGCCCAAATCGCTGACAAGGGGATCATGTGGGCCAAATTAAGCGTTGAAATCGGCGGCTGACGAACGTTGGCGTAAACATGGCCCGGCAAGCTTCCAAGCCACGCCTCAACCCCGTTCATGCCTTCGCTAATCACGGTAAAATCGCGGCCTTGAATGATTTTTTCAACAAGGCGAAGTTTTTCAGCCGCGATGTTGGGATCGTCGTCCCACACCGTAACCGTCGCTGTAACATAGGCTTGACCGTGGATATCAGAGCCTAGCGCCTGCAAGGCCAGATCAGCGTCCGCCGCCTTGTTCGACGCATCGCTATCAAGCATGACCGAGGCTTCATTAGTCATCACTTCTTTTAAGATGCCCGCAACTGACTTGCGCTTGGCAAACCACTGACGCCTGATTTTGCTGAGCAATTTGGTCGCGTCGCTTTTATCAAGCATGATCGCACGCGTTGACCAGCGGTAGGCGAAGGCCAGTCGGTTCATTTCGTCAAGAATGCCCGGGTGCGTTTCACTGGGAAAACCGATCACAGTGAGCGTGCGCAGATGTTTATCCCCGAGCCGAGGCTCAAGTCCGCCTGTCAGGGATTCGTCAGCAAGCAGCGCGTCCAAATAGATCGGCGTTTCTGGAACGCGGACACGCTGGGCTTTGGTTGAGACTGTGCTGTGAAGATAGGTGAGCGTGTCAGCGTCATTTAGCCACGCCACTTCGGGCACAAAGCCTTCGATCAGCTGGAGCAATCGGTCAGTACGGTCAACAAAGTTTGCAACCTGTGCATTTGCATCAACCCCGCTTTGGGCACGGCCCTCATACAGCCAATTTTCAGCGCGCGTTGCGTCCTCGGCAGGCGGTAGCCAGAGGAGTGTTAGGAAATACGCACTTTCATAATGTGCGCCTTCCTCGGCAAATTGCTCTGCGCGCTCAAGATCAACAAGCGCTGAAGCCGCATCGGGGAACACGCTCTTGGGATAATCCTGCGCTGCACGTCTGACCGCTTCGACAAAGATCGCCCAACCAGACCCCAAACGCCTAAGCGCGTTATTTAATCGCGCCGTCGTTGCAACCAGCTCAGAGGGTGTGGCTGAGTCGAGATCAGGCCCGCGAAAACGCGCAGTGCGCTGAAATGATCCATCTTTATTGAGGATTACGCCCTCGCCGATAAGCGCTGCCCACGGGAGAAAATCAGCAAGCCCTGCGGTTCGGTTGCGGTATTCGCGTAAGTTTAGCATGGGTTGATCCTTCAAACGCGCATAAAGCTTGGAAAACGTAAGTGACGCCGTGCGACCTCGACAAATTGGGGGTCGCGCTTAGCCGCCCAGACCCCGAGCAAATGGCCAACTGCCCAGACTACGAGACCAACCATCCAAAGCCGCAAGCCAAGGCCGATGGCACCTGCAAGCGTACCGCTTGCTATTGCGAGGCCTCGCGGTGCGCCGCCGAGCAGGATGTGCTCAGTGAGCGCACGGTGAACCGGAACGTAAAATCCCTGCGCTATGTTTGCTTGGTTGTCGCCGCTCATGCGACAAACTCCGCGCCACTAATCAGCGCGCCGCCGCCAAACGAGAAGAACGATAGGAAGAATGAGCTGGCTGCAAACGCCACTGAAAGCCCAAAGACAATTTGGATCATCTTTTTACCGCCGCCGTTCGTGTCGCCAAACGCCAGCGTGAGGCCAGTTGCAGTAATGATGATCACAGAAATGACTTTGGCGACTGGTCCTTGGATCGACTCAACGATTGATTGGAGTGGGCCTTCCCACGGCATCGACGACCCTGCCGCATAAGCCGGGGTGGCGAGCATCACCGCGACGAACCCCGATAGACAGAGTGCGCCAATGCGAGAGCGTAGGCGGGTAATATGATTGATCATTGAGCTTCTCCTATTGAAAATGTCGGTGTGTCTGGATTGATGGCTGTGAACTGGTAATCACCGTTCGCGCCAAGCCCTTCGACGCGCGCGAGTTCGCCCAAACGGCGGCCAGTGCCGTCACGCACCAAGACCGCGATGATGTTGATCGTTTCAGCAATGAGCGCGCGCGGGACGGTGACGACCGCCTCTTGGATAAGCTGCTCCATCCGCCGCAGCGTGCCCATCGCTGAGCCTGCATGAATTGTCCCCACGCCGCCGGGGTGCCCAGTCCCCCACGCTTTCAAAAGGTCAAGCGCCTCAGCCCCGCGTACCTCGCCGATGGGAATACGGTCAGGGCGCAAGCGCAGCGCTGAGCGGACAAGATCAGCAAGCGTTGCGACCCCGTCTTTGGTACGCAGCGCTACCAGATTGGGTGAGGCGCATTGGAGTTCGCGCGTGTCTTCAATCAAGACAATCCGGTCGCTGGTTTTAGCAACTTCAGCCAGAAGCGCATTGGTGAGCGTGGTTTTGCCTGTTGAGGTGCCGCCTGCAACGAGGATATTTTGGCGGCTGGCAACGGCGCTCTGCAAAACGCCTGCTTGCGCCTCTGACATGATCCCAGCACTGACATAATCAGCTAGTGTAAAGACCGCGACGGCGGCTTTGCGGATCGCAAAGCACGGCGCAAAGGCAACAGGGGGGATCAAGCCTTCAAACCGCTCACCGCTCTCGGGCAACTCGGCTGACACACGCGGGCAGCACCCATGAATTTCCACGCCGACATGATGGGCAACAAGGCGAATGATCCGTTCGCCGTCAGCCGCTGACATCAGCGTACCTGTATCAGCGAGACCTTCTCCCAATCGGTCAATCCAGAGTTTGCCGTCAGGATTAAGCATCACTTCAATGACAGCGGGATCGTCAAGCCACTGGGCAACTGCGGGTCCAAGCGCAGTGCGTAACATCCGCGCACTACGCAATGTGCCTTCAGACCTGACTTGGGTAACGCTCATATTTGGCCTCACAGCGTGTCAGGCCAAGAGCGACCTAGACAATGAGGCTGAGTAAGAGAGCCAGAAAATTGCGTGTTGCAACAGCTTTTTTGGGTCGTCGTAGGCTAGCGCAGAAAGACAGGGAAACGGCGGTTTTGTGAGATTATGCAAAGCCCATTTTTGCAGAAACGCTCGCCGGTAACAGCCGATCAAGCTGGGCGCGCCCAAGTCGCGCGGCGATAGCTATTTTATCCCAGAAAAATCGATTGGCGCTGAGCGCGCTTTGACCTCTTTTGAGAGTTCGCGCGCAAGGCGAGGCCCAAATTCCATCTTGCGCGTGAGCGCTTCTACGAACGCCTGATAGCGGTCTTTGCCCATCGCTTGGGCTGCTGCTTGGGCGGTATCGGGGAGCGGCGCGTTCGCGGTCAGCCAAAAACGAATAAATAACGCAAGCGCTTCAGTGGTCACCTCAACATGATAGCCAAGTGTATCAGCCTGACGGCTCAGACGGTCAAGCCGCCGACTTAACGCGGCCTCCATTCGCTCTGAACCGTCGGGCGATAGAAACGAGGCAAGTGCTGTTTCAACGATCAGTGCCTGACTCACGCGTTTGCGCGCTGCATAATCCGCCAGCCGCCCCGATAAATCAGGCGGCAGGCGGAAGGTATGCTTGATGCGGTTGCCGCTGCTCACAAGGGTACGCCGTCGTCAGGATCAAGCGAGACTTGGCGCGCGCCTTGAACCATCTTTTGCTCAAGTGCGGCACTATTGGCCGCCTCAGCCTGCCCGTTGTCCTCCTCACCAAAGCTAAACTCGCTTGTGCTGGGCGCGGGACTTGCAACTATCTCTTCATGGATTGGAAGCGCTGGTTCACGCCTTACCCCTGAATTTTGTTGGTCGCTCTCATGCGCAGCCTCGCCGTCTGCCTTTGCTGCTCCAGCCTTTGTTGGGCGGGGCTTATCGGGGGCAGGCCGTCCCGTCCAATCATCGGTTGGCGCGTTCCTGTTACTAATTGGCCCGTCGTTGATTGGGCCGCCGCTGCGTGGCCCGCTGCTCCCTGGGCTGCCGCCGCCTGACCCGCCGCTGGTTGGACGCGGCTTTGGCGGCGGCAATATCCGTGACGATAGGCGAGGATCGATATAGTAGCGCGCTTTTTTAGCCCGGATCGGCGCTACACCTGAAACCATCACGATTTCATCGCTATCAGGCAGCTGCATAACTTCGCCTTGGGTCAAGAGCGCGCGCGCCGTCTCCGAACGCGAGACCATCATATGCCCCAACCACGGCGAAAGCCTGTGCCCTGCATAATTTTTCATCGCGCGCAGTTCAGTCGCAATGCCAAGCGTGTCTGATATTCGCTTGGCGGTGCGCTCATCGTTGGTCGCAAAGGCAACGCGTACATGGCAGTTATCCAAAATCGAATTATTGGGGCCATAAGCCTTTTCAATCTGGTTGAGTGACTGTGCAATGAGAAAGGCTTTAAGGCCATAGCCTGCCATAAACGCCAGCGCGCTTTCAAAGAAATCAAGCCGCCCAAGTGCTGGAAATTCGTCAAGCATCAACAACACCCGGTGGCGACGATCAGTTGGATTGAGTGTCTCAGTCAACCGCCGGCCAACTTGATTAAGGATCAGCCTGATCAACGGTTTGGTTCGGCTGATGTCAGATGGCGGCACGACGAGATACAAAGTCGCCGGCTGCGCGCCATCAACCAAATCAGCAATCCTCCAATCACAGCGCCGCGTAACCTGAGCAACAACGGGATCACGGTAAAGCCCCAGATAAGACATGGCAGTCGAGAGAACCCCCGAACGCTCATTGTCCGATTTATTCAAAAGTTCGCGCGCCGCGCTTGCGACGACAGGATGAACGCCTTGCGCCCCTAGATGCTGTGTCGTCATCATGCTCGCAAGCGTTGCTTCAATTGAACGCTCAGGGTCAGAGAGGAATGCGGCAACGCCAGCCAATGTCTTATCATCCTCAGCGTAAAGGATGTGGAGGATCGTACCGACCAAGAGCGCGTGGCTCGTCTTTTCCCAGTGATTGCGTTTTTCAAGGCTGCCTTCAGGGTCAACCAGTACGTCAGCAATATTTTGCACATCACGCACCTCCCATTCGCCGCGCCGCACTTCAAGCAGGGGATTGTAGGCCGCTGAGTCCGCATTGGTCGGATCAAACAGTAATACCGTGCTAAAGGTTGAACGAAACCCAGCGGTCAACGTCCAATTCTCGCCCTTGATATCATGGACTATGGCTGAGGCTGGCCATGTGAGCAGGGTTGGCACCACGAGGCCAACGCCTTTGCCGCTGCGCGTTGGCGCAAAGCACAACACATGCTCGGGGCCGTCGTGGCGCAGATAGTCATTTGCGAGCTTACCAAGGACGACGCCCTCAGCCTCAAGCAGTCCTGCCGACTGAACTTCGCTGCGTTTTGCCCAGCGCGCCGAACCATAAGTCTGCGCATTCTTGACTTCGCGCGCGCGCCATACTGACATACCCACCGCGACAATGATCGAAGTAAAACCGCCTGATGCTGCGATATATCCGCCCGTTTGAAAAATGCCGGGCGCATAGGCATCAAAGCTGTACCACCACCAGAATAAATCAAGCGGATGGTAAATGGGCAGGCATAAAAGCGAAAACCACGGCGGCCCAAGCTCAGCCTGATAAGCAAGCGCAGCGGCTGTCCACTGCGTAGCTGACCAGAGGCTAGCGAGGATAATCGAGAATACAGCGAGTATCTGTCCCCAGAGAATTTTGGTTGCATTCATGTGTGTCACTCCTTTTTTTTCGCCGAGTGATACACGGCGATCACGCTTTGCAAGGGGCACTAAAGGCCAAGCGTAGTCTGGCGCAGAAAGACAGGTCGTGGCGTAAATCGCGATCCAGCACAGCGCTGATAAATATAGCAATCTGTTAAAGATGACGCAGGCTATTTTGAGTTTTTTTGATTAGATTGGCTGGGCTTGCAAACAGCACTTTTTGTTTGGCGAGGTGCTAACCTTCTTCTTTGTTCTTTTTAGAAGCCTGAAAGGCGCATTCCGCAAAGTTTTCGGTCGTGTGGCTTCGCCTGCCTCCTGCGCAAATGCTGCCCTCTGTTCAACAATCTGACTTTTGACACTTTTGACACGAAATTGGGTTTTTGGTGATTCTGTTCATCTTTTTGTAACTCGGTTTTTGTCTGATTGTAGCAGTCAATTTATAGGAACATAAATAGTACAAAATGTCAAGGACTATTTCGCTGCCGCCACTCCGATCATGTCGGTTTCCGACAAGATTTCGGTCGTTAGAGGACTCAATATCGATCCACCAATCCTGCCGTTTGTTCAGCCGCAAGAAGAAGCTGCTGGAGAAGCGGAAGAGGGGCAAGGCGCGGATGCGGGATTTTAGGAGTGTGTCGATACCGCAGGAAACGTTTATTGCTGCACTGCGGATGGGTGAGGAGTGGCTTTACGTCAGCGAAATCTTGCTGCTGTCATACCCATCGCGTTCAAACAGTTTTACAGTTTCTTTCTCATTCAAGGAAACAGCCGAAACAGCAACAACGCCCTGATCGAATGAAGAGCGTATTGATGCCCCCGATGCTAACGCGGCATAGAACCTCGTGGCAAATGCTACCGCAGCAACATCGGATACAGAGTCCGTCATGCCGATCATAACCGGAACAGATTTCAGCATTTTCTGTCGGGCCGTAGCACTGTAGCAAGAGTTGAAGACGACGACATTCGGTCGTTTGTCAAGGGCCGCTAGTGCTCCAGCCAAGACATCAAACGAAAGATATTCTGTTGCCGGTTGGCCAATCGCTCCGGTATCCGCTGCAATTCCTTGCGGGCTACTATGTCCTGAAAAATGGACGACTTCGGGGGCATGGTCGTTGAGTCCGTCTTGGACAGTTTGAAGACCTGCCGCCGGCCGCATTTCAATATTGACGTTGTCTCGAAGCTTTGAACCCCGGATCGCTTCAAGAACGTGCCGGGCCTCAGCATCTGGCCGGATGTACTTACAAGGATCCGGATCAGGGTCTGGATTGGAAAACAAATACAGGACGGTCAGCCGTTTCCGCGTTTTCAGTTCGCGTTTCGAAACCGCAGCCGGGGCAACCGCAATGACAACTGTGGATTTACGTTTCGTCGCCAGTTTTTCAAGTTTTGATCGGTCGTCAGCGAGAGCCACGATCTTGTCTCGATGTATTCTGACGAACTCCTCTTTTCCGTAAACGTGCCTGCTACGATCATCCACAATGCCGTCGTTTGCGAGCCTCGATATCAAATGATGATTGGCCATATATTCTAGGGCATTCTGCACCGTTTGAAGCGAACTCGACATCCCAAGGGCGTCGGCAATCTGCTTCTTTGACTTCGGCTTAGAACCCCTTCCATATATAACGGCGAGAATATCACGCCGCATTTTGTTTTTCTTCAATTGTTTGGCCAAGCGCTCAAGGTTCTCCTCGTAGTCGCCGGAAGCATTGATGATGGGTGTCCTAGCGTTCATGTCACTCCGTCTCGTTTGCAGCCTTGGAACCGCCGGATTTGCCTTTAGTCGCCATCATTCGGCTTACCGAGGTTTGACTGATGCCTAAAGCAGAGCCAATCTTGGATTGCGAGTATCCTCGCTCAGCAAGCTCGATCATCTTGATTTTTCTAATCATCTCAAGCTCGCTCAAAATCTTTTTCAGCGTATCTTCCATCCTAGCTATCCAATTCTTCGCTCGATCCAACTTTTGAGACTTTCTTTGCCGTCCCTTTGGGAAGCATCCTGCTCATCGTAGCATCACTAACGCCCAGCACAGCCGCAATCTGCGATTGCTTAACTCCTGACCGTAAAAGCTGAAGGATAAGGAGCATCTTGACTGACTTCATTTCGGTCGCAAGTTCTTCAATCCCGATAGGCATGCTAAGCTCCTTTCGCCTTCTTTTTTGCATCGTAAATGGTTTGGCTAACGCTCGCAGCCGAGCTGCCGACAATGAGTCCAATCTCTTTCGGACTCAGCCCGGCCTCGCTCAGGAACGATATCTTTTCCTTCTTCGCTGGAAACGATTTAACAGCTGAAAGTGCCTGAATTTTGAGAATGGTTTGGAGAACTTCCATTATCTCGCCGTGCTGTTTGGGGTCGGACATTGCTAGTTTCCTCCAGACTTCGCTGCGACAGCTTTCTTGTGATTGGCCATCGCGACATTCACCGTGTTGGGCGTCGTGCCTAAGATCATCGCAATGTCTTTTGGCTTGATGCCTGCGCCATAAAGAAAGATAATTTTCTCTTTCTGCGTGTCCATGCTGCGAACAGCCAAGAGCGCCTGAATGCGGATCAGAGTGTCAAGTTTTTCTAAAACTTCGTTATCCACCTTTAGCTCCCTTACCGTTCGCTTTCTTCAAGTCAGATTCGCCGATCGGATAAACATGCAGTGGCCGCATATCCTTCCCAGAACCAACCCTTATCGCAATTCCCAGATCGACCCATCGGCCCAGAGTGCGACTAAAGTTTCCTGGATCTAAGCCCAGTTCCTTTTGAATATCTGTCTGTGATTTTGTTCCATCGCAGAGGTTGAAGGCTTGTCTTTGCTTCTCTCCCGGAATTGCCTCCAGGATGAAGCTGGGGGAAAATGTCTGCCTAGCAACAGTTGCCAGAATTGCACGGAGATAAGTTTCTTGAGTTTCCATAGTCAGCATCTCGTCATTTAGCACTCTCAGGGGGAGACTGCCATAAGGCTCATTCTCTTTGACGCCAAGGAAAAAATATCAAATATTCAAGTTATCCCCATGAATTCCACGTATTGTGGGCAGGCTTGTGCATAACGGGGCAATTCAGCGGTACATCAACTAAACCTGCTCTGACTGCTGACTGACATTGAGAGTTATGGACGAGAAATAACGCGTACAAAAAACACATTTAAAACAGCATGTTAAACTTTTGTGATATTCCATCGCGATAATGGTTGTTTGCCTCTGGCATTCGGAGGATGCCGGAGGCACTGCAATCGCAAAGCTCGTCCGATTGTGGTGTGATTTCTTTCTGATGGCGATTATGAGTTGGTGACGAACCAAGTTTCAAGAATTCCGGGGACACAATATATAATTCCGAAGCTCACCAAGGGTCTGCTTTTGCGATTCTCTCGGCAAAAGCCGCCTGTCAGCACCCCCCAACCTTGCCGCCCTACGTTAAGCAATCATCTGGCTGGTACGTCCAACAAAGCCGCCGAAAACGCAACTGCCGAACGGTTCAACAACCCAACCTTGCTGCCATTCGTTAGACAATGATCAGCCGAAAATGTTCTAATATTGTTCTCAATTGCCTGATTTAGTGCTCTTTCCACGCTTGGCCCTCTCATTGACAAATCAGGGGCGCTTCGCCCTCTTTTATGCTTGGCAGGTGCCAAGCTTAATGAGGCGGGGCGAAGGGCGCACACTGGCTTCGCGGCGCTGCGCTGTGCTGTGCCAGGGTGCGGCGTTTGTCAGACCCGCCCTGCACTCTGAAGCCGCAGCGGGCTGGTGCGACGACGGGTATGGGCCAGACGACAAGTGCCGCCTGTCCTCATATCCTGGTCGCACCCGCTTGTCCGCTGCGGCTTACATGGTGCGGTTGTTGGTTGAGCGAGGGCTTAACGTGCGCTTAGTCCAACGTATCTGCCGTAGAGGAGCCGCTGAAAGGTCTTAATTTTTATCGCAGCGTAATTCGACTCCAGAAACCTACGAAACTTATTTTTTCAAAACGGATCGTGATTCTACAATAGCAAGCGGTCGCTCTATCTCATAGGCTTGAAGCCCGCACAGGCTGAGCACCTTCAAAGCCCAACGCCTTCACAGACCAAGCCCCCGCTTGCGGCCAAAGCTCCAGTCAACGCTGCCACTTGGGCTCGTTGTGCCCGTCACATGTTGGCCAAGATGCGGGTCAAGCGCTGGTCGCCACGGCACGAGCTGAAAGCCGACCCCGTCATCGATCATTGCAAATCGGCCCGAGGCAAGTGTCACGCGTTCACGGAACACGCCCGTCACATAATTGCCAATGACTGACGGCTTGTGGACAAGGCTAGTGCGCGCAGCGATCCGGCGCGCTACGTCCTCAAGCTCACGCGTTTTGAGCGTATCAAGGAGACCTTGTGCAAAGATCAGCCGTTGGCCTTGCCGCCGCGCTAGCCCTGCTGCGATCAAATGATTAGCGCGCGCTGACATCGCTTCGCGTATTTCGCTGCCAAACCCGCTGCCAGTCGCCAGCGGCTCTTTGGCAATGAGCTGGCGGTCAAGCCACGTCGCACCCGCAGCACGCACTTGAGGCCCAAGTGCTAAATCAGAGCGGGTGGCAAGCGAACAGCGCAGCTTGCCCTTGGCGTCCTCCCAGTTGCGAAGCTCAACAATCGCACCCGGCTTTGCGTCGCCCGTCAGGTCTAGATCGTTGAATATGATATGATGGGTGCGCCCATCTGCCCCCTCAATGACAGCATAGGCCGTCCCGCTTAGTTCATCATGCAGCCCGCGTTCAACCAAACGCCCAAGCACGGGTTCAGCTGCATTTTCTACGTGAATGGCAAAGCCTGATAGATCGGGTGACTGCCCTGCGTGTGTCAACGCGCGGTGCATCGTCTTGATGATATCGCCGCGCAGTGACATCTCGCGTAGAGTCGCTTCAAGGCCGGGCTTTAACGACCAACGCGCAGGTGAAACGGGCTCAGCCAAACCAAGCCGTTCAAGCTTCATCGCGCGACCAACCATAAGCCTGCGCTGTTCTGGGTCTGGGTCGGGATTGGCTGGCCTCAGATAAATGATCCCAGCGTTCTCGTCAGCAAGGCGTTGAAGGCCCCGATCAAGACTCGTCCAACGCTCAGCGGCAACTTCGCGCGCAAGTGCTGAGGCTATCTCGCGTTCACTGCGTGGCCCCAGTTCAATGGTTACGCGTTCCTCAGCACGCGCGCGCATCCCTTGCGCGATATAATTGCGGTCAATGACGAGGTCTTTGCCTGTATCATCCACGCCGCGCACCAAGATGTGGACATGGGGATTATCCGTGTTCCAATGGTCAACCGCGACCCAGTCCAAGCGCGTATCAAGGTCATGTGCGACATCAGCCATAAACTCACGCGTAAAGCTGCGCAGATCTGCTAAGTCGCCACCGTCTTCGGGCGACACAATGAAGCGGAAATGATGGCGATCATCCTCGCACCGCTCAGCAAAAGCCTTGCCGTCAGCTCCCTCTATGCTTGCCCGAAAGAGCTTTGCATCCTGCCCGTCGCGGGTAACGCCGTCACGTTCGAGATAAGCGGTATGCCGTGCCAGCGGAGCTGCGCGAAAGCGGTTGCCGCTATGGCGCACAATCCGTGCGGTAATAATGACGCGCCGCGTATTGGGTAACCGCCGCACAGAAAGTCCAGCACATCTTCCGCGTCCAAGATTGCCAGTCCCGCTGCCGCGCCGCACGCCTGATCCAAGTCGGGTGTAGCCAGCCTTATTAGCCACGCGCGCAATCTGAGCGACCAAGCTTCTGGCCTGACGCACACTGCCACCCCCGCGACTTCGCCCCTTGCCGGGTCTGATGCGAAACTCATCGTTTTTCATCCGATTACACCCGCTATTTGTGCTAAAAAGCTCAGCGACGGCTTTCTTGCCGTTGAGATTATTGGGTTTTTTCCGGGCAGCGCCAGACCGCAGATTTGTGCGCCGTCGCAAAAAACGGCCCTAAACCAACCATCCGCACCCAAGCCGACGGCGGTGCTTTTATCTTGCCGTCCCACTTTTTGCTTTTTGCTCGCTTCCCGCCCCCTACCCCAAAGCCCGGTACATCCCGCCAGTGTGCGCAGGAACGCGCGAGCGCGCGCCATCATAGCGAAGAGCCTGAAAGGGGTGCGAAAAGCTGATTTGATGGGGGCTTTTCAGGCGTGTGAGAGGCGGTTGATTGGCGCTCAATTGTCGCCTCGGATGACGGCTGCACAGAGCGCGCCAAAGCAGGGTTTGAGCGCCCTGCATTACCCGTAAACAAAGGTGCGTCCGTCCAACGTGCGGCAACTGGTGCAGCCCTTACAAAGCGAAGCGATTGCACAGAGCCTTCACGAGTGGGAGCAAGAGCCGGGGCTAGAGCATAGCCAATCGCTGGCGCAATCTTGGCAACATAGCTGCGAGTCTCGAGCGGCAAAGGACGACCGCTCGCGAGATGTTGTTCATAGCGCCCCGGCCCCGCATTATATGCCGCAAGAAACCCCGGTGCGCCATAACGCTCATACATCTCGCGGATATACGCTGTGCCGCCCATGATGTTGGCGCGAGGCTCATAAGCGTCGCTACCAAGCGCATAACGCGCACTTAGCGCGCGCCAAGTCGCGGGCATAATCTGCATCAAACCCATCGCGCCGACACGCGAAGTCGCGTTCACGCGACCAGCACTTTCGGCGCGCATGACAGCATATATCCAGCGCTCAGGGATGCCAAAGCGCAGCGAAGCATCACGCACAGCAACTGCAACCGGATTGGTATCTGGTTGCATAGCCCGAGGCACTGGCTGTGCGGCGGCAGGCGGCGTGGTAAACGCGGTTGTGAGCGCTGGGCAAGCCAGCGCTGCCAACCAAGACACCGCAAAACGGTTGCGCGAGCGCGTTCGCAGATTACGCACAACCTACTCCTGCTCTGCGCGATTACGCGGACGCTTCCAGATCAGGATATAAACTGTTGGATCGCTGCCTGACTGAAACAAATTGGCGCGAATGGGTCGCGGTAATATTGGATCATCAATCTGAATCGAGAGATAGCTTCCTGCTTTTTTGCCAACCTGTTTCCAAGCCGCACCAATCTCAAGTTCTTCGTTCTCATCGCCCATAACAATGCGGTAGTCCGGCGCATTGAGCACATCACTTTGATGTCCTTCGACAATGCGGACACCTCGCTCAAGGCCGACCGTGCATATGCGCCCCGTAAAGCCATCAGGCGTCGCTTCAAATATACCAATTTGGGTCATGTCACTGTCCTTTCGTGATTGAGGATGGGTCAATATGATGCGGGTCTGCGAACCACATGCGGCGTCCGTCGCCGCGTTCATCAGTCCAAAGCGGCACCGCCCTTGCGGTAACGCGGCTGCGCGCGACAGGGCCAAAATAGCGCCCGTCAAAGCTGTCGGGCGCAGCCAAGTTCATGAGGAAGAGCTGGTCAGCGCGCAGTGTTTGACAGCCATGCCATTTGGGAAGCGGGCGACCCTCACTGTCGCGCTTGCGCGCAGTGCCAGCGCGCTTACCGTCGATAATGATGCGGTATTTTGTTCGGCAGACACGTTGACCAGCAACAGCCGCGACGGTTTTGATCAGCGGCGTGCTCGGCTTGAGATAGCCACGCTCAGCGAGCAGTGCTTGCATAGTCTCTGGCGGCCAAAGTACCACGCGGTCGCCAAGCGCGGCGTGTGCCGCGTCGGTTAACGCGTATAATCCGGTTGGGACACTCGCACTGACATTCCAAAGGAAACGGATTGGCGGCGGCTTGATTGCTGACGATAATGTCGCGACAACGGTAGCGCTGGTAATGATCAAGACAAGACGTCTCATGGCATTACCGCCTGACGGGCAAGCCATGCTTTGTGGCGCGCTAGCGTGTAAGCGCGCGGTGTCTGCCCAGCACCTAGTCGGTTGTGAATATGGCACCAATGATCAGGCGCAGCGTCGCCTGCATCAATGCCAAGCGCTTCAACCACGTCAATCGCGCGCAGCACTTGCAGCACCTTGGGCCAGCCGTGAACATTTAGCAGGCGTTCACCGCCTGGTGTCACACAAGCGAGTGTGGCGTAAGCCTCGCCTGCACCCACAGCGCGGACAATATCAATGTTGGAACATACCGTCCCAAAGTCATTGGCCTGCCAGCGCACGAACGCAAAAATTGTGCCGCTCGCAAAACTCACTGTGCGGCGGCGGCGATCAATGATCGTGTCGGCGCTCTGCCTGCCAAAGCGTATCCAATCCTCATGCTTTTTCTCAATCCATGTGAGGTTAACATGGGTAAGAATGGTAGTGCGCACACAGCCACCTTGCCGCCCGAGCCTTGCTTGCGCTGTCATTGGGGATATCCTTTTGGGTTTGAGGTTGGGTCTAAGCTGGCGTGGTCGCTGCCAAGTGCGGTGCACGCAGCTGGCGCGTAGTGCGACTTGGGCGCACGCACCTTGCCAAGCCTTCCGCTGCGCAGAAGGCGGCGGCGGCGCTTCAAAGCAGGGCTGTGCCAACCAAGCCGTGTCTGCCTGCTGGACAAGGGGGTCAGTGGGATTATCCCGCGAAGCCGCTGCGCTGCTTTGCGTTAGAAAGAATCCAAAGGATTCTTTGTTAGCTAAGTTAAGCTGCGGGTTTATCGTTCTATTAGAGTGGCTTGGATATGATTTTGGTTCCCGATAGTCCGAGGATCGGGTCACTGACCGTCCGAGTAGGGCGGTTCCTGATCGTCCGTGCCGCATCACGACATATCGACAGACTTGTATCCGACGCGTCGCATCGCGGCGTCGAAGGGGTCAACGCGGACGGCGACAAAGCTCAATCGCTCGCGGCCAAGTGCGTATTCAAGGGCAAGGCGGTAGCCGGGAAGCGGCTGGCGGCGGACAATATCGCGCAGCGCGAACGCGAAGCGTTTACGCGGAGACAAGGCGCCAGACTTCATATGAAGATGGGCTAAGTCAAAGCTCCAACCGCCCGATTGCTTGCCGCCGTGCTTGCGCACAATCCGGTAAAGCCAGCGCTCAAGCCCGCCCGTCAGTCCAAAATAAGCCCGGTCAATTGTGAGGACGAGCGCTGAGTCGAGAACGCCTGCGTAAAACCAATCGGGCAAAATTATTTCGATACCGAGTGCACGGCCTTGGCCATCGAGGCATTCACGCCACTCATTGATCCATGAAAAACGGTGCCGCCGCCGCGCTAGCGGCTGGCGAATGGTGGTTGCAACCGTCGTTGACTGGAGACGGTCAAGTGCGGCTTTCAAGCGGTCATAGCTTGCCTTGCCAGTCCCGCGCTGCGTAAAGCTCAGTATCTGGTGCGGCGTTGCCGCAATGCGCCGCGAGGCCTCGCGGCCCGCGTCACGCGCTTCAACGATCTGGCTCGCAGCCCAGATCAGAACATCAGCATCCCAGATCGTCGCCATGCCGTGTTCAGCAGTGGCCTCAACGCTGATTGACACCTCGCCCATTTTGAAATCAATCGGACGCACGCGTTTTGACTTTGCAAGGCTGAAAAATGGCCACGCCATCAAATCCTGCGCGTCGCGCACTGCGATTGGGCTGGCAATGGGACTTGGCAGCGCGCGGAAGAGGTCAAGCGAGGCTTGGCTGTGCACCACTGAAGAGGAGGCCAGTAAAGCGGGTGCGTGTGTCATAATGAAGCTCAGCGCCGGGTTGGGCTAAAGCCCACACCGCCAGCGAACGGCTTTGCTGGGTGAACCGTACCGCGCCCCGGATCAGAGGTTGAACGGCGCGTACCAAGCTCAGCCCACGCATCAAGATCAACAATGGCATAAACAATCCGCCCGCCAAGTTTCCTGAACACTGGGCCAGTGCCGTAGCAGCGGTGCTTTTCAAGCGTCCGTGCTGACAGGCCGATATGGATTGCAGCGTCAGGTGTTTTTAAGAAGCGCGGCGTAGTGTGGTGTGGGTAAGCGTCCATGATGATCCTTCCGGGGTGCAAACGACCAAGGGTGGGTCGTTTGTTCTGCGGTGCGGCTGCTTCTGGCGGACGAATGGCATGGGGGCGGGGTGGCTAAAGTAAGGGCCACGGAAATGTCACCTCGTTACCTTTGCCAAGCGGTGGCATGAGATGGTTTCAAATGCCGATCAGCAGGTCGCGGTATTGCGCTTGCGCCAAATGCCGCGCTTGGCGCACCATGCGGTGGACGCGGCGGCGCTGTGATGAACCTGTCCAAAGCGCACCCGCCAACGGTGCGCTATTGCGGTAAAGCAGATGTGTTGCCATCTCGCGCCGGGTTGCCCCGCTCTGCTCGGCATCAAGCAACGCGAGCAGGAGGCTCAAGCGGTGGCGCTGAAACGCGCTCGGCAGACATGAAGGCGGCTGCGCCTTCCTGACTGTTCCGGTCAAGATCGCTGCGAAGCGGGCAACCGCTGTAGCGCGCGTTGTAAAGTGGCTATCCGCTGGAATGACCACAGTGAATTGTGTGCATGAATGCTGCGTGCGCACCCAGAGCCGTAGCTTGCCACCCGGCACATCGATAATCAAATGACGGCCATCCGTCGCCTCATAGTCGGCAAGGACTGTGCCTAGCTCATCAAGCTCAATCAGAGTCGGATGTACTAAATCGGCTGGTGCAGGCTCAAGGATGATCGTGGTCGGCGACAGGTCAGGGTGCCAGAGAACAGGCGTGGTGCTGGCGGGTATATCAGGGTCACACGGGAAAGATCATTCCCCACCGCCGGGCCAGCACCTCCATTTCTTGCTGTTCGTCACCCTCGCCTGCGGCGATGGTTGCTTGCACTGCTTGATATTCGCGGGCGTACTGCGGACTGCGCCGGACAAACTCCTGCGCCCAGTCGCCCCAATCATAGTCAGCATAGTCTTGCGCGCCTGCTGGAGAGCGCCAATCAGACTGACTACGCATACGCCGACTCCACACCAAGCCTCGATCGGCTGAGGGGGGATGTCACCACACGCGCTAAGGCAGGGAGAAGTCCTCAAATTTTCACGGGGTATAGCCTGAATGGGCGTGGCCAATTTTGACAGGCTAGGCGCATTAACTGACGCCCAACACGAGTCGGTAGCCGCTGTTGGTCATCCACTGCGCGCGTGCAAGATGACTGTCATGAACAGATTTTGCGCGTTCAGGCTCAGCTTGCGCGTCAAGGCCAAAGATAATG
This sequence comes from Sphingomonadales bacterium, assembly GCA_043747445.1. Classification (GTDB taxonomy): domain Bacteria; phylum Pseudomonadota; class Alphaproteobacteria; order Sphingomonadales; family Sphingomonadaceae; genus Aquisediminimonas. Next base: position 35,378 of record JAYTPB010000040.1, read on the forward strand.
CTCGCGGCTTCTTGCCAGTCGGCACCTTGGGCGCTTGCATCAAGCAAACGAATGTAAGTTGTAAAATGACGCTTATCATATTGGCTTATGCGCGGGGCTTGCGGCGGCGTGTCGAGGAAGGCCGAGTTCACAGCGTCAATATCCCAGCACTTAAAGCTATTTCAAATGGCCAAAGTCTGACGCTAAATGATGGGAGAAACCCCAATCTCACGCCACTTTTAACGGAGCAAAAACGGTGCCAGCCCAGTAAATGCCCTTTGAGCAGCGTGATTGTAATTGATGTTTGAGTATTACGGTTGGAAAAGATCGACCGGATCAATCTCAAGGATCGTTGCAAGTTTTTCCAGCATATCGACGGTCGCACCGTGCTGTTCGCGCTCCAACATTCCGACATAATTGCGATTGATACCCGCACGGTCAGCAAGCTCCTCCTGCGACATGCCTTTGGCGTGTCGTATCTTACGTAAGTTTCGCGCGATGATCTCCCGTAATTTCATTCACGGAGGAGTCGCCGTTCTCCCTAATATATTGCCACCTAGTATATTAGGGAATCGTCATTTTGGCTATGTCGAAATGCTTTAATTTCTTGGTTTCGTTACTCCATAACAGGGACGAAGCCCCGCCCAGCGGAGCCGGGCGGGGTGTCAGGGGAAGGGGTCAGCCGCCGTTGGTGGGGCGGTTGCGTGTCCATATCAGATTGTAGGTCTCGCCGTCTTCATCGTCGAACAGGCTGGCGAAAATTGGGGCAGTGAAGCTTGGATCGTCGAGCTTGAGCGAGAGATAGTTGCGGCCTTCGGTGGAACGTTTGCGCCATGCGGCTCCGATCTCTGCGCGACCGACAAAAATTCTGTGGCTCGGTGCGTTTTCGTTGGGGCTGGCGTCGTCTGGGAGGATGCGGACGTTCTTGGTCTGAATGCCCATTGTGACGATCTCTCCGGTGTAAGCTTCGCCTGACTTGGTGAATGTGCCGATGTTTGCCATGATAACTTCCTTTGCTTGTGTTTCGAGCTCCGCGTCCATTCGCGGCCTCGATGGCTGGTTTGAGGCAGGGGCGATGTCTGCTGCACCTGAAAGGCCGCAACAAAGTGAAGGGCGGCGGGAAGGGGCTTTGTTGTCTCGCGAGGAATGGGCGTTAGCCCAGGGGAAGAAAGTTTCTGATCCGCCGTTGCAGCTAGGACAGCGAGGCTTAGCCGTCCTCAGCCAACCAAAGCCAATTGAGGAGGCCGTGATTGGACGTGCGGGTTCGGAACACAGGCACGGGCGATGAGTGGCAAACATCGGGATATTCACTAGGTCAAGCAGCACTCTACGCTGTGATCGTCACCATCAGCACTCAGAACGACGCGCCGACTTTTCTCCAGTGGACGCCAGCGCCAACGAAAACGCCCCCAGTCACTTATCGCTTTTGGCTATGCGCAGACCTCGGGGCCATTTGGAGCAAATGTTCTACCGAAGGCCGCGCCTATCGCTTGATCAATACGTTGGTGCAGCTTCATCGCCCCAATCTTCACAGTTTTGTCTTGCAGTGATGACGGCAAGACTTGCGCCTTTGGTCTGGTCATCCTGCGCCACTAGAGACGGCAACTGATCACACCCCACATCCCGCCCTGTTCTGCCGGACGGGGCGTTTAGCCTGCCACCCGCATTCGCGCCCAAGTGCCAATTTGAAGCCACGCGACTATGCCAACAACTGCAGCGCTGATACCAGCGATTGCAGACGGCCAGGCGCCTGTTGACTGCATGACCGCCATGATCCCATGCGCTGCGTGATACGCAGCAAACGCGGCAGGTGCTGCAAATACGACGCCGATGCCAGCCCGCAGTACTGGTGATCGTACCGTGGCAATCAATATTTGCAGGATTACAAGCGTGGCAATCGCAGCGCCTATCGCGGCCATAGCTGCCGGGATCAGACCCGAGCCATTTGAATGAACCAAAATAGCCACGGCCAACCCGATATAAAATGGCAAAGCATAGATGGTTAGGGTGACCAACAATGCGCAAAGCGAAATGATTGCAATAGCGGCCAACAGAACAGCGAGTATCATAGCGTCCCTCCTTGACGATATCATCGTCGGACGCGCTCTCCACCACCTCCACAGCGCAATATGTGATTGAAACATAGCAGAATAATAGGAAAGCCGCAAAACCGTTTTTGACCAGTGGCTAGGTAGCCGCACAATTTCGGCACCGTCATAAATAGCCGCATTTTCAATATAGCCAGACAGAGACTGGCTGATATGCGGGCGCATTCAAAGTGGCTTTGCAGCTTCCCTGGCCGCTGCGTTCAAGCATGTTTAATAATGAAATCCATCAAATCAGTGCACCGCTAAGAAACATCCCCCCGGCAGTTGCCTGACGAGGGGATGATTTCAACAGAAAAGCTCTGTATCATTGACTTCGAAAAAGGAATTTCCCCGAAAGGATGATCCTACACAGCGAAATCTCTGTTACCGTGGCTTCCCTACCGATTTGCCGAGGATCAACTTAGCGATTGACTTGATCCGGTCAAGTGTTCTTCAATTAAAATTATTGGAGAATAAGATGATAGTTGAGAATCTGGCGTTCGGTATCGACCTTGGTATTGGCTCTTGCGGATGGGCGGTTCTTCAAGCACCGCCGTCTGCGGACGCCCCCGGCGCGATTCCAGCGATTGGGAGCTGGATCTTCGATGTGCCCGAAACCGATAAGGAACGGACGCCAACAAACCAGAACCGACGCGGCAGCCGGTTGCTGCGCCGCGTCATCCGCCGCCGTCGAAACCGTATGTCGGAATTGCGGGGATTGTTTCGAGATACTGGACTGCTTTCCAATGACTCCGCAGATGCGCTCAAGCTCAAAGGCCTAGACCCTTGGGAACTCCGCGCGCGCGGTTTAGACAAGCCATTGACCGGAAACGAATTTGCGGTTGCGCTCGGCCATATCGCCAAACGGCGGGGCTTTAAATCAGCGGCGAAGAGCAAGGCTGCGAACACCAATAGCGACGATAAGAAAATGCTTTCCGCGCTTGAAAAGACGCAAGAGCGCCTTGGGCGCTATCGCACTATGGGCGAAATGCTCGCGCGAGACCCCGAATTTGCGACGCGGCGGCGTAATCGCGACGGTGTTTATGATCGCACGGCGGGCCGCGATGATTTGGCGCATGAGGTCAAAACTTTATTCGCGGCGCAACGACGGCTTGGCATGGACAAGGCGTCGGACACTCTGGAAGAACGATATGTCGCAATCGCCTTTCGGCAAAAAGCGATGCAGGACAGCGAGCGTCTCGTTGGCATGTGCGGTTTTGAACCAACGGAGAAACGTGCGGCGAAGCTCTCGCCCTCGTTTGAAAAATTCCGGTTGCTGACAAGGCTCATCAATCTGCGCGTGACAACGCCGGATGGGGAGCGGTCACTGTCGCCCCATGAGCTTAGCCGTGCGACTGCTGATCTGGGTGTGACCAAATCTCTAACGGTAAAAGCTGTGCGGAAATTGATCGGACTTTCAGACGAACAGCGGTTTACGACGATCAAGCCGGATCAGGAAAGCGGCGATGTTTGTTCAAAAACGGGCAATGCAATGTCCGGCACTGGAACGTTACGTGCTGCACTGGGTGACGCCCTATGGAACGGGATGCAGGCGGAACAGCTTGACCAAATTGCTCATATCCTGAGCTTCTTTGAAACCAGCGAACGGATTGTCGAGCAATTGCGGACACTCAGCCTTGATGACGCGATGCTTGCTGCCCTTATGGATGCGCTTGATGCTGGAAAGTTTGCCAGCTTCAAAGGCGCAGCGCATATTTCCGCCAAGGCGGTTCGCGCGCTGCTGCCTCATCTGGAAGCGGGCAAACGCTATGACCAAGCCTGTGACCTTGCCGATTACAATCATGCGGCATCATCATTCTCCCATGTCGATCATGTCATAGACAAAGCATCATTTAATAAGCTGGTCGCCGAAGTGGGCAAAAGCATCGCCAATCCCATCGCCCGCAAGGCGCTGACCGAAGGGTTGAAACAGCTTTGGGCGATGCGAAACACGTATGGCCTGCCGGGGGCAATTTATATTGAATTGGCGCGGGACGTGGGCAACAGCCTTGAAAAGCGGAAAGAGATCGAAAAAGGCATCAACGATGCAACCGCGCAACGCAACCGCGAACGTCAAGAAGCGCGCGACCAATTGAACGTTGAAGATATAAATGGCGACACGTTGATCCGCTATCGGCTTTGGAAGGAACAAGGCGGGTTCTGCGCTTATACAGGAACTGCAATTCCGGCGGGTACATTCATGTCCAACGATTATCAGGTCGATCACATTCTGCCGTGGTCACGATTTGGCGATGACAGTTACAACAACAAGACTTTGTGCCTTGCCAGCGCCAACCAGCGTAAAAAGGGAGCCTCGCCCTTTGAGTGGTTCAGCAAAGACAAAACGTCGGACGAATGGGATGTGTTTGCCGAGCGGGTTGAAAGCAACAAAAGCCTTCGTGGTTTCAAAAAGCGCAATTACCTGCTGAAAAATGCCAAGGATGCAGAGGAAAACTTCCGCTCCCGCAACTTGAACGACACCCGTTACGCCTGCAAGTTGCTAGCCGAGGCCGTGAAGTTGTTTTACCCACGCGGCGAACGACAGGAAAAAGACGGCAACCGCCGCGTCTTCACAAGGCCGGGGCAATTAACGGCTGCACTGCGCCAAGCATGGGGGCTTGAATCTCTCAAAAAGGTTGATGGCAAGCGATTGCCCGATGATCGTCACCACGCGCTTGATGCCTTGGTCGTCGCGGCGGTTAGTGAAGGTGAGGTTCAGAAGCTAACAAAAGCATTCCAAGAGGCGGAGCGTTTGGGGCAAGGTCGTGCTCTTCGTCATGTGGAGGAGCCTTGGGATGGCTTTCGGGAACAAGCAAAGGTGGCGTTCAACTCGGTCTTTGTCGCTCGCCCTGAACGGAGACGTGCACGCGGCGAAAGCCACGCTGCTACGATCAGGCAGGTCAAAGAACGTGAAGGCCAGCAAATTGTTTTTGAACGCAAGGCTATACTCAGTCTCAAAGATGCCGATCTTGATCGCATCAAAGACCCAGAACGCAACAGTGCGATCATTGCTGCTATCCGGGATTGGATAGCAGCTGGCCGTCCAGTTGACGCGCTACCAGTGTCACCCAAGGGTGATGTGATTACCAAAGTTCGGTTGATAGCGCGGAACAAACCCGCCATTCCAGTGCGCGGCGGCACGGCGGATCGCGGCGAGATGGTAAGGGTGGATGTGTTTTCATTGAAAAACACCAAGGGCAAAAATGCTGGCAAGGACGAATGGTATATGGTTCCGGTATATCCGCATCAGGTGATGGATAAGAAAAGGTGGCCTCAGCCGCCTATGCTGGCGGTGGCTGCTGGAAAGAACGAGCAAGACTGGTTTCCGATCACGCCAGCGCATGAATTCAAATTCAGCATTTACCCAAAGAGCCATATTGAAGTCGTCAAATCTGATGGGCAAATTCTATCTGGTTATTTTCAAAGTTTGAATAGAGCTTTGGGAGCGATTACCCTTAGCAACCATAAAGACCCTCGTTCAACAGTTGACGATCTTGTGAACTCAATGAGCAATATTGGCGCAAAGACTTTATTAACCATAAACAAATATAGTGTGGATCGATTTGGGAATAGGTTCAAAGTTGGAAACGAGGTCCGCACATGGCATGGCGTGGCGTGCATATATCCCAGCCCGCCCGGCTAAAATACCGGGACCGGCAACTGGTCGTCGAACAGGACGAAGGGTCTGTGTCGCTGCCGGTTGAGGATATTGCATGGCTAATCCTTGACACATCGCAAGTCTCGCTCACGGGTTCATTACTCTCTGCATTGGCAGGTGCTGGCATTGCGATGATCGTGCCAGACGACAAGCACCACCCGGCGGGCGTACTGCTGCCCTTTCATCAACATCATGCCCAAGCGCATATCGCCCATGCTCAGGTTGGTATGAGCCTGCCCCTTAAAAAACGAATGTGGCAGAGCATCATCGTTGCCAAAATCAGCAACCAAGCAGCGTTGCTGGACGAATTAGGGCGTGAACGTGGGCAGAGCCTGCGCGCGATGGCGGGCCGCGTTGGATCGGGCGACCCTGACAATTTAGAGGCACAAGCCGCGCGGGCCTATTGGTCGGCGCTCTTTACCAAATTCACGCGCTCAGACGAAGGCGACCGCCGCAACGCGCTGCTGAACTATGGCTATGCCGTGGTGCGCGCCGCGATTGCGCGGGCGTGCGTTGCATCGGGCCTGCTCCCTGCGTTCGGGTTGCACCATGCGTCCAAGGTCAACGCCTTCAATCTGGTTGATGATTTGATTGAGCCATATCGCCCCTTTGTCGATCAAAGTGCCTATACAAGGGCGCTAGATACGCAGGGCGATACGCTCACGGTCGATGATCGTCGCCATATGGCAAACATCCTCAATGACACGGCGATGATCGGGGCAGAGCGTATGACCCTGCTTGCTGCGACGGAAGCCACGGCAAGTAGCCTTGTCAGGGCTATCGAACATAGCAGCGCCCTTCTCCTCCAGCTCCCGGAATTCACCGGGACGACCCCATGATTGCGGCGGAGGTTCGCTTTATGTGGCTCTTCGTCTTCTTTGACCTTCCGGTTGGTTCCCAAGACCAACGTCGCCGTGCGAATCGGTTTCGCAATTTCCTCAAAGATGACGGCTATATGATGCTGCAATTTTCTGTTTACGCGCGCGTCTGTAGAGGGCAAGATGCTGTAGAAAAGCACGTAAAGCGGGCGCGGAGCAGCCTTCCCAAGGAAGGTAGCATTCGTTCGCTACAAATAACGGATAAACAGTTTGGACGTATGGAGTTGATGCTTGGAACTGCGCCAAAAAATGAACAAGTCGGACCATCTCAGATGGTTTTGTTGTGATTTCGGCGTTAATAAAACGCGGAAATCACAACAATCTCAATTACTTGAACTCAACCTATCCTACCATAGGCAAATCGGTAGGGAAACCACGGCAGCGCCTTCAGTTATGTCGTACCCAAGCCGATCCTACCATAGGCAAATCGGTAGGGAAACCACGGCACAACATGCCCCGGCCAATGATTGATATTTATCCTACCATAGGCAAATCGGTAGGGAAACCACGGCGTCATGCGTCACCTGTTTTGGCTACAGTGAATCCTACCATAGGCAAATCGGTAGGGAAACCACGGCGACCGGATGAAAGTTGTCGAATTGAACTGGATCCTACCATAGGCAAATCGGTAGGGAAACCACGGCTTCTTTGGTGTTACATGCTTTCTAGCAGGCATCCTACCATAGGCAAATCGGTAGGGAAACCACGGCCAAATCGAGCGCGTCCTTAACGCGCCCATCATCCTACCATAGGCAAATCGGTAGGGAAACCACGGCCGTGAAGCTGCGATTGAGGCGTTGAATCGGATCCTACCATAGGCAAATCGGTAGGGAAACCACGGCCCGCGCCCAAGCATGATCGCGTTGACGATGATCCTACCATAGGCAAATCGGTAGGGAAACCACGGCAGTCTCGTAAGACGCGTCCAGCGACAGGTCATCCTACCATAGGCAAATCGGTAGGGAAACCACGGCTATCAAAGAGAAATACCCCGCGACCTTTTCATCCTACCATAGGCAAATCGGTAGGGAAACCACGGCCTCTGCCCCCGCTCCCTGTTGTGCGGGTGGATCCTACCATAGGCAAATCGGTAGGGAAACCACGGCTGCAATCATCATATAGATATGTCAAAACCAATCCTACCATAGGCAAATCGGTAGGGAAACCACGGCTGCGGTGTCGGCGTCATACGCTAATTTCTCATCCTACCATAGGCAAATCGGTAGGGAAACCACGGCGCGTGGCCCGCTTGGCTGTTCAACAAGGAAATCCTACCATAGGCAAATCGGTAGGGAAACCACGGCCCAAAATACGAGATGTTGCATAAGCGAAGATCTGCTTTCAAA
>JAYTPB010000041.1:0-60453 GCA_043747445.1 Sphingomonadales bacterium
TGCCCAAAACAAACGTACCAGCATATCAATCGCAAAGTAGCGATTACGCCCGCTGCCAAATGTCAAAAGCGCATAGCCTTCAAGCACCACACACGCCGCGATTAAGAGCCAGCTTCGCCAGCCAATTCGGTCTTCATCATTAAACCACGCCCGCGCAAACAACCAGAAAAGTCCTGGCGCTGCGGCTTGCCCGACTTTGAGGAGAAACAAACCAAGCCCCGACTGCGGCCCCCAAGGCGCTGTATCCGCCAGAACATGGCAGCAGAGCGCAGCTATCATCAACAGTGCCACCCGCGCGACAAGCTCTGAGCGGTGATCACGGTACAGAAGCGCGCTCCACAGCAGCAGCAAAGCCAGTGAGCCGCCGCGCGCCATCATATCAAGATCGGCAAAATCAAGCATCGTTGCGCTGAGTGCCAGAGCAAAGTCTTAGGGGCAAGCCCAGCATCAATGCGTGGTTACCCATTTGAAGGGTGGCTGCATCATGGTATAAACGGTGAGAAATCAATTTGGGAGTCACTTGCCATGTCAACACGTCTTGAAGAAACCGAAAATTGGGTGCGCTCAACGCAGCTTGATCGGCGCGCGGCGATGATCGGATCGGCTGCGATTGTCGGCTATGCGCTCGCAGCTCAGCCCATTAGCGCTGCTGCGATCACGACCGATACTAACGGGCTTGAGGCCGGGATGGTCAGTTTCAAAACGGGCGACATCATGATGGGGGCGTACCGCGCGAAGCCAAAGGGCAAGCCGAACGCGCCAGTGATCATTGTCGTGCAGGAGATTTTCGGGGTTCATGAATGGATTCGCGATATTGTCCGCCGTCTGGCCAAGGCAGGTTATTACGCGATTGCGCCCGATCTCTATCAGCGGCAGGGCGATGCAACCAAGGTGACTGATTTCAAGCTGTTGATTGGTAACATTGTTTCAAAAGTCCCCGATGCGCAAGTGATGGGTGATCTTGACGCGCTTACGCGTTTTGTTGGCAGTGACGGCGGCAATGCCAAGAAAATCGGCATCACTGGCTTTTGCTGGGGTGGGCGGATCACTTGGCTGTATGCCGCGCATAATCCCAAGGTAAAGGCGGGTGTCGCTTGGTATGGTCGTGTCATCAGTAAGCCAAGTGAGCTTCAGCCAAAGAACCCAATCGATAAAGTGAACAGCCTGATCGTGCCCGTCCTAGGCCTCTACGGCGCGCTAGACAAAGGCATTCCCATTGCCGACGTCGAGACAATGAACGCAGCGCTCAAGGGTGCGAACAAACGATCACAGATCAAACTCTTCGCAGGTGCTGACCACGGTTTCTTCGCCGATTACCGGCCAAGCTATAACGCCGAGGCCGCAAAACAAGGCTGGGTCGACGCGCTGGCGTGGTTCAAGCGTTATCTGGGGTGAGGTGACCCCGGAACCAGTCAGCAAGTTCGGCCTCTGACAATTCGCCTGCGGCAAGTGCGAGTACGGTGCGGATGGCCTCTTCGGGTGCAAAAATCAGCACAGCGCCGTTAAGTCGGAGAAACAGCCGCGCGAGCACCCAAGCTGTGCGCTTATTGCCATCAATAAAAGGATGGTTGCGCGCGACGCCAAAAGCATAAGCAGCGGCCAGCGCGCACAAATCATCTTCACCATATGCCCAGCGGTTGACGGGGCGACCAAGTGCGGATTCAAGCAACCCTTCATCACGCACGCCAATGCCCCCACCATGTTCGGCAAGCTGACGTTCGTGAATGGCAAGTGCGACATTCGCATCAAGCCACACCGGCTCAATGCGGATGGCTTGGGTCACTGTGCTAATACGCGCAATATATCGCGGTCTTCTCGCATAATCGCTTCGGCGAGTTCCATTTTGGTCGCAAAATCAGGATTAGACGCGGTGAGGCGCACACCGTCAGGCGTTTCGCTGGCGTAGATCGTATCGCCTGACTCAACACGAAGTCGCGCAAGCAATTCCTTGGGCAGGATGATCCCAGCCGAATTGCCGATCTTGGTAATTTTAAGCTGCATATTCATACAGCCGTTATAACAGAAATGCGCGCGATTGCAAGCGTATGGCCTTAGCGTCGCGTGCGGCGACGTCCATAGGTTTGGCGCGAGAATGAGAATGCAGCGGTTGCGTCATCGCCAAGCGGTGTAACGACGGTGCCGAATATTTCGGAATAGCCGCGCGTGCCAATGCCGAAACCGACTTCGCCGTGGATTTCGCGCGGCGGCTTGAGAGGGTCAGCATCAACGAGGACAGGCGACGCATTTTCGCGCGCAATCTTGGCATCCTCAATCGCAGCAATCTGCGCCGGGTTCAGGCGGATGACCGTTTCTGCGGGCCCATCAGGTGCCGCATATGCTGCGGTCGCGCCGAGCATCAAAATGGCGGTGAGGGCGAAACGGATCATTGGCATAGCCTATGCCCCGCCACCTTTCGCTTGGGTGAACGGAGGTAATCTTGACGCATTTTGATCTGTCCGTTAATATGTACATATGATCCATGTCAATTTCACCGAACTGCGTAACAAGCTTGCCCATTGGTATGACCGGGCGAACAATGATCGCGCACCGATCCTCGTGACGCGACAAGGGCATGAACCAGTCGTGCTGATCGCGCAGAGCGAATATGATTCGATGGTTGAAACGCTTTATCTCAAATCAAGCCCAGCCAATGCGGCGCGGCTTGATGCGTCAATTGCTGAACTCAACGCTGGCAAGGGCATTGAACGCGACCTGATCAATTTGTGAAGATCGTCTTCGCCTCGCGTGGCTGGGATGATTATCTGTGGTTCTATCGCGAAGACCCAAAACTGTTTTCCCGCCTCAATGATCTCATTGAGCAATGCAGGCGTCACCCTTTTGCGGGAACGGGAAAGCCCGAACCGCTGCGCGAAAACTGGGTTGGCTTCTGGTCACGGCGCTTGGATAAGGAACACCGATTGGTCTACCGCGTGATCGGCAAGGGCGACGAACAACGGCTTGAGATTGCACAGTGCCGCTATCATTATTGAGGAGCGAATTGAGGCTCACACTTTAGGGTATACCCACCAATTTTCGGTTTTCGTAGAAAAGCAAAATCTCATTATTTCAGTATCTACCGTGTAAGCCTTTTTTGCGAAGTTCGACATTTTCCAAGAGATCACCCTTGCTCCTAGAGGGCAAATGTCGATTAAATGCTTTTTTGAAAGAATGAAAACCAGGATCTCGTCCGCTTCATCTATTACCAGTGCAAAATAAGGAACGCACCCGAATGCTTGGCAAGCATCTTCCAATTTGATTAGATTCTCGTTGGGAATCGATAGGTAAGTGCCTTCAGCCCCTAGATTGCGGGAGCGTGCTTTAACTGAAATTCCCATGAGCGTTCCGTCATGCGGGTTTCTGGAGATCAAATCCAAGCCCACATGATCAACCCGCGCGGATTCAAAGCCATGTTTCGAAAGCCAATACAAGACAAGGTACTCGGCAAAGTCACCCGTGATTTTTGAATGGCGAGAACTTTTGGTGATGTCCGGCTTAGAAGTAGGGACGTCAGTCAACTCTCAAGCCGCCCGACGCCCTTTAAGTGGCGTCACTAGCCGCGCGCGTTCGAACCAGGCGTCGTCGAGTTCGGGGGCGGCGTCAGGGTTGCTGGCGATCTGGGCCGCGATATCTTCATCGGTCATGGCATCATAACGCGCCAAAGCTTCAGGCGTACTCATCGCGGCAATCGCCGCTTTTAGGCTTTCAGGCGTGACTATCACGGTATTTTCGAATTTCTTTGTCATTGGCTTTCCTGAAACTGATCAACCGACGGTTTGCCCCTCGCCAAGTGTAGATTACCACAAACAAGCGGTCGGACAAAGCGGCGATGGGGCCGATGGCAACGAAGCGAGTTTCCTCATAGTCGAACCGCGCATCTTCTTCCTCGATATACGGCCCCTGAAAAACAGCAGGGGCACCACTCAGCGAGTAGCTGTGCTTGGCGATATTGATGATGTCCTTTTCGGGGTCAAATTCAAATGCCACACCCTCACACCCCAGTCTTCACCTTCGCCTTCCCGCCCTTGCGGCCCTTCTTGGGTGCTGCTGCGACAATCTCGAACGCCATCGCGCCGTCTTTCAAATGCACGCTGACTTCGCCGCCGTGGACGAGTTTGCCGAAGAGCAGTTCTTCGGCGAGCGGCTGTTTGATCTTTTCCTGAATCAAGCGAGACATTGGCCGTGCGCCGTAAAGCTTGTCATAGCCGCGCGTCGTCAGCCATGCCTTGGCATCATCGTCGAGCTTGATGTGGACATCGCGGTCAGCAAGCTGGAGTTCGAGTTCGAGGATGAACTTATCAACCACGCGCGCGACGACTTCAGGCGGGAGATAGCCAAACGGCACCACCGCATCGAGACGGTTGCGAAACTCGGGCGTGAACATCTTCTTGACCGCTTCGCCGTCCTCGCCCTCGCGGGTAAGATTGCCGAAGCCGATGGTTTCGCGCGCCATGTCTGATGCGCCGGCATTGGTCGTCATGATCAGGATGATGTTGCGGAAATCCACCGTCTTGCCGTGATGATCGGTGAGGCGGCCATTATCCATCACTTGGAGCAAGATGTTGAACAGATCGGGATGCGCTTTTTCGATTTCATCAAGCAGCAAAACCGAATGCGGCTGTTGATCCACCGCGTCAGTGAGCAATCCGCCCTGATCATAACCGACATAGCCCGGAGGCGCACCGATAAGCCGCGACACGCTGTGGCGCTCCATATATTCGCTCATATCGAAACGCTGGAGTGGGATGCCCATGATGCTCGCAAGCTGACGCGCAACCTCGGTTTTCCCAACGCCCGTCGGCCCAGTGAACAGATAGCTACCAATCGGCTTTTCAGGATCGCGCAGACCCGCACGGCTGAGCTTGATCGCCGACGCCAGTTTTTCAAGCGCAGCGTCTTGGCCGAACACGACCCGCTTGAGATCGGTTTCAAGGCTAGCAAGCGATGCCTTATCGTCAGTTGACACTGATTTGGGCGGGATGCGTGCCATCGTCGCGATGACGGCTTCGATTTCCTTGGTCGTGATGATCTTTTTGCGTTTGGCGGGGGCGACGAGCATTTGCATCGCGCCAACTTCATCAATCACGTCAATCGCCTTATCGGGCAATTTGCGGTCATTGATATAGCGCGCCGAAAGCTCAACCGCCGATTTAATCGCGTCGGGGGTGTATTTTACCTTGTGATGATCCTCAAACGCACTCCGCAAGCCAGCGAGGATTTTGATTGTATCCTCAATCGTTGGCTCATTCACGTCGATCTTCTGGAAGCGGCGTAGCAGCGCGCGGTCTTTCTCAAAATGGTTGCGGAATTCTTTGTACGTGGTTGATCCGATGCAGCGGATCGTGCCGCCGCTCAGTGCTGGCTTAAGCAAGTTTGACGCGTCCATCGCGCCGCCACTGGTCGCGCCGGCACCAATCACCGTGTGGATTTCATCAATGAAGAGGATCGCATCGGGGAGCTTTTCAAGCTCATTGACCACTGCCTTCAACCGCTCTTCAAAATCGCCGCGATAGCGCGTGCCCGCGAGCAGCGCGCCCATATCAAGCGAGTAAATCACTGCTGGCAACAGCACTTCAGGCACATCGCCTTCAATGATCTTGCGCGCCAACCCTTCGGCAATTGCGGTTTTGCCAACACCGGGTTCACCAACATACAGCGGGTTATTCTTTGAACGGCGGCAGAGGATTTGCACCGTCCGGTCAACCTCGGGCCCGCGCCCGATTAGCGGATCGACCTTGCCCTTTTTGGCCTTTTCATTGAGATCAACGCAGAATTGCTTGAGTGCAGACTCCTGCTTACCCTTGCCCTGCTCAGGCTTTTTCTCTTCCTTCTCTTCAGCGCCCTTAACTTCGCGCGGTTCGGGCGTTTCAACGCCCTTGCCAACACCGTGGCTGATATAGCTGACCGCATCAAGGCGGCTCATATCCTGCTGCTGGAGGAAATAGACGGCATAGCTTTCGCGTTCGGAAAACAGCGCGACAAGCACATTCGCGCCAGTCACTTCATCACGGCCAGAGCTTTGCACATGGAGGATCGCGCGCTGCACCACGCGTTGAAAACCGCTGGTCGGCGTTGGGTCGGTCTGGCCGTCCTGTTTCAGGGCCTCAAGTTCAGTATCAAGATAATGCTTAACCGTTTCGCGCAGTTCGTTTGAATCGACGCCGCACGCGGCCATGACTTTTGAGCCATGCTCATCATCGATCAGCGCAAGCAGTAGATGCTCAAGCGTGGCATATTCATGGCGGCGGGTTGCAGCAGCACCGAGCGCATTGTGCAATGTAGTTTCGAGTTCACGGGCAAAAGACGGCATTTCGTCACTCCTTGGAAAACCCAACATCGGGTGCCCGACCCGTTTGATCAAGGGCAATTCATTCAACTAACGCTTGAATAGCGAGTCCGCGCTTGCCCGGTGGTTAACGGCACCCTCAAGCTTTTGCTTAACCCGCGCGGTTTCAAGCGCCAAAATCTCAAGCCTTTCGTGCAATTCTTCAACCGAAAATGGATCAAGATCCTGCCGCGTCATCAGCATCAGCGGATCGGCTGGCTTGCGCGCGAAAATTTCATCCATGTCCATAATCAGAAATGTTGACCCGGCGCGCCGCGAAGTCAATAAGGGATAAGTGGTGGCAATAACTGAAATGATGATCGCGATTGATCCTGCGGCCCCCGGCGGCCCCGAAGTGCTGCAAGCCGTTGAACGACCTGTACCAAAGCCTAGCGCCGGTGAAGTGCTGATCAAGGTTGCAGCGGCGGGCGTTAATCGCCCAGATGTCCTTCAACGACGCGGGATGTACGCGCCGCCTACGGGCGCTTCAAGCGTGCCGGGGCTTGAAGTTGCGGGGGAAATTGTCGGCGTTGGAGAAGGGGTGGACGCATCCGCGCTTGGGCGCAGCGTTTGCGCGCTCGTTGCGGGCGGCGGCTATGCGCAATATGCCGTTGCGCCTTACGGACAGTGTCTACCCGTTCCACCGTCGCTCACTATGATCGAAGCGGCGGCAATCCCGGAGACGTTGTTCACCGTGTGGACGAACCTGTTTGAGCGGGTTTATGCCGCACCTAGTGAGACGGTGCTCGTCCACGGCGGCACATCGGGCATCGGCACGATGGCGATTGCGCTGTGCAAGTTATTTGGGGTGAATGTCATCGTCACCTGCGGATCGGCCGACAAATGCGCGCGCGCAATTGAGTTAGGCGCAACCCACGCGATTGACTATTCGGCGTGTGATTTCGTTGATGAGATTGCGCGGATTACCGACGGCAAGGGCGTCAACGCTGTGCTTGATATGGTCGGCGGAGATTATGTGCCGCGCAATATCGCCTGCCTCGCTGAAGATGGTCGTCACGTGACTATTGCCGTGCAGCGCGGGATAAAGGCTGAGATCAACGTCGCTGCCGTAATGATGAAGCGGCTAACGCTCACTGGATCAACGCTGCGTCCGCGTTCAGTGGAATTCAAAACGCTGGTCGCCGAAGAATTGCAACGTGTTGTTTGGCCGCATGTGATCGCGGGCGAACTCAAGCCTGTGATTGATATGACCTTCCCACTTGTGGAAGCGGCTGCCGCACACACCCGAATGGAAGCGGGCGATCATGTCGGAAAGATTGTGCTGGTCGTTTGACCCGCATGTATTGCGTCATACTGGGACGATCTGCGGTAAACCGTGCTTGATGCTGGTTAAAAAACTATTACCGTTGAAATAACGCAAATTCGAGTCGCACCGATTTTCTTTTTTGAATCAGGAGACT
This sequence comes from Sphingomonadales bacterium, assembly GCA_043747445.1. GTDB lineage: Bacteria > Pseudomonadota > Alphaproteobacteria > Sphingomonadales > Sphingomonadaceae > Aquisediminimonas. The sequence goes on from JAYTPB010000041.1 coordinate 7,744, forward strand.
TATGATGAAATATGCTTTGCTAGCCATTGCTGCCAGTTTCGCGCTATCAACTGCAGCCCAAGCCGCAAGCGTCGCCATTAATTTTGACGGCGTACCGACCAATGATTTAGTCAATGGTTTCTACAACGGTGGTACATCAAGCAGTGGCGCTACTGGCCCGAACCTCGGCGTGGATTTCACTGGGTTTCAGACGACATCGGGCTTTGGCGAAACATCACCCCCCAATCTTGCGTTTAACGCAGGCGGGCCGGCATTTGCGAACACCACATTTGGCTTTACCGGATTTTCATTCACCGCTGGCTTTTTTGCCCCCGGCACAGTGAGTGTATTCAGTGGCTTGAGCGGTTCGGGCACTTTGCTTGGTTCGATCACTGGTCTGCTCGGCGATCCAAATGCATTCGCGCTCCAGACGATTACCTTCAGTGGCCTTGGCCGCTCGGTTACCTTTGTTGGCCCCGACGCAACGCTTGGTGCCGATGATTTCAACTTCACGCTTGCAGGCGGCGGCGGTGGTGGCATCCCCGAACCCGCGACTTGGGCGATGATGCTGATCGGCTTCGGTATTGTTGGCGGCGCGATGCGCGGTCGCAAGGCAAGCATCCGCGTTACATACGCTTAAGCCAACACAGCCTTAACACAGGGGAAAAGCCCGTCGGTTACAATAACCGACGGGCTTTTTTGTGTGCGGCGCACATCTGCGATTCGGAAATGTAACAATCTCCTGCCAATGCACTGCAACAGCAGTCATTTTTTGGGAATGATACATGGATGCTGTAACACTCGGTAGGTTCACCGCTGAATTTGAACCTCGCGAAATTTCGCCCCCTGCGATCCCAGAAACCTCATCGGGACGCCGCCACTATCGCACGATCTGGATCAGCGACGTTCATTTGGGTACACGCGGGTGCAACGCAAAGCTGCTGATCGATTTCCTTGATCACAGCGACAGCGACACGATGTATCTGGTTGGGGACATCATCGACGGCTGGCAGATGAAGAAGAAATTCTACTGGCCGGCGGCGCACAATGATATCGTCTGGCGGATCATGAAGCGCGCACGACGCGGCACCAAAGTGGTCTATATCCCCGGCAATCATGATGAGATGTTTCGCCAGTTCAGCGGAATGAACTTCGGCGGGGTCGAAATCCGGCGCAAGGCGATCCATGAAACCGCCGATGGGAAGCGTCTACTGGTTCTCCACGGCGATGAATTTGACGCGATCATGCTCGCGCACCGCTGGCTCGCGGTTGTCGGCGATGCTGCTTACATCACGCTGATGCGGCTAAATACTGTGGTCAACGCGGTGCGGACGCGGCTTGGCTTGCCCTATTGGTCGCTGTCAAAAACCGCCAAGCATAAGGTCAAAAATGCGGTTGCGTTCATTTCTCGCTTTGAAGAGCTTGTCGCGCATGAGGCTGGCTTGCGCGGGGTTGACGGCGTCGTCTGCGGTCATATTCATAATGCTGAACAGCGCAGCATTGACGGCATCGTATATTATAATGACGGTGATTGGGTTGAGGGCTGCACAGCCCTTGTTGAACATCCAGGCGGGCGGATGGAAATTCTCCACTGGGCCGAAATTGTCGCAACACGCGAAAGCGCAGAACTGGCCGCCGCGCCAAAGCTGGCCCTCGCCGCATGAAGATCGCGATCATCACCGACGCGTGGACGCCGCAAGTCAACGGCGTCGTCCGCACGCTCCAATCGGTGCGGCGCGAGCTTGAGGCGCGCGGGCATGAGGTGCTCGTGATCTCGCCCGATCTTTATCGCTCTTGGCCCTGCCCGACCTATCCTGAAATCCGGCTTGCGCTGGCTGGGCCGAAGAGCGTCGGCGCGCGGATTGCCGCGTTTGGCCCTGATGCAATCCATCTTTCAACTGAAGGGCCGTTGTGCCTTGCCGCGCGGCGCTGGTGTCTGCGCCGCGCGATTCCCTTTACGACCGCTTATCACACACAATTTCCCGATTACATCGCGCGGCGAACCGGTATCCCGGCGGCGCTCTTCTGGCTCTATATTCGCTGGTTTCATGCCCCGGCAAAGCGTGTACTCGTCTCCACCCAAAGCGTGCGCGCTGAACTGCGTAGCCACGGCGTATCGCATGTTGCACATTGGGGTCGCGGGGTTGATCTCACGCAATTCAGCCCCGACACACCCGCACCAAAGATTTATGCGCATCTTCCAAGACCAATCCAGCTTTATGTTGGCAGAGTGGCGGTTGAAAAGAATATTGAGGCGTTTCTTACGAGTGAAATCAAGGGATCAAAGGTCATCGTTGGGGATGGCCCCGCGCGCGAACGCCTGCAAGCACGCTATCCTGATGCACATTTCCTTGGCACAATGAACGGTCGTGCGCTTGCGGGAGCCTATGCGGGGGCCGACGTGTTCGTCTTTCCCAGCCTTACTGATACATTCGGGCTGGTGATGATTGAGGCGCTTGCCTGCGGAACGCCAGTTGCGGCCTATCCAGTCAACGGGCCAATTGATATCGTAGCCGATAATGTTGGCGCGTTGGCTGGCGATCTTGAGAGCGCAATTGCGCTTGCGCTTACGCGGGATCGCGCGGTCTGCGCTGCTTTTGGCCGCACGTTTACCTGGGGTGCCAGTGCCCAGCAATTTATTGCAGCCCTCTCCCCAGTTGAGTTTGCGAGCGAACCAGAACTGTGTCTGGCGTAAGGGCTTGCCCTTGGCCCCACATCGGACTAAGCCAAAAACATACCAAGGCCGCTCCGCAAGGGGCGGCCCTTATTTTATCTGAAAGGTTTTTCGCCGTGGCCCAGCCGCTCATGCCCCATGCGACCGCTTCGTGGATGGTCGATAATACTGCGCTTTCATTTGAGCAGATTGCCAAATTCTGCGGGCTCCATATTCTTGAGGTTCAGGCGATTGCCGATGACACAGCGGCGACCAAGCTGACCGGGCGCGATCCCATCCGTGCGAGCGAAATTACGCAGGCCGAAATTGAAAAGGGTCAGAATGATCCCAATTACGTTCTCAAAATGGACCGCGAGCCTGAGCAAGCGCGCCGTTCAAAAGGGCCACGTTATACGCCGGTTTCCAAGCGGCAGGACAAGCCCGACGGCATCGCGTGGATCATTCGCAATCACGCCGAAGTGTCTGACGGCCAGATTGGCAAGCTGATCGGGACAACGCGGACAACAATCCAAGCGATCCGTGAACGCACGCATTGGAACATTGTTGATATCGTTCCCAAAGACCCAGTGACGCTTGGCCTTTGCACCCAACGCGAGCTTGACGCGATCATCGCCAAAGCCGCCAAGCTTAAGGGGATTGAAGCGCAGGTTGATACGCGCCTTGACGGTGACCGGGCCGCGCTCATCGAAGAACTTCGCGCCGAGCGTACCGCCGCCGTTCATGCCGCCGAACAGGCCGCACTTGGCGAAGATGCGATTGCGCCAGCCCCGGTTGAACATAACGCCGAAACACTTTTCAAGCGTTGAGTGAGACGCTGCCCCCCGATGCGTCGCTGACGCAGGATGAAAGCTTTACCGCGACCAACCATCAGGGGCTGAGCTATCCGCTGGGCGATTTCGCGCCGGGGGCGGGCGTCGCGCACCGGATTGCGCCGGGGATTAGCTGGGCACGCATTCCAATGCCGGGATCGCTTGGCCATATCAACACGTGGCTGCTTGATGACGGTGACGGGGTTGCGGTGGTTGATACCGGAATGCGGCTCGATTTGTGCAGCGACGCGTGGAAGGCGCTGTTTAGCGCAGATTTGGCCGATCGCCCAATCAGCCGCGTGATCTGTACGCATCTTCACCCCGATCATATTGGCCTCGCTGGCTGGCTCTGTAAGAAGCATGGCGCGCAAGTATGGATGACGCGCGGCGAATGGCTGACCGCGCGGATGCTGACGATTGATCCGACGAATGAAACGCCTGATGAAGCCATCGCGCTTTTCCGCGCGGCAGGGTGGACCGAAGACAATCTTGCGCGGTCAAAGCAGCGCGGATGGGGCTTTTTTGGCAGAGTGGTTTATCCATTGCCGCCGGGGTATCGCCGGATTGAAAACGGCGAAGTGCTTGATCTTGGCGGCAATTACTGGCGCGTTGTTGTCGGCTCGGGTCATAGCCCTGAACATGCCTGCCTGTGGAATGAGGCCGAAGGCGTATTGATTTCGGGCGATCAAGTGCTGCCCCGGATCAGTTCAAACGTATCAGTGCATATCACTGAACCCGAAGGCGATCCGCTTGGCGATTGGCTGACATCGATTGATCGGCTGCTGGGGCAGCTCCCGGCTGACCTGCTGGTTTGCCCAGCACACGGTGAACCCTTCCACGGCCTCCACACCCGGCTGATCGCGCTGCGTGATGAACATAACCGCAGGCTTGATGACCTTGCCGCTGCGATGGCCACGCCCTTACGCGCGGTTGATTGCTTTACTATGCTGTTCAACCGCAAGATCGATGACAGCAATCGCGAAATGGCGACGGGCGAGGCGATTGCGCATGTACGGCGTCTTGAACGATCTGGCCGCGCGCGGCGCGAAATGCGCGACGGAGTATATTGGTATCATGCCGCGTAAATTCACCGCCGTCATTTTCGATTTTGGCGGGGTGATTACGTCATCGCCGTTTGAGGCGTTCAATCGTTTTGAGGCTGAGCGCGGTTTTCCAATCGACACAATCCGTGGCCTCAACGCGACTGATCCAGACAGCAATGCCTGGGCGCGGTTTGAGCGTGCCGAAATCCTGCCTGCCGAGTTTGACGTGGCATTTAGCCAAGAAGCCGCTGCTGCTGGCCATGCAATCAGCGGGGCAGATGTCCTTGCGCTGCTATCGGGCGAAATCCGGCCCGCGATGGTGACGATGCTCGATCAGCTTAAAGGTGATGACTATATCCTCGGCTGCATCACCAACAATGTGCCAGCGGGTCAAGGCGCGGGGATGGCGGGCACTGCCGAAAAGGCTGAAGCGGTTGGGGCGATCATGGCGCGCTTTGATCATATCATCGAAAGCTCAAAAGCGGGCATCCGCAAGCCCGATCCGCGCATTTATCAGATGATGTGCGATGCGCTGGCGGTGCCGCCTGAGGCGTGCATTTATCTCGATGATCTCGGCATCAATTGCAAACCCGCCGCCATGCTCGGGATGCACGCGATTAAGGTCGTAAACGAAACGCAAGCGCTTGAGGATTTGCGCGCCGCACTTTACACCTCTGGCGATGACTGACCCCGAAAGCCTTTGGCGCAGCGCCTATGCCCATCCCAATCCGTGGGACGTTAGCTTCGCGCCGCTCACTATCCCTGATATGCTCGCTGCGAGCATCGCCAAGACGCCAAATGCGCCGATTGCCGATTTCATGGGTGCGCGGATTAGCTACAGTCAGTTAGGCGCATGGGTTGATCGCTTCGCCGCTGCTCTGCAAAAAATGGGGGTTGGCAAGGGGGATCGGGTTGGGTTGTTCCTGCCCAATGTGCCCGATTATCTGATCGCTTATTACGGCGCGCTCAAAATTGGCGCGATCATCGTCAATATGTCGCCGCTCTACACCGTTGACGAATTGAGCGAACAACTCGCGGACAGTGGTACTCGGATTATCGTCACCGTTGATGTGCCGATGCTTTACAAAAATGCGTATTCTTTGCTCCGACAGTGCGTGATTGACCGGATGATTGTCGGGTCGCTCTCGGGCTGGTTGCCGCCGGTGAAGCGCACGCTGTTTCGGATGCTCAAACGCAGCGACATTGCAATCGTGCCGCGCGGCGACCCCAAGATAATTCCCTTAATGGCAATGCTTGGCGCGGCCCCGGCAAAGTCTGCCCCCGTTACGATTGACGCTGAGCGCGATATTGCACTGATCCAATATACGGGCGGCACCACGGGCACACCCAAGGGCGCGATGCTGACGCATCAGAACCTCACCGCCAATGCACGACAGGTCGATAGTATTGATCCCAAGATTGAAGTGGGTGACCGAATTGTTGGCGCGCTTCCCTTCTTCCACGTCTTCGCCAATACCTGTGTGCTCAACCGGACAATCCTTGCAGGCGGGATGATCGCGATGTTGCCGCGCTTTGAGGCAGGCGCAGTGCTTAAGACAATTGCCCGCGTCAAGGCGACCGCACTGCCCGGTGTGCCAACGATGTATCAGGCGCTGCTTGACCACGGGGATGTCGGCAAGACTGATTTTTCGTCGCTGCGTTTCTGCATATCGGGCGGTGCGCCGCTGCCAGCCGAGGTTAAGGCGCGGTTTGAGGCAACGACAGGCGCGACAGTGATTGAAGGTTACGGCCTTACCGAAAGTTCGGGCGTGCTCACATCAAACCCCTATCTTGGGCTTAACAAGAGCGGCACCATTGGTCAGCCAGTACCCGGCACCCATATCAGGCTTGTTGACCGCGAAGACCCGACCAAGCCAGCACCCGAAGGCGAACCCGGTGAGATCGTCTTTACCGGGCCACAAGCAATGCAGGGTTATTGGGGCAAGCCTGAAAGCGGCAATGAGAATTTCATTGACGGCGCTGTGCGCACTGGTGATGTTGGGTTGATCGATGAGGACGGTTATATCTGCATCGTCGACCGCCTGAAGGATATGATTGCCGTCGGCGGATTCAAGGTGTTCCCAAGTACGATAGAAAAGCGGCTTTACGCCAATGATGCGGTCAAAGAGGCGCTCGTGATTGGCATTCCCGACAGCTATTCAGGCGAAAAGCCCAAAGCCTTCGTCACGCTCACCGAAGGCGCAAATATTGACGGTGATGAGCTAATGAGCTGGCTCAACCCACAGCTCGGGAAGCATGAACGCGTCGTTGCGGTCGAAGTGCGCGATGCCCTGCCCAAAACACTTGTTGGCAAGCTGAGCCGCAAAGAACTGGTCGCCGAGGAACGCGCGAAGGCCGCGAGCGCTTGACCGCAGCGCCCGCGCCCGTCAGATAAGCCTCATGTCCCAAGACCTAAGCACCCTGTCATTTGAAGATGCGCTCAAGCGCCTTGAAACCATCGTTGCGCGGCTCGAATCGGGCGATGCCAGCCTTGATGAATCGATCACGCTTTACACGCAGGGCGATGCGCTGCGGGCGCAGTGCGAAGCGCGATTAAAGGATGCTCAGGCCAGAATAGAGAAAATCAGCCTTAGCCCCGACGGTGCTGCAAAAGGCACTCATCCCTTTGACGCGGTTTGAACGGTGATGGGGGATGCTTTGACGTTATTGACGCCCGCACTCACGCAAATCGCGGCGGATATTGACCATCAGTTTAATTTGCTGCTGCCAGTGCCGGGAGACCCGCGCCGCAAGCTTTTCGAGGCGATGCGCCACGCGGCGATTGGCGGTGGTAAGCGGCTGCGGCCCTTGCTCGTTACCGCGTCGTGCGCGCTATTCAATGTTGACCGCAAGGCGGCGCTGCGCGTGGCCACGGCGATTGAGTGCATCCATGTCTATTCACTGATCCATGATGATTTGCCGTGTATGGACGATGATGACATGCGGCGTGGCAAACCAACCGTTCACAAGGCGTTTGATGAGGCGACGGCGGTGCTTGCCGGGGATTCGCTTCACGCGCTTGCGTTTGATTTGCTTGCCGAAGAAGCGACGCACAGCGACCCGTTTGTGCGGATTGAGCTTGTTCTCGAACTTGCGCGCGCCAGTGGCCCTGACGGGATGGCGGGCGGCCAGATGATGGACATTGAAGCTGATGTCGCGACCTTCGACCTCCAAACCATAACGCGGCTGCAACAGCTTAAAACCGGCGCGCTGATCAGTTTTTGCATTGAGGCAGGCGCGATCATGGGCCGCTTGCCACCTGAGGGGCGCGCGCCCTTACGTGGCTATGCGCGTGATATCGGCCTCGCGTTTCAGATCGCCGATGACATTCTCGACGTTGAGGGCGATGAGGCAGCAGCAGGCAAGGCGCTTCACAAGGATGAAGCAAAGGGCAAGGCGACGTTCCTTTCGCTGCTCGGCATGGACCGTGCCAAGGCGCAGGCGAGTGCGCTGGTTGATCAAGCCATCGCTCACCTTGGCAGCTTCGGGGCCGAAGCAGACCTGCTCCGCGCAATTGCCCGCTATACGATTGAGAGGGATCGGTAATGACACGTATCGGCGTTTACCCAGGCACCTTTGATCCGATCACACTTGGCCATATGGATATCATCCGGCGCGGCGCGAAGCTGGTTGACTGCTTGATCATCGGCGTCACGACCAACCCGTCAAAATCGCCGATGTTTACCGTTGAGGAACGCATGGCGACGGTGCGGCGTGAGGTCAGCGAAATTGGCGGCGCGATTGAGGTGGTTTCATTTGATGCGCTGCTGATGAAATTCGCGCAGGATCAAAACGCGTCGGTGATTATCCGGGGTTTGCGCGCCGTCGCCGATTTTGAATATGAATATCAAATGGCGGGAATGAACCAGCAGTTGAATGCCGATATCGAAACCATCTTCCTGATGGCAGATGTCGCGCTCCAACCCATCGCCTCAAAGCTGGTCAAGGAAATCGCGATTTACGGCGGCGACATTGGCCGCTTCGTTCGGCCAAGCGTGAAGGCCGAGGTTGATGCGCGGGTTCAGGTGATTGGCCGCAAGGGTAGCTAATTAAGCCCAGCCCGCGCGCTTTTTGGCATCAAGTTCTGCAATCGCCACGCGGTATTCAGCCTCAAGCCGGTCAACCCGGTCTGCCACGGTCTCAACCGCAGTGACCGCGCCGATCCCTTGGCCCGAACCCCAAATATCCTTCCACGCCTTCACCTTGGTGTTCCCGCCCGAACCAAAGTTCATCTTGGTGACATCGCCTTCGGGTAGATTATCGGGATCAAGCCCCGCGCGCACGATTGAGCCGCGCAGATAATTGCCGTGAACGCCGGTAAACAGGCTTGAATACACGATGTCTGACGCACGGCCTTCAGCGATCCCATCCTTATACGCCTGATCCGCATTGGCCTCGACCGTCGCGATCCAGGGTGAGCCGATATAGGCGAAATCAGCCCCCATCGCTTGCGCCGCCAAGATCGAACGGCCGCTGCCAATCGCGCCAGACAGCGCAATCGGGCCGTCAAACCATTCACGCAATTCCTGCATGAAAGCAAACGGCGAGAGCGTTCCGGCATGGCCGCCAGCGCCCGCCGCGACGGGGATGAGGCCGTCAGCGCCCTTTTCAATCGCCTTGCGCGCAAAACGGTCATTGATCACATCGTGGAGCGCGATCCCGCCCCAGCCGTGAACAGCTTGATTGAGATCCTCACGCGCACCAAGCGAGGTGATCGTAATTGGCACCTGCCATTTGGCGCAGGTCGCAATGTCTGCATCAAGCCGGTCATTGGATTTATGGACGATCTGATTGACCGCGTAGGGGGCGGCTGGACGATCAGGATTATCGCGGTTCCACGCGCTGAGTTCTTCAGTAATCTGATGAAGCCATTCATCAAGCAACGTCTGCGGCCGCGCATTGAGTGCGGGGAAGGAACCGACAATCCCCGCCTTGCACTGGGCAATCACCAGTTCAGGGCCAGAAACGATGAACAGGGGCGAGCCGATGACGGGAAGCCGCAGGCGATCAAACAGGGGGGATGGCAAAGACATTAAAGTTTCTTAGCGAAACCTGATCGCCTGTCTACCTGTCAGTATTAGGGATAAATCCTTACCGTGCGGGCGGCTGATACCCGACGCCGGGGATCACCAATCCAGCCGCAGTCGCGCCAGCAAGTGCCTGCAAATCACGGATACGCCCAGCAACGCTTGGCCGTGCATCAAGGAAAATATTATTCTCCGTCGTCATGCCTTTGTTATTCTGATTGACGAACGAGTCCGCGATATTGTTGCGCAGCGTCACGCCCTCAACACGGTCAAGCCGGATCCAATATTTTTGGTTATCGCGCGATTCTGACAGGACGCTGTTGCCGATAATTTCAACGTTGCGACCATTCCCCACCATGATGCCGTTATAGCCGTCATAGACATAGAGCAGGTTATTTTCGATTCTTACATTCTGGTAAGGCAGCGTGCCAACTTGATCGGTCAGGAAAATGCCCTGCGTTCCGGCACCGCGCCCCTGAAAAATCTGATTATTGCGGATGATGATATTTGATGACGCTTGCTTGGTGCCCGCCGTCCAAAATTGAATAGCGTCGGGATGATCGCCTTCACCAACGAAGAAATCGCTGAAAATATTGCGGTCAATCGTCACGCGCTGAACATTGGCGAAATTCATCCCGTCGGTACGCATTGAGCGGAACACATTGCCGCTCAAGATAAGGTCAGTTGACCCCGAAGCCGAAAGCCCGCGCCCAAGCTGTTCAAATCGCGACGCTTTGATGGTGACACCTCGGCTATCAACAAAATTGAGGCCATTGCCGTCATTCACCGGATTATTATCCATCGAACCACGCACGAACACATCATCAAGCGTTACCGAAGACACGCTGCGGAAATTGCCGAAAATCGCATAGCTTGCCTCACCGGAATTGAGCGGGCGACCGATATGGATCGACTTGATCGACAGATGCGAGACGGCGTTGACCGTGAGTGTGTCAATCCGCGCGGGGCTGGCGGTTGATGCCGACATCAGCATGACATCGCTTGCCCACGCCTTGCCGCGAATATCGATGGCGCCGTAATTGCCCGAGGCAAGGATGATGCGATCACCCGCCGCTGCCCGCGCAATCGCGTCGACCAATCCGGGACGGCTGGAGACGTTGTAAGTGCGCGTCGCTTCGGCTGGCGTTACCGCAGCAACCCCCAACAAGACGAGCAAAGATGACTTCAAAAGAGCAATAAGCATCAGGAGGTTCAAGCCTTGTATGAGCAACATTGCTGCGATTAGCGGCATGAGATGCATGAACCCTGTTGAAGCATGGCTAACGATATGGTGACCATATTGCCACCCTGCCAGCGATCATATGAACCCGGCCTTGCGCCACGTTGCCGCAAATGGCTGCGGGCGGATTGGGTGGCGGGAGTTTGCTTAAAGCAACAAAAGCAACGGCCGATCATATTGAAATTGTATCCTTTGTAGCTTTATCGCCCATGAATTTGGCTGTGGGGGCATCTGCTACAAAGCGGGTGCTCTGGTTGAGCAGGGAGGGGAGGCATGGCAGCGGCATGAGCCTATGAGATCATAAGGCGATCAAATAGGACAGCGGTTTTTTTGGGTAGGATTTCAGTTTGGGTAAATTGGATGTTGTGGGGTGCAGAATGGCGGGTTTATGCAGGGAACTGGGAAAGCTGCCGTGCCAAAATGCAATAGAAACTAGACGCTTGTGCATTTGTATTGCTATCGAAGCGGAATGTCAGATGATTGGCTTAAACTATTTGATGATTTTGCTACGAAAGTCGTTAGCAAAACCGACAAGGCTAAGAGTGCCTATGTCGTTGATGCTGCGCAAAAAGAGGTCTTGTTAGCAGCGGGAATCGCTGCCACCGAAGGCCCATCGGATAGGGTTTTACAAATTGGTATCCTAGGTACGGAGAGCGGTCAGCTTTCCATTTCATATTATAATTCACTTCGCGAAGGCGCAGGCCGCACTCCAGAAACAAGAATGGGTAAGGGAATCGTTGCTTGGATTGAGATCGGCGATAGGCTTACGATTGGCCGGATAGGAAATGAGCTGTTCTTTGCCAAGGAAAAGCGCGATGCCGTTGAGCCGATGCCTGACGAACTCGGGCGACAATTGGCAAAGTCAGTTGATTCAGCCAAAATCATCGCCAAAGCCAAATTAAGAACGGGGCCGCCACCGAAACGAACTCGGCAAATAAATGATTTCGTCCGTGACCCGTACATTGTGGCAGCAGCCTTGGCGAGAGCCAAAGATCAATGTGAAATGCCAAATTGCAAATCGTTGTTGTTTCAGCGAGATGATGATCGATCATACCTTGAGGTTCATCACATCCTTCCGCTTGGCGAGGGTGGAGACGATACTCTGATCAATGCAGCCGCACTTTGCCCCTCATGCCACCGTGAGCTTCATTTCGGAAAGTTGCGCCTGAAAAAGCGCGCGCAACTGAAAAGTGCTATTGACAAAAAGCTTATCTGACTTTGCAAAACTAATTCCTCAAACGTCAGCAGGTTTCCAACTCTCGCTGCTGTTCATTAACTCTGGTTATATCAGCGCGGTAACGTGAATTAGCAACTGCGTTTTGGATATGTGGTTTCATCGCTTGCGCTAGAAACTCAACGACCGGCACAACTACGGCGTTCCCAAACTGACGATAGGCTTGCGTATCGGAAACGGGAATGTGCCATGGCCTTCCATCATGCTCGAATCCCATGAGCCTAGCACATTCCTGAGGAGTAAGCCGCCTTGGGCGTTGGTTGGGTTGGTCGATAAGAATTTCCGAGCCATCCTTGTAATATCGAGCCGAAAGGGTTCGAGTAACGTCATTTGGTCCGCACAAGCCGAAACCGAAGCCATTGCCTGCGGCGTTATGCTTCTCCTTGTAGCCCTGCAAATATGCCCAGAGTTTTGGAGTTAGTGTATATTTAGGATCAACGTCTTGATGGCAGTTGAGAATGCTCTTCAGCTTGGGACCTTCGTTGGCGTCAGGAAGTTTAAGGCTAGCCAGATCAAACTCTGTCGGTTCCTTAAAACCTACAATGAAAATGCGCTGTCGCTTTTGAGGCACCCAAGGCGCTGAGCTTATAACCCGCGCTTGGACATGATAGCCCAATTCATTCCGCAAGACGTTCATGATGGTGGCGAAGGTCTTTCCCTTGTCGTGAGTTTCAAGGTTTTTTACATTTTCTAGCAAAAAAGCGGCAGGCTTGTGATGGGCGATAATTCTAGAAGTGTCGAAAAACAGGGTTCCCTGAGTGTCGCACAAGAAGCCATGCGGACGACCAAGAGAGTTCTTCTTTGAAACGCCTGCGATTGAGAATGGCTGACAGGGAAAGCCCGCCAGCAACACGTCATGTTCAGGAATTAAGCTTGGGTTTTCAGAAAACTCTCGAACATCACCGTGCACTGGATGATTGTCACGGAAATTTCGGCGATAGGTTTCTTGCGAATGCTTGTCCCACTCGGACGTGAAGACACAGTGGCCGCCTATTCCCTGAAAGCCAATCCTCAGCCCGCCAATACCAGCGAAAAGATCAATGAACCGAAAACCTGATTGATTGTTATTTTTTGACGATGTGGGGCTATCTGCAAATCGTGCAATAACTTCAAGCGCTCTATAGACCGCAGCCTTTGGAGCTGTCTCGCCACGTTCCCAGCGGTAAATTGTACTAGCGGAATAACCTAGGTCTTCCGCCACCTCTTCGACACTCATACCAGTGCGTTGACGGAGTTCAGTAAACGAGAGATCATTCAGCATTCGCTATCCTCGGGGTCAATTTTTGGCAAAATGCACGATATTGACACATAAATCAAGAACAAAAAGTGAAATTATGGTTGGCCAACGTCAGCTTTTTGGCATCTCAAATTGAGATTTAAACGTCCGCAACGTTGTCTTTAGTCGCCACTCATTACCCCACCTCGCCCCGCACGCCGCATGGGTGCTTCGCGGCCTTATTTCCTTCGCGGTCTTCGCGTGAAAAATTGCGGTGTTGGGTTCACGCGAAGTGCGCGAAGGTAAGAAGAGCGCGAAGGGACTGCGTTATCCCGTTGCAGCGAGCCTAGAGCGTGATGATATTAAGTTAAACCGTTCGCCCTGAGCCTGTCGAAGGGCTGTCCTTCTCTTTCAAGCGTATTGAGAAGAAAGGACAGGGCTTCGACAAGCTCAGCCCGAACGGGTTTGGTTTAATCTAAACTCATCACGCTGTAGAGCGACTTACGTTTAACGCTGCCAGCCCTAATATCCCGCCAGCCATTCGGCGCGGCGTTTCCAGATTGTCTGCCACTTCTCGATTGACGTGCCGGGAACATCGCGCGGGCCGCTTATGAAGCGTGATCCGATCAGCCTAAGCAGTGCCCAGATGCGACAGAGCAGCAGCCCGATTGCAAGCGTTGCAGGCGACCAATGCTTGCGCATCAGGGTCACACGGCCGCGCATGATTTTGATCATTTTTTCTGTCTGCGATGTTTCTGACGCGCCGCCCAGATGGATGATTTCTGCCGCTGGAGAAATCCCCGGCTTTGCGCCCATAGCACGCGCACGGATGCAGAGGTCAGCTTCTTCGGCGTACATGAAAAAGGCGGGGTCAAAGCCGTTCAACTGCTTCCAAAGCGCATGATCAATCATCAAGAAGCAGCCCGTGACGATATCAACGTCGCGTTCGCTGTCACGCAGCCAGCCACCATATGCCTCAGGATTGAACAATGTTGAACGGGGGAATAGCCAGATTAGCCCGAATGCGCTGCAAAACAGGCTCCATAGGCTGATCTCGGCCCAGCATGAGGTCGGGTTGAGGCGGTGATCGCCAAACAACGTCCGCCCGCCCCAGATGCGCCGCGCAGGAGTGCGTTCGGCAAAGTCCCAAAGCGCGTCAAGGCTGCCCGCGAACAGCAGTGTATCGGGATTGAGCAGCAGCAGGCGCTCGCCCGTGGCGTGGCGGGCCGCGATATTATTTCCGCCCGCAAAGCCTGAATTGTCACTATGTGCGATAAGTCTCACCTGCGGGTATGCTACCCGGATCGCCTCGACTGAACCATCGCTTGACGCATTATCAAGCAGGATCACTTCATACGCCACCGAGGGGGGGTGCGCGAAGAGCGAGGCAAGGCATTCAAGCGTCGTTGCGCGCGTACTATAATTCACGATCAGGATTGACAGCGCCAATGCGCCATCTGCCCCGCCAGCAGCGGGCACCATCAATAGGCCCGCGATGAAAACAGCGACGGGATCGTCCGAATAATGATGTAAAGATCGAACAGCACTGACCAATTTTCGATGTAGTGGAGATCATGCTCAAGCCGGCGGACAAGCTTTTCCTCAGTGTCTGTTTCGCCGCGCCAGCCGCTCACTTGCGCCCAGCCCGTCATGCCGGGCTTGACCTTATGCCGCGCGGCGTAAGTTGCGACAACTTCACCGAACGGGCGGTCACCCGCGCGGGTTGAGGCAGCATGTGGGCGCGGGCCAACCAGTGACATTTCGCCGCTGATCACGTTGAACAGTTGCGGCAGTTCATCAAGGCTTGAACGGCGCAAAAAACGCCCAACGCGCGTCACACGCGGATCGCCGCGCCGGGCTTGATTGATCGCGTCAACCTCGCTCATGTCCTGATGCATCGAGCGGAATTTCCAGATGCGGAACTTGCGGTTGTTAAATCCTTCGCGCGGCTGGCGAAAGAACACCGGCCCCTTGCTGTCGAGCTTGATCGCAATGGCAACGATCACCAGCAGCGGTGCCAGCAGTACCGTGAAGAGTATCCCGAGGACGCTATCCTCAACCTTCTTGATCACCTGATCAAGCCCCGAAATCGGCCGTTCAAACAGCGTCATCACGGGCAAATCGCCGAGCATCACCAGCGGGCGCTGCGCAAAGGCAAAGCTCGCCAGATCAGGCGCAAGGCGGATGCGGATCGGGGTGACCGCCAATCGCCCGACCACCTCTTGCAGGCGCGACTCGGCTGACCAAGGCAGTGCTACGATCACCTGATCAACCAGGCCAAGCCGGATTGCCTGAAGCAACCCTTCAAGATTGCCATTGAGCGCGACATCATCCGCGCTTGCCTCAACGCGTTCATCAGTGCGGTCATCAAAAAAGCCGAGCAAATCAATCGTGAGTTTTTGATTGCCAAGGATGTAATGCGCGAGGCGGTGGCCCTGCGGCCCTGCGCCAAAGATCGCGACACGCTGATTAAAAACGCCGCGCCGCTTGAGCTGCCGCAGCCATAACGTACTCGCCGCGCGAACGATGCACAGCGCAATGCCGCCGCCCAGAAACCAGAGGATTCCCCAAGCGCGCGAATAGGTATCAGAGATTTTGAAGAGGAAGCCCATCGTCAGCATGAACATCGCGGTCGCGGCCCATGCAGTCAGCACGCGGCCCCATGCTTGCCGCATCGAAAAGCGGACGTCGACATCATAAACGCCCGTCATATCGGCCAGACCGGCATAAAAAAGCGCGCCGATGAGGACGGCGTTAAAATAAGCGCGCGCAATCTCTGGCGATGGGTTTTCCAAAACAAACGCCGCAAGGATCGCCGCCGTCAGCGCAACGGTTGCGATTTCGGAAACACGCAGCAGCAACGAACTGATTTCAAACAGCGCCGGGGTTGGCTGAACATGGTTTGCGCGCGCGATGAGTGCTGGATCAAGCCGCGCCTCTGACTTCGCGCCCGATGTGCGCATATCGATCGGCGCGGGGTTTGTTTTAGACATAACGCAACTTTATTCTCAGCCGCCCAATTTCCGCGCGACCTGCGTTCCGACCAGCACGGGCAACGCTTTTTTCGGCAACGCATCGATCAACTGCGCGGCAAAGCGCTGATTGACTGCAAAGCCAGCATCAGGCGTCGTTTGAAGGTTGGATATTCGCACGAGAATCCCGTCAGGAATAATTCCCTGAAACGCCGTGCGCAACTTGGCCGAGCGCTGCTCATCACCATTTTGCGGCAGATACTCGCCAATCCGCGTCCAATACGCCACATGCTCAGTGCGCAGCGTCGATTGCGCCGTGAGCCGCCGCGCCGGGATGACCGCCCCTTGTGACAGGGCAATATTCACTGGCACGCTTTCAACAACCTCAAAGCCAAAGGCTGGATAGCATACTTCTGGCCGGTGCAACTGAAGCTGATCGCTTTGCGTATCGCCGTAGGCAAATAGTGCCATCACCCCAGTACCGTCACTATTATTGACAAACACCCGCGTCACCGTCTGCGCATAGAGTCGGGCGGCAAGGCTGTCATCGCTTTGCGGCACAACGACACTGTTCGATGGCAGTTCAGACCATGTGCCAAACGCGCGCGGTACCAGATCCTCAAGCTTTGCCTTGCCGAGCAGCGACATACGCTCACGCGGGGTTGCCGCATAAGCCGCTCCTGCCGTGAGCGCGCACGCGCCCCCGATCAAAAATTCGCGCCGCGATGTCATGCCGTTGCCCCTGTCAAGCGGCGGCGGATTGGTGTCATCGCCTTATCAACCGCAAAAATGCTGATCAGCGCGACAACGAACATGATCATTCCCGCCGTCGAATGAAGGAAGCCCTGCGCCGCTGCATTACCGAAATGATAAGTGATCAGCACCAGCATCAACACGCGAACGAGATTGGCAAAAAGTGCTGCCGGAATAATCCAGAGGAACAGCAGCAGCGAATAGCGCCACGACGCGTTGTGAAGGATGTAGATATAAAACAGGCTGATCGCGGTCAGGCTGACAATCGAATTGAGTCCGGCGCAGGCGTCCTCAACTAGCAACTGATACTGCGCAACGACCAGCGTAACGCCCTGGCTCGCGATTGGATAACCCGCTGCGTCAAGCAATACGGTCGCGCTGTAAGTAATATAATTTTTGAGCGGGGCAGTGATCCCGTCAATGAACCAGCCCGGCATCGGCACGATGAACCCAAAGTAAAGGATCGGGAACCAGAAGCGGCGCAACACCGCAAACCCGAGATACAAATAACCAACCGCGATCAACAGCCCGATATAAGCAGCAATCTCAACACTGAGGAATGAAAATGCGCGGCCAAAGGCGTAAACGCCCAAGAATCCAACGATTGCAACCCCCGCGATCAGCGGATTTCCAGCGCGTTTGAGCGCGGCCACATCGGGCCAAGCCTGATAGAGCAGCCATATTGCCGTCGCTAAAACAATCGGGCCGTGAACGCCGGTATCAACCGTCCATGCCTCTTGGCCAAGACGGATCAAGCTTGGGATACCAAGCAGCAAAAGGCCGACCCAAAGCGGCCAGCGTGACGTAAGCACCTCGCGCCAGTTGGTTTTTTCAGGCACTCCCGGGGTGCTGATCATCATGTCCATGGCCGCATCCGGCCCTAAAAATCGTTCAATACGGTGCCAACAACATTTGACCGATCCGCGCGGAGCAGTCTGACGAGCGTTGCGACGTCTTTGACGTGCGATTTATGCTTGCGCGCTACTACCAGGCTATAACCCGCAACCGTCGCAACGCGCTGTGCGTCGGTGCAGCGGCTTGTTGCGGTGGTATCAAGGATCGTCAGTTCAAATTCGCGCAGCAGTTGATCCATGAAGCTTTTGAAGCGCGTGCCAGCAAGCAATTCTTGGGGATCGGTGCGCAAACTGCCTGCGGTAATTACCGAGAGAAACGGCAGTGCAGTGTCCTGCAAAATGCCGTCTACCGCAAGATCGGGATCGGCGAGATAATCAGCAAGGCCAAGCGCGTTTTCATCAAGACGGAACATATTGGCGATTTTCGGCGTCCGAAGATTGGCATCGACAACAAGCGTTTTGACACCGATCTGGGCCATTGCGGTCGCCAGATTGGCCGCGACAAAGCTGCTTCCAGTATCTTCAGTCGGCGAACAGATGGCAAGCGCGCGCCGCCCCTCACGCACATGCTGCGCCATGATCCGCGTGCGCAGCCCGCGAATCGCCTCCGCCTCAATGCTGTCAGGCGATTCGAGGATGACAAGCGATTCGAACGCGGATTCAATGACTTCGCCGTCACCGTCAGGAGACGAGACTGCGTAGGTTGGCTCAGACCCAGTCGCTGAAATTGGCGTCGCTGACTTCACGTCAATTGTTTCAATTTCACTCACGCCGAAGCCTCCGCCAATTGCCGTTGTCTGCGATCAGAAATCCGTTCACGAATGCCGCGCGCAAATCGGCGGTACCAGCTATCATAATTATCGGGCTGGCCAATCACCGCGAAAACCGGGGCTTTGGCGGCATATTCAAGATCTTCATCGCAGCGCACCCGACGACCGAACAACTCAATCAACAGCGCAAGGCCGACACCGAGCGCAAGGCCAAAACCGATCGCGCCAAAAATGATCAGCGGCACCTTGGGTGAGCTTGGCGAATCAGGCACAGTCGCTTCACCGAGCGGCGTAATCGTGGTTTCCGAGGTGCTGGCTTCAAGCTTGAGCTGCGCCGCACGCTGCGTGGCGCGCAGATACTGGTCGCGCTTCACGTCAATATCACGGTTCATCTGCTCTAACTTGCTCAGCGTTTCGCTCTGGCCGATCACGCGGTTTTTCTGCGCATTATAGGCTGCATCAATCTGAGCCACTGCTGCGCTGGTGGATGGGCCACTCCGATAAGCAGCAATTGCGGCTTTTTCCTTTGCCAATTCGCCTTCAATCAAGGTTTTCTGACGCTGAAGCGACTGATAGCTCGGGTGATTGGGGCCAAGTGTTTCGGCGGCCTGGGCAAGTTGTTGATTAACGGTGGCAAGCTGGAGCGCTGCTCCGCCCGGCGGTGTTATATTGGCCGCTGACCCGCCCTGAAGCGCGGTTGATGCCTGCGCGGACTGGGTGGTCAATTGCCCCAGCTTGGCGGTTTCGACGTCAAGAATTGCCCCGCCTTGAAGCGCAATGCCATTTTCCTTGGCATATTTTGCGCGTTCACCCTCGGCACTGGTCAGCGTAAGCTTCGCCTTTTCAGACTGTTCACGGTACCAGTCGGCGTTGCGGCCGGCGGTCGCGCGGCGCATGTCAATCGTGCTTTCGATATAGACTTCACGGATTGTCGTGGCGATCCGCCGCGCAATATCAGGTGTAGCCGAGGTATATTTGATTTCGATAATGTTACTTGGCTCAACCACCTGTGCTGAGGTTACTGCAAGGATCTGCTGCGCCAGCCAGCGGCGGATATCAGTGCCTTTGCCGTTGGTCGCGCTGTCATAAGCCTTGATAAGTTCAGGTTCATTGGCCCAGCCGAGCTTATCAACAACGCGGCCTGCATTCTGTTCGTCCTCGATCAGTTCAGTCTGCGTTTTGACAAACGCACGGTAACCGCTGCCAATCGCGATCCCGGTTACTGGATCGGGCGTGG
Source organism: Sphingomonadales bacterium (assembly GCA_043747445.1). GTDB lineage: Bacteria > Pseudomonadota > Alphaproteobacteria > Sphingomonadales > Sphingomonadaceae > Aquisediminimonas. Next base: position 27,552 of record JAYTPB010000041.1, read on the forward strand.
TCGTGTCGAGCATGACCCGCGCCGTCGCCTCATATTTCTTAGGCAAAATTTGCGACATGATGAGCGCAACTATGAAACAGCTTAGCAGTGCCGCGAGCACAATCCCGCGCCGCGCCGCCAATATTCGCAAAAATTGTATCAAACTCATGATCTAAATTCCTTGAAACATTGTGGCTACGTTCAAAATGAGCGCTGACCGATAACAACGACGTCATCGGGCAGGATGGCTTCGTCAAGAGCAAGCGTGGTTTTCTTGCCATCGCGGTAAACGCTGATTTTCTTTTCAGACCCTGCCGCACCCAGCCCGCCGCTTCGTGCAATGGCTTTGCGGAGCGTCAGCTTGTCACGGAGCGGATAAACGCCCGGCGAATTGATCTGACCGTAGATATAATATGTCTCCGCTGGCGGAACATACACTTTATCGCCTGGCAAAACAAAGGGATCATCATTGGCATCGCCGGTTGCGAGCTTATCAAACGGCAGCCTAAGTTCGCCACCTTTTTCACGCCGAACGATCACAAAGTCTGCCCCGTCGCCGCGAATGCCGCCAGCGCGCGCCACAATTTCCGATACACGGTAGGGGCGATCAACCGGCTGCAAGCCGGGCTGCGCCAAAGCGCCAAGCACAATCACATAACGGCTGGCAAAGCCCGCGATTTCAATGCTGACAATCGGGTTGGAATAATAGCCACCCGCCTTGAGCACCCCGCCAATCCGCTTGGCAAGCGAGACGGGCGTATCGCCAGAAACTGTCGTGCTGCCAACATAGGGCAACACGATTGACCCGTCAGCACGAATCCGTGAACGCGTCGTAAACTCGGGCTGGCCAAGCACTGACACTTCAATCACGTCATCGGGGCCAAGCACATAACCCGCGTTTGCATCGGCTTTTGGTGCCTCTGGTGTGGCAGGTGTTGCTGAGGGCGTCGTTGCCGCTGGCTTGGGCGCGACTGGCGCTGTAGTTTGCGCGCCCGCTGCTCCGGCAAACGCACCAACGGAAGCCAATGCCGCCGCCGCGATCAGAAGACCATCAAGAGATCCAACACTAAATTTCATCACAATACCCATTCATAAAAAGCTAAATATTGAAATTGACCCCGAGCGAAACTGTCGAGGCATTATAGTCAAAAAAGCGCGTTTGCGATCGGCGCGTCGATTTCGTGCCGTTGAGAGAGAAACTGATCGGCCCTGATGGTGTAAACCGGACACCGCCAAAAAACTGGGTCGTCCGGTCATTACTGCCAAGCAGGTTGGGCTGAAGCAGCGGCGAATCGCGTAACTTGCGCTGATTGCGTGCGGCACCTGCGGTCAAAACGATACGCGGGTTAAGAATATAGCTCGCGTTAAGATTGTAGCTGTCATTGACGGTAAAGCTAACATCAAGCTGGTTCGATTGCTGCACCGCGCGCGAAAAGCCGATCAAGACCTGAAGCTGATCGCCAAGCTGCGCCGTCAAATCGGCTGATCCCGACAGCCCGCTAAACCGCCGCGTGCCCGCGACCGAAGGTTCAGCCACGGTGTAGCCGATCGAAATATTACCTTTAAGGCGATTGCCAATGTCACGCTGGAGACGAACACCGCCGGTATAAACCCCGACACGTTCGTTGATATTGGGCCGCCCGGTGAAGGTACCGCGATTGGGATAGACACCCCGGCGGTAATTCCCGAACAGCGAAACCTCTCCAAGTGTTGGGTTGGTGTAGCCAAGCGAAACGCCAACCGCTGTGGAGTTGAAATTGCCGATCTTACGGAAGAACGAGCTGTTTTTGACGACACTACGCTCAAACGTCACACCGGGTTTGAGCCCGACAATGCCGCCGCATTTGAGGCCGCTCGAAAAGGTCAACCGCTGCTCACGGTTGCGCAAGCGAAAATCGGTGACTGAGAAAAAATCGGCCAGATCGCTTTGCTGACGCGAAAAAGCGAGGCCGATATCGGGTTTGCAATTGGCACCAACCGCCAGATTGGCCTTGGCCTGAAGGTTGATGCGCTCGCGTTCCAGACGGTCATTGCGGCGATAGAAATCATAGCCAACCCCGCCGAGCAGCGTCAGTTTCTGACGCCCGACAGGTTGAACAATATCCACGTTGAGCGAAGGCGACAGCCGAAAATCATCGCGCGAAAAACCGGGCGGTACTGGAAACAGGTCTGGTTGACGCAGGACATTGTCTTCGTAGGATTCTTGAACGCTCACGAAAACACCAATGTTTCGTGTTGCATCACTCTGGGCGAATGCCGGATGCGCGAAGGCTGGCAGCAGCGCAGCGGCGGTAACAACAAACTTCAAAACACAAACCCTCCCCGAACATGTCAAACCGCCGTCGTCGGAAAAAGGCGTTGGCAGTGTATATGACAATTGCTCAGCCCTTGCAAAGCCAGCAATCCGAATCGATCCAACATCTCTTTACGCAGCAGACGTAAACCTTTCAAATCCCTACCAAAGCAAGGCATTTCCGCATTATGTCCTATCGCTACTGGCAACCGATGCCAAGGGCTGACATGGTATAAACAGAGTTAACCCCTGAAAAAGGCTTGGAGCTAGCCGCAATTTAGTTGATCAAAGGGGGGTGAAAGGTTCATGAGCGCGATGAGTTGAACATGGCCATCGTCAATCCGGGTGTTTACCTTGGGCTGAGGATGTAAAGGAAGTAAGCATGGAAACGCCATATGATTGGCTAACAGTGGCGATTTTTGCCGGATTGATCGTGATTTTTCTGCAACGGTCAGTCGGTGATGATGAACCCGTTGATTCGATCTGGTCTTATCTGCCGCCATCGATTGGTTGTGCGGTGGCCAACCAGTTTGGCAACAATGCGATTGAGTCAGGCGACGGGCTCTATCACGCGATTGGAATTCTGCTGATCGCGGCGGTGGTGGCCTATATCATCCTGATCATCAAACCATTTCCAGCGCGACCGCGTGATCGCTAAACCAATCAGGCAATCATTGATGCAACAGATTTTAAGGGGTTACCCGTGGTACTGAGTGATAAAATTGGCGCGATGTGGTCACGATTGTTCGGAAAAAACGGTGAAGGCGCGTTGCGTCGGCCAATTGCGATACAGTGGCCAACCGCCGAAAAACTGATTGAGAAGCCTTCGCGAGAAGGCGCGTTTCCCCGTTTTCGCACCTCAACGCTCGGCGAAGGCAGCGTGCGCGCCGAAAGCGAATCGCTGGCGCAGACGCGCATTGCACTGCGCAGCGTCTTCACCCCAGCCCAGCCGGTGACTGACAGGCGGATGTTTGCGGGGCGGATCAAGGTGCTTTCGCGCTTGATCGAAATTATTGAGGATCGGCTGTCACACGTCGTGATTTTTGGCGAACGCGGCATCGGCAAAACCTCACTGCTCCATATTCTTTCCGACCTCGCCGAAGAATCGCGCTATGTCGTGCTCCACGGCACCTGTGGGGCTGGATCGCGATTTGATGAGATGTTCCGCAGGCTGCTTGAATCAATCCCGCTGCTTTACCTCAAGAACATCTCGCCCACCGGCCCGGAAGTTGAAGGCGGCGCGTCATTTGCCAGCCGCTTACCCGCAGGCGCGTTTGATGCGCGCGAACTGAGCGATTTGCTCGCCCAAATTGCGGGCATCCGTGTGCTGATCATCCTCGATGAATATGACCGGCTCGAAAATGAGCAGTTCCGCCAATATACCGCCGAATTGATCAAGAACCTCTCGGACCGCGCGGCGCCGGTACAACTGGTCATCGCGGGCGTATCATCAAATCTGCATGAGCTGATTGGCTATATCCCCTCAATTCGCCGCAACGTAATTGGCCTGCCGCTGCCGCATCTTACCTCGGAAGAAACTGAATCGCTCGTCGGGCTAGGCAAAAGCGCGGCCGGGGTAACGTTTGGAACTGAATCTGTTGCAATGATCCATTCGCTATCAAACGGATCGCCTTATGTCATAAGGCTGATCTGCCATCATGCCAGCGGCATCGCGCTTGATCATGGTCGCACCAATGTCATCATTGATGATATCGTTGCGAGCCTAGACCGGATGGTTGAGGAAGCTGAGGGGCGGCTGGCCTATGCGCCGGCGCAACGCGTCCGCCATCTTGAAATTGGTGATCGCGGTGCTTTGCTTGGCCGCATCGCGCGGATTGCCTCGACCCCCGACGGCTGGTTTACGCATTCCGATCTTGCGCTGGGTGAAGGCGGCAAAGCAACGGTCGAAATGGTTGAAAAAACGCTGATCCCTGCTGGGTTGGTCGAAGTGGCTGGCGATAATCCCGAGCCCCGTTACCGCTTCATTGATGAAGGGCTGCCCAACTATCTCTGGTTGATGGTCGCGCGTAACCAGATTCAGGCGGGGGCAGTTCGGTCAGCCCCGTGATGGGGGAAGCGCCAGTTGCAAGCATCGTCATCCCGCATCTGAATCAGCCGGATGCACTCATCCGCTGCCTCACCTCGCTTGAGTGCCAAGATTTTGAGGGCGGCGCAGTTGAGATCATCGTCGTTGATAATGGCTCGCGTCAGACGCTTGACGCGGTGGCGAAACAATTTCCGGGCGTGCGTTTTCTTGCACAGAGTGCGCCAGGGCCGGGGCTTGCGCGCAATGTCGGCGTAGCTGCGGCCAGCGCAGATATATTGCTTTTCATTGATGCTGATTGCCGCGCGCACCCGCAGTGGATTGCTCACGCACTTAAAGGGTTGAAAGCTGCTGATATTGTCGGCGGTGACGTGCAAATTGATATCGTTGACCCTGCCCGCCTTACAGCAGTTGAAGGCTATGAAAGCGTGTTCGCCTACCGCCAGTCGCTCTACATAACGCGCGAAGGCTTTTCGGGCACGGGCAATCTCGCGATGACGCGCAGGATATTTGATGCGGTCGGGCCGTTTGGCGGAATCGGTATCGCTGAAGACCGTGACTGGGGGCAGCGCGCGCGGCAGCTTGGCCACATCACGCGCTATGTGCCCGAAATGATCGTCTATCACCCGGCGCGCAAAAGCTTTGATGAACTCGCCGAAAAATGGCGGCGTCATGTCGCGCATGATTTGGCAAAACATCGCAGCAGTGGCGGTTCAGCGCTTGGCTGGCGGTTGCGCGCGCTGGCGATGATCGCCTCAATACTGCCGCATGGGCTGAGCGTATTGCGCTCACCGCGTCTCACTGGATTTGGCAACCGTCTCAGCGCGATTGGCTTGCTCGTGCGAATACGCTGGTTTCGCTGCGCCGAAATGCTGCGTCAGGTTAGCACAACCGGCGACGGTGCCGCCAGTGGATGGAATCGCTAGGTCAGGCTGCTGGCCGCCATGTAATCACGCGCCAGAGATAGGCGACGATAATCCCGCCGATCACAATAAGCGAAATCGGCCCGACAAAATCTTCGATATTGCGGAAATTCCGGCCAAGCAGCCAGCCAGCACTGGCCAGAAGCGCCGTCCAGCCTGCGCTGCCGATGGTTGACCAAATCAAAAAGGTTGATTGCTTCATCCGCAACAAACCTGCCGGAACAGATATCAGCGATCGCAGCGTTGGCAGCATCCGCCCAATGCAAACGAACATCCCGCCGTAGCGATCAAAAAGCACACGCGCCCGCTCCACCTCCGGCCAGTCGAGCGTCAGCCAGCGGCCGTAGCGCTCAATCATGGTTTTCAGCCGATCAATCCCGATCAGGCGGGCGACCAAATACCAAAAATAATTGCCAAGCATCGCACCGGCCGTGCCCACCGCAATCACAAGCGGGAGCGACATTTTGCCCTGCCCCGCGTGCATCCCAGCAATCGACATGATCACTTCGGACGGGACAGGTGGAAACACTGTTTCAATGAACATGAGCATTGCAACGCCGAGGTAACCCGTCTCTTCGACGAATCTGATAATCCAATCGCTCACGCTGCAAGCCGTGCTGCGATTGCATCCCAGATCATCGCAGGCGTATCAGTGCCATTATAGGCGTCAATCGCGACAATGCCGGTCGGCGATGTCACGTTAATTTCAGTCAGCCATTTACCGCCAATCACATCAATCCCAACGAACAACAGCCCGCGCGCCTTGAGTTCAGGGCCGAGCGCTTCGCAAATTTCCTGTTCTTCTGGGGTGAGTTCGCTCGCCTCAGCGCGGCCACCAGCGGCAAGATTGGAACGAATCTCGCCTTTCCCCGGCAAGCGGTTGATCGCCCCGGCAACCACGCCGTCAACCAGCACAATCCGTTTGTCGCCCGCCGCCACTTCCTTGAGAAACGCCTGAACCATAAACGGCTCGCGCCACACTTCACCGAAGAGTTCAGTGAGTGCCGCCAGATTGCTTCCATCGGCACCAATCTTGAATACCGCTGAACCCGCGTTGCCGTAAAGCGGCTTGACAACGATATCGCCGTGTTCAGCCTGAAACCGCCGGACTTCGGCGAGTGAGCGCGTGATAAGCGTCGGCGGCATGAAGCGCGCATAGTCAAGCACGAACAGTTTTTCAGGCGCATTGCGCACGCTTGCCGGATCATTGAGCACCAGTGTTTCGCCCGCAAGCCGCTCAAGCAAATGCGTTGCAGTGATATAGCCCAAATCAAACGGGGGGTCTTGCCGCATCCAGACAACATCAACATCGCGGCCAAGATCAAGCGTGAGTGGCTCACCAAAGGCGAAATGATCGCCCACAACGCGCTGAACGGTAACTGGGCGCGCATTCGCGGTCAGCCGTCCATCGCAGTATGTCAGATCATCAGCACCGTAGTGATAGAGCGTATAGCCCCGCGCTTGGGCCGAAAGCATCAGCGCAAAGGTCGAGTCCCCTGCGATATTGAGGCTTTCCATCTTGTCCATTTGAAAGGCAACGCGCATCGCCTAACCAGCACACCAGTGAATATCAACCGGCGTTTCAAGCCCAGCAAGGACGCGCCCGATTGGCAGGGGTGAGCTATCGCCCGCCTCAATTGCACTTTCGAGCAGCGCGCGCTTCTTGTCACCGGTTAGCACGATGACAATCGATTTGGCGGATTGGATCGAAGCTTTGGTCAGCGTCACGCGCGCAACCGGCGCATCCTTTGGCATTGGATCAGGCATCACGCCGACCGCCTTGCATTCGGGCGGCGCATTCAGCGCATCATCAAGATCAGGGCCAGTGAAAATTGATGCGGTATGCCCGTCCTCCCCCATACCGAGCCAGATCAGATCAAGCGGCCAGTGGAAATCGCCAATCCGCGATGAGGCGGCACTGCCCGCCAGCTTATAATCAGCCGCCTTGTCCGAAATAATCGGGACAACGCGCGCGCCTTTTGGCAGGAAAATCTTGGCAAGCATCGCCACGTTGGACAGCGGATTATCAAGCGCGACAATCCGTTCATCGGTTGGGATGATCGTTACATTTTTCCACGGCAGCTTGGCCTGCGCGAGCTTTTCAAGGATTGGCCCAGGGGTTTTGCCGCCCGCAAGCGCGATTACAGCCGAACCGCGCGCATCAATCGCGCTTTCAATGATGAACGCAACATCGCCTGCCACCGCACCAGCAAGCTCGTCAGCGTCTTCATAGTCCCACCATTCGGCTTCAATCATCTGTATGGCTCCTTGGATAGCTGGCGCGCAATGCCGTGTTCAGAGCCTATGGTCAATTGCTGACAACTGGACAATTGGGTTTGAAAGTGAGCGCACGTTGATAGAATCGTCATTGCGAGCGAAGCGCGGCAATCCAGTGGCACCATTGCTCTGGATTGCCACGCTTCGCTCGCAATGACGAAATAGCTTAGTTCACAACCGAAAAGCTCAGATCAAGCCTCGAGCTCAATATCCCAGTAGAGCCAGTCGCGCCAGCTTGTGTGGAGATAGTTGGGCGGAAAGCGGCGGCCCTGATCCTGCAATTGCCAACTGGTTGGGCGGATTGGCGCGATATGCAGATTCATATGCGCTTGCTTTGGCGTCCGCCCGCCTTTTTTGAGGTTGCAGGGTGAGCAAGCAGTAGCAACATTTTCCCACGTCGTCCGTCCGCCCTGCGCGCGGGGTACGACATGGTCAAAGGTCAAATCCTTGGGGCAGCCGCAATATTGGCAGGTGAAGCTATCGCGCAGGAACAGGTTGAACCGCGTGAACGCAGGATATTGCGATGGCTTCACATATTGTTTGAGCGCAATTACCGAAGGCAGCTTCATCGCCAAATTGGCGCTGTGCACCTCACGGTCATATTCCTCGACAATATCAACCCGGTCAAGAAACACCGCCTTGATCGCGTTTTGCCATGGCCAAAGCGAGAGCGGGTAATAGCTCAGCGGGGTATAATCGGCGTTCAGCACCAAGGCCGGGCAACCGTCGGGATGGCGGATGAGGTCTGGATGATACATAGTCGACGAATACCCTTGCTACAGTTGGTGTTGCTATGGCCTTTTGCGATTACGGATGCATGACAGCATTTTCGGTGACTCTTGGTCAAGCAATGATTTCATGAAAACCGTAATTAGCCGTTTTGCACCCAGCCCAACGGGACGGCTTCACCTTGGCCATGCGTGGTCAGCCTTGCTGGCACATGATGCCGCGCGGGCTGGAAATGGGCGGTTTTTGCTGCGGATTGAGGATATTGATGTGGCGCGCTGCCGCCCCGAATTTGTAGATGCAATTTATCAAGACCTACGATGGCTTGGGCTGACGTGGGACGGTGATGTTATCATCCAATCGCAGCGGATGGGGATTTACCGTGAAGCCTTGGCGAAATTGGACGCACTAGGCATCCTCTATCGCTGCACTTGCACTCGCGCTGAAGCGGGTGAGGGCCGCTACCCCGGAACCTGTCGAACGCTTGGCCGCAGCGAAGGCGCATGGCGGATTGACATGGACAAGGCGACAGCGATGGCTGGCCCGCTGCACTGGCATGACCGCGATCAGGGGCCGATTATCGCTGATCCGGCGGGCGGAGGTGACATTATCATTGCGCGCAAGGATATTGGCATAAGCTATCATCTCGCCGTCACCATAGATGACGCCGCACAGGGGATTACCCATGTTGTGCGCGGCATGGATTTGTTTAACGCCGCGCACATCCACCGCCTGTTGCAAGCACTGCTTGACCTGCCGACGCCAGAGTACCAGCATCACCGATTGATCACAGGTAACGACGGCACGCGCCTCGCCAAGCGCAAGCAATCCCCGGCGCTGGCGCTCATGCGGGAACAAGGCATCGACCCACAGGCGCTGATTCAAATGATGCGCGAAAAACGCTTTCCGGTTGGCTTTGCGCTGGCCCCGCTTTAAGGACATATCCATGAATACATTCCTCATCATTCTTCTGATCGGCGCGGTGATCGCAACGGTCGTTATGCTCGTGCGCGGCCTGATCGCCTTTTTGCGCACCACCGAAGCCGATCTCAACAGCGACGGCGGCGGCCCCAGCCAATCCGCGCTCAAACAGAATAAGATGATGACGGGTCGGGTGATATTTCAGGCGATAGCGATCATCATCGTCGTGCTGCTGCTGCTTATGCGCAACAGCGGCTGATATGGTTAAACTCAACCGGATTTACACCCGCACTGGCGATGATGGCACAACTGGCCTCGTTGACGGGTCACGCACGCCAAAAGACGCCCCGCGCATGGCCGCGATTGGCGATGTTGATGAACTCAACGCCGCGATCGGGATGGTCGCGCTCCATAGTGACGGTGAGGTGCTGGCGCGGCTGCGGATGATCCAGAATGATTTGTTTGATCTTGGTGCCGATCTCGCGACGCCGGGCGAAGATTTTACCCCCGGCGAAATGACGTTGCGGATTGTACCGGGGCAAGTCGCACGGCTAGAGGTTGAGCTTGACCTCATGAACGAGTCGCTCCGCCCGCTCAGCAGCTTCATCCTTCCCGGTGGCAGTGCAGCAGGCGCTGCGCTCCATGTTGCGCGTACCGTGTGCAGGCGTGCCGAACGAACAGCGGTGACCGCCGCGCGCAGTGTTTCGCTCAACCCTGAGGCGCTTAAATATCTCAATCGGCTCTCGGACTATCTGTTCGTGATGGGCCGCGCGGTCAATGATAATGGCGCAACCGACATCTTGTGGGTGCCGGGCGCATCGCGCTAAAATTCGGAGCAGATTATGAAAATTATTGGGGTTATTGGTGCTGGCCAAATGGGCGCTGGTATCGCGCAGGTTTCAGCACAAGCAGGCTATCATGTGCTGCTATCCGACGTTGATCAGGCGCGCGCGCAAGCGGGGAAGGACGGCATCGCCAAGGGGTTGAACCGCTTGGTTGAGAAAGAAAAAATCACGGGCGAAACGCGCGATGCGGTGCTTGCTTTGATCGAACCTGTCGCTGGATCATCGGCCTTTGCTCAAGCTGATCTTGTGATTGAGGCCGCAACCGAGCGTGAAGAGATTAAGCGCGCCATTTTTGCGGATGTTGGCAAAGCGATCCGTGCTGATGCTATCCTCGCCAGCAACACATCATCGATCCCGATCACGCGGCTCGCGCAGGCCGCGCCTGATCCAGCGCGCTTTATCGGCGTTCACTTCTTCAACCCTGTGCCCATCATGGGATTGATCGAGCTCATCCGTGGTCTCGCAACGTCAGTGGAAACGGTGGAGGCTGTCGAAGCCTTCGGCCAGTCGCTTGGCAAGGCAATCGTCCATGCCAATGACGCGCCGGGCTTCATCGTCAACCGCATCTTGATGCCGATGCTCAATGAGGCCTGCTTCGCGCTCGGCGAAGGCGTGGCGAGCATAAGCGATATTGATACCGCGTGCCAGCTTGGGCTTAATCACCCGATGGGGCCGCTGACGCTTGCTGATTTTATCGGTCTTGATACCTGCCTTGAGATTTGCCGCGTCCTCCACAGCGGCACCGGCGACCCAAAATTCCGTCCTGCGCCCCTGCTCGTCAAATATGTCGAGGCTGGCTGGCTTGGCCGAAAGACAAAGCGCGGCTTTTACGATTATTCAGGGCCGGAGCCTGTGCCAACGCGGTGATGGGGTAAGGCCGTTACCTAAAGCGAATCAGGGGAGGCTTTGCGATCGCCCTCCGCAGGCGGGGTCAAATCTGGCTCAGGCAGGATAATCGCGGGTGCAGGCGGGGGTTCGACAGGGCCAACAATCGCTGCGGCTTCGAGCAGATCAAGCGCGCGGTACGCCTCAACATGGCGCTTTGCCTTGACCATCCAGTCGGCGGCAAGATCGCGGTTGGGCAGCCGTGCCACTTCGGCAAGCGCCTGATCCACCCGGCCAAGCGCAATCGCATCGCCCGCGCGCGTCAGCCGTTCGGCAGGTGCAGTTGAGGGTGCATCGGCTTGGCGGACAATGAACAAGCCGGAAAGGCTTCTTGAAATCCCGTCCCACCAGCCTTCATCGGGGCCGTTGCCGGCGAGTGTTGGCGCAAGCGTGGCCAGCTCAGATTTGAGCCCATCTAGCGTCACTGGCTGGCGTGCGGCGGCAATGATCATGGCAACCGCGCGAGGCTGGCGCGCACCAAAATGGTTGCTAAGCTGCCCCTCAACAAAACCAAGCGCAAGCCCCCGGTCAAGCGCACGGCGTGCGGCGAATGCAAGGAGTAAACCCTCGGCCCGGCCAGAACTGCCTGTGTCGGCGGCCGTCACACGGCTGAGGAGGTCAACGCGGGCTTCAAGAGCGGCGATGCGATCATCACCTCCGATCGGTGGCGGCGTGATCGTTGGCCGCAGTACGCCCGACGGCGCTGCTGGCGACACTGTAACCAGCGGCGGCTCCGCATTCGTCTGCGTTTCGTTAGTGCCAATCAGATATTCACGCGCCGTGGGTGAGCGCGAAAGCCCCCAAATTACCAGACCAACGCCAAGCACAATTCCAAATAGTGCAATCAGAAGGTACCGTCGCACAGGGCGCGCAGGTGCTGTATTTGTCTGATATCCGTTATCCATTGCCATTCATCCGATCTTATTTCTTCTCACAAAGCGCCACCGCGCTTTCGAGTAATGCTGCGTCACGCGGACGGGCGGCGATACTGATTTCGTGCCAGCCAGTCCCGGCAGCCTCGGCGGCATTCGCGCTGATCGCGGCAACCGATAGCGTTGCCGGGTCAATAGCGTGGCTTTCAACAATTGCCGCAAATTGTTTTGCCGCACGCGCTGAGTGCAACATGACCACGCCGCCACATTTGAGTGCAGCCAGCAATTCAGGCGCAGGCGTAATCGCATTTGAAGCATAGACCGTGCGCCGCTCAATTGCGACCCCGTGCGGCGTGAAGGGTTGATAATCAGCACCCGAAAGATGCAGGAGCCGGTGAAGGCCAAGCGTGGCGATCTTGCCAAGCAAACGCTCAACATCGCCGTCGCCCGATATAATTGAAAGAAACCCGGCCTCACGCGCGGCATCGCCCGTCACATCGCCAACGGCATAAAGCGGCAGATGGGTATAACGCTGCAAACTGGGGCCAGCGAGCCGCGCCGCATTTGCGCTGGTCATGATGACACCGACATAGCGTGCGGGATCGGGTTCATCCCAAGGGGTGGCGGCGGTTTCAAACAAGGGGAAGCTGTGTACCTCAAGTCCGCATTCGCGCGCACTGGCGCTGCTTGCGCTATTACCGGGTTCAGGCCGGACGATGATCAATGGTCGAGTCATGCGCCAAAGCTTTCCCGCACATTTGGATGCGCGCTTTCAAGCAAGCGTGCGGCAAGCCGCGCGGGTGCTTCAACATCGTCAGTTGCGAACATAGCTTCACCCGTCTCCTTATAGTGGCCGTCGCCTGAATATATCTCAGCACGCAGCCAGATATCTGCGTTTTTGATCACAGCCAACCCCGCCACGGGCGAACGGCAATCGCCCGACAACCCGGCAAGCAAAGCGCGTTCGGCATTCACGCAGGCAAAGCTGGGCGTGTGGTTGATCGCGCGCAGCCAGCCGATCATATCATGATTGCTTACCAAGGTCTCAATCCCAATCGCCCCTTGCGCTGGCGCGGGAAGCATCTCTTCAACAGCAATAGCCGCGCCAATATCATTCATCCCGAGCCGTTCGAGGCCAGCGGCGGCAAGCAATGTCGCCTGTGCCTCACCCGCTGCGAGCTTGGCAAGCCGCGTCTGGACATTGCCGCGAAATAGGCAAATCTCAAGATCGGGTCGCCGTGCAAGCAATTGCGCGCGGCGGCGCGGCGCGCTTGTGCCAACGCGTGCGCCGTGCGGCAAAGCTGAAACCGATTCGGCCCCGATCAGCCGATCACGCACATCGGCACGTTCGAGCATCGCCGCGATGATGAATGCCTCGGGCCGAATGGTTTCGACATCTTTCGTCGAATGGACAGAAAAATCGATTTCGCCACTGATCAGCCATTGATCAAGCTCCTTTGTCCACAGTGCCTTACCGCCAACTTCGGCAAGCGCACGATCAAGGATCTTGTCACCGCTGGCAACAACGGGGCAAATCTCAATAAGGTCTTCTGCCCAGCCGTGCGCTGCCAAAAGCTGCGCGCGCACCATGTAGGCTTGCGCCATTGCGAGGGGGGATGCGCGCGTCCCAAGACGCAGCGGTTTAACCGGACGTGTGATCATCCGGCTTGTGCTAGCGCGGTTGGTGATTAGAGGGAAGCGTGATGACGTTAATCCTTGGCATTGAATCAAGCTGTGATGAAACGGCAGCGGCACTGGTTACCAGCGACCGTCAGATTTTGGCGCACCGGCTAGCGGGGCAAGAGGCGGCACACCGCCCCTATGGCGGGGTCGTTCCCGAGATCGCGGCGCGCGCGCATGTTGAGGCGCTAATCCCGCTGATTGAGGGTGCGCTTGATGATGCAGGCGTCACACTTGCTGATGTTGATGCCATCGCTGCAACCGCTGGGCCGGGGCTGATTGGCGGGGTGATGGTTGGCCTCGTCACCGCCAAGGCGCTGTGCCATGCGGTTGGCAAGCCGCTCATCGCGGTTAATCATCTGGAGGGCCATGCGCTTTCGCCGCGTCTCGCAGATCCGGCGCTGGCCTTTCCCTATCTGCTATTGCTCGTGTCGGGCGGGCATTGCCAGCTTTTGCTCGTGCACGGCGTTGGCAGTTACCAGCGGCTTGCAACAACAATTGATGATGCAGCGGGCGAGGCTTTTGACAAAAGCGCCAAATTGCTTGGCCTCGGCTTTCCCGGTGGGCCAGCGGTTGAGGCAGCCGCGAAGCTGGGTGATCCAAAGGCAGTGCCACTGCCCCGACCGTTATTAGGCGCGGATGAGCCGCATTTTTCTTTCGCTGGCCTCAAAAGTGCGGTACTCCGCGCGCGTGATGGCGGGTTGTACAGCGCAAATGATATTGCCGCCTCGTTTCAGCAAGCGGTGATTGACTGCCTGATCGACCGGACAAACCGTGCGCTTGGGGCAAGCAGTGATGTGACGGCACTCGTCGTTGCGGGCGGGGTCGCAGCGAATCAGGCAATTCGTACCGGGCTTCAGGCACTGGCGACCAAGCACGGTCTGCCCTTTATCGCGCCGCCGCTGTGGCTTTGCACTGATAATGCGGCGATGATTGGCTGGGCGGGGGCTGAACGTTTTGCGGCTGGCCTGACTGATGGCCTGGATTTTGAGGCGCGGCCCCGCTGGCCGCTTGATCCAGGTGCTGAAAAAGCACGCGGCGCAGGAGTGAAGGCATGAGACTCGGCGTAATCGGCGGCGGCGCGTGGGGCACGGCGCTTGCTCAGGTCGCGGCGGAAAGCGGCGATCCCGTCTGGCTTTGGGCACGCGAAGCTGAGGTCGTGGCGAGCATCAATGCGTCTCATCAAAACCTGCTTTTTCTCCCCGATATCCCGCTATCTCCGGCGATCCATGCGACCAGTGATTTTGACGCGCTTTCCGCCTGTGAGGCGCTGCTGATCGTTACCCCTGCACAGCATATGCGCGCTGTGCTGGGTAGCGCCAATGTCGGCAATCGCCCGATCATCCTCTGCGCCAAAGGAATTGAAGCGGGCACACAGCGCCTGATGTCTGAGGTTGCAGAAGACGTCTGCCCTGATGCGCCGATTGCGGTGCTTTCAGGGCCAACCTTTGCAGGCGAAGTCGCGCGCCGTTTGCCGACTGCAATTACACTTGCATGTGCTGATGCTACGCTTGGGCAAAGGCTGGCGACGCGTTTGGCGCAGCCGCATTTTCGCCCCTATGCCTCAAGCGATGTGATTGGCGCAGAAATTGGTGGTGCGGTTAAAAATGTCCTCGCGATAGCGTGCGGCGTGGTTGATGGGCGCGGACTTGGCCAGAATGCGCGCGCCGCACTCATCGCGCGCGGGTTTGCCGAAATGACGCGCTTTGGCCTTGCGCGCGGGGCTTCGCCCGAAACACTTGGCGGCCTCTCTGGGCTGGGCGATCTCGTGCTGACCTGCTCATCAACGCAGTCGCGCAATTTTACGCTCGGCAAGGGGTTGGGCGAAGGCCGCGTGGCGGTAGAATTGCTTGCGGGGCGGACGGTTGCAGAAGGCGCATTTACCGCCCCCGTGTTGCAATTGGCGGCGCGTGCGGCAGGCGTTGACATGCCCGTGATTGATGCGGTCTGCGCGCTGCTCGCAGGTGAAAGCGATGTTGATGCAGTGGTCGGCGCCCTGCTTGCCAGGCCACTTAGAAGCGAAGGTTAAGCCTGACGCCGGAATGTATCGAGCATTGAGGGCGCGTGCTCAGCCTCATCAAGGATGAAGGTTAGCAGCGCTTTTTCATAGGCATCGGTTTCGCCGTCCGCCGCAATATGCGTCTTGAGCCAGCCTGCCTCATCAGCCGTAATCAGATGGCTGTTATCAAGCGCAAGCCGCTTGGCAAACCGATCTTCGCTCTTTGGAAACAAAGTTTTGAACGCTTCGGCAATTGTCCCATAACCGATCTTGTCATTTGGCAGCATCCGTTTGAAAAAGCGCCCGAGGCTGGGAACATCATTATCCATGAACTGTTCAAATTCGCGGGCCTCGTCACGTGACAGCGGGCGGTAATCGCTGTGCGCCATCAAATGATTGCCAACCCCTTGCACAAACAGCCGCAGCCAGCTTGCCGCATTATCACCGTCAAGCGTTGCATCCTTGATCCGAAATAGCATGTCCGCTTCTTCCGAACCGACGATTACAGCGCCTTCGCCGCCGCCCGCAAAGATCAAACGGCGCAGCAATTCAACCTCGATTGCATCAACGCTGTTGGGGCGAATCACGTCGTCGGCGCGCGTTGGGCCTTCGCCGCTCACGATCACATTTTCGATTTGGGCAATCGCATATTGGCGCAGACCTTCAGGCGCACTTTCAGCGCGTTCGATAATGGCAACAAGCAATTCAAGTTCAGCCAGTGAGGCAACCCGGCCATTTTTATCAACGCGCGCCTGCAACCAGTCAGCGCAGGTTTCATCAACAAAACCCTGCGGCACGGATTGATCAACCAGATAATATTCAACTGCTTCAATGAAAAAATCAGTCCAGACCGCAGAGTGACTGGTGAGCGTATCATTGAGCGTGAACAAGGCATCGACGACAGGTTCGGCAATCGATTCGTCAGTCCACACCGCATCACGCAGCATCATGACATCACCGTTGCTCACAGTTCCGGCCTGCATCAAACGGGCAAGCAATTCGGTCAACTCTTCGTCCATCACGACACCTTCATTTCAACGCTAGAAGGTGCGTAACATCAATGCCTTAACAGCAAGTTGACGCTAAAAATCTATCGCGATGCCCTTATACTCCCAATCGCCGTAGCGCACCGGGTCAAGCCGGTCGGGATCGGGCTCGGCGGCGCGCACCATCGGTTCGGGTGCTGGCACCGGCGGGCTTTTGGAGAGATAGTCTGGCGCTTTAACGTGCGCTGGGCGTTTGCTCATTGGAACCTCGGGATTGTACATGCAGCTTATCCTTGACTCTGCACCGTCTAAAACGGAAGCGCAATTGAGAAGCTGTGTAAGTTTATTCATTTGATAATCTTGGATTGAGATTCATGCCGATTGACGAGATTATTGGTGAGGCCGTGGGCGAGGCGCTTAAACATTCTGCTCGTTTCATTGGCAATATCGCTATCGACACAGCAACCCAGTCTGTGTCGAAGTTTGTATTTTCTAAGCGAGTTGCGCGATATTTTCACGGAATCGGGCGGCACGTCATTGCGTTTGCAACATTAGGTCGCGTTCGTATTCCAACATCGCTGCGTGTCGTTCCAAAAGGTGTAACGCCCAAACCGCGTCGCAGTGATTGGGTGGCTCTGTTGGTTGGCATAGGAATATGGGTAGTCGGAATGGCGGCACTAATTTGGGCAATATTGCAATGAATAAAGATGCGTCAGTCACCGAAATTGCTGGTCTTTCCGCGCGCCGTGCGGCGCTCAAATTGCTTGACGGGGTGCTGCGCCGGGGGCAGCCGCTTGAGGCATCGCTGAGCTTTGCGACGCGCGGGGTTGATCATCCGGCTGACCGCGCGCTGGCCCATGCCATCGCGAGCGAAACGCTGCGCCATCTGCCCGATCTTGACGCACTGATCGATAGCGCCACGCGCAATCGCCTTGCCGACGACTCCAAGGCGCGGCTGGTAATCCGCATCGCGCTTATCCAAGTGCTAGTGCTTGGTACGCCTGAACATGCCGCCGTTGCAACCGCGCTACCGCTGGTTGAGGGAGGCCCGCGCCGCCTTGTCCACGGAGTGTTGGGAACGCTGCTGCGCCGGAAGGTTTTGCTTCCCGAAGTGCCGACACTGCCACCCGAAGTCGCCGCGCGCTGGCAAAGCGATTGGGGCGATGCGATGCTTGATGTCGCAGCAACCGCACTTGGCACGCCCCCGCCGCTTGATTTGACGCTCAAGGATGCCGCCACCACTGACGAATGGGTGGCAAAGCTCGGCGGCGAAAGCCTTGCCCCCGGTCATGTCCGTGTCCCGCGCGGGACGGCGATCCCTGAACTGCCCGGCTTTGATGAAGGCGCGTGGTGGGTGCAGAATATCGCTGCCTCAATTCCAGCGCGCGTGCTTGGTGGAGGGGGTGGACGCACTGTGCTTGATCTTTGCGCAGCGCCGGGTGGCAAGACGATGCAGCTTGCCGCTTCGGGTTGGGATGTGAGCGCGGTTGATCAAGACCGGGCCAAGCTTGTTCGGCTTTCGGACAATCTGACGCGTACGGGGCTGAGCGCACAAATCATTCAGGGCGACATTTTGAAATGGCAGCCAGTCAAACCTGTTTCGGCGATCCTACTTGATGCGCCGTGCAGTGCGACCGGGATTTTCGCGCGTCACCCCGACGTACTCCACCGCGTCCGCCCACGCGACATAACTGAACTTGCGCAGTTGCAAGCCGCGATGATCGCGCGTGTGGCGGACTGGCTTGAACCCGGTGGTACGCTGATTTACGCGACTTGCTCGCTTGAGCGCGCTGAGGGTGAAGCGCAGATTGCGGTGGCAGAGGCGGCGGGGCTGACGTTCAAAAAAATTGAGAATCAAAGCATTGTCAACGGGATAGCCCCTGATCCGGGCGGTTGGGTCAGGGTGATGCCCAAAGACCATGCCGACGGATTTTTTGTCGCGCAGTTTGTTCGGGGATAGGGTTAGGTTGATCCACACTCATCGTCACCCTGAACTTGTTTCAGGGTCTATCTCACAACAGGGGAAAGCGGAGTTCGTGGAGGGATGGATGCTGAAACGAGTTCAGCATGACAGAGTGGGGGTTTGGCCTGTTGCAGCCAACCCAAACACGCCCTAAAGCGGGCGCATTATGACCAGACCCGTGCTGATTGCCCCTTCGATCCTGTCCGCTGATTTCGCCCGCCTTGGCGAGGAAGTACGCGCGATTGACGCGGCCGGGGCCGACTGGATTCATGTTGATGTGATGGACGGTCATTTCGTGCCAAACCTCACGATTGGCCCGATGGTGGTAAAGGCGTTGCGCCCGCACACGGCCAAGGTGATGGATGTTCACCTGATGATCAGCCCGGTTGACCCGATGCTTGATGCCTTTGCCGAGGCCGGTTCGGACATTATTACTGTCCATCAAGAGGCTGGGCCACACCTTCACCGCACGGTTCAGCGGATCAAGGCACTTGGCAAGCGCGCGGGGGTTTCGCTTAATCCAGCGACGCCTGCAAAGATGCTTGATTATATCCTTGAAGAGATTGACCTTGTTCTGGTGATGAGTGTCAATCCCGGTTTTGGTGGGCAGAGCTTTATCGAAAGCCAGCTCCGCAAAATCGAAAGCATCCGCAAGATGATCGATAAGCTTGGCAAAGCGATTGATCTTCAAGTCGATGGCGGGGTTGACGCGGTCACAGCGCCGCGCGTGATTGCAGCAGGGGCCAATGTGCTGGTCGCGGGCACCGCAACTTTTAAGGGCGGGCCAGCCGAATATAGCGCGAATATAAAGCGATTGCGCGGTCAATGACATCAGACGGTGATGATGACGGTAGCGAAGAAATCCCGGTTGGCAAAAGACTGATGCGCGCACGCAGCGACGTTGGCCTTTCGCTTTCGGAGCGCATCGCATCGCATTTCTATCGGCTAACATGGCGGACGCCGCTTCACGCGTTTAAGCTACGCGGGCGCTATCCGCTCAAGCTGCTCGCTGTGCCGATTGATCCAGTTGCGGGCGATGCTGCGCGCGGTGCGGCGATCATGGCGGGCGCGTTCAACTGGAACGGTGAAACTTTACCGCGTGATGGCATCAGCTTTACGGAAACGACGCTTTCGCCGGGCCTCAATGGCTATCTCCACCAATTTGCATGGTTGCGCGATTTGGCTGCTGCTGCGCCGCGTTCCGATGCTGCACCGATTGCCGAGGCACTGACGCGGACATGGCTGGCGAGCCACGGGGAAAAAGTGAGCGAACCGGCGTGGCGACCCGATCTTTGGGGCTGGCGCATTCTCTACTGGGCGGCCCATGCGCCGCTGATCCTTTCAAGCACTGATCTGGTTTACCGCTCGGCAGTGCTCAATGGCCTCGCGCGCGGGGCGCGGCATCTTGACCGCACCGCCGAAAGCGCACCCGTCGGTCTGCCAAGACTTGCTGCATGGGCGGGCGTCGTCGCGGCGGGGCTGCTGATTTCGGGGAGCAACCCACGGCGCAGCTTTGGTGAGGCAGGCCTTGCAAAGGCACTTGCAGCCTCATTTAGCAGTGACGGCGGCATCATCTGCCGCACCCCGGGCAATCAACTTGAGGCGGTGGTTCTGCTCTCGATGCTGCGTGAGGTTTACGCCGCACGCCGGATTGAATGTCCGGTCAGTATAACCGCGATGCTCACGCGCGCAGTGCCTGCGTTGCAAGGCGTGACGCTGGGTGATGGTGGGCTTTCAAGCTGGCAGGGCAGCGCGCCGATCGCGCGGGATCAGGTTGAGGCGGTAATTGCGGCGAGTGGCGTGCGCACGCGGCCGCTGCGCCAGGCACGAGACTGGGGCTACCAGCGGCTGTCGGCGGGGCACAGCGTTGTCGTCATTGATGCAGCGCCGCCGCCAATCGCGCGCGTTTCGGGTGGCGGGTGCGCATCAACGCTGGCGTTTGAACTCTCTGACGGCGCGCACCGCCTGATCGTCAATTGCGGCGGCGGCAATGCGGGCGGCAGCGGGGTCAGCGCGGGGCTGGCTGAAGGTTTGCGGACGACAGCAGCGCATTCAACGCTCATCCTTGCCGATAGCAATTCCACCGCGATCCTCGGCAATGCGACGCTTGGCAGGGGCGTGACTGAGGTTGAACTTGACCGCCAGGAAACCGACGCGGGCAGCCGGGTGGAGATTAGCCATGACGGCTATGTCAAACGCTTTGGCCTCGTCCACCAACGGATATTGACGCTGGCGAGCGACGGGCGCGAATTGCGCGGTGAGGATATCTTGCTCCCCGGAAACGGCGGGCGCAAACCAGCGCTTTCAACCTTCGCCGCGCGCTTTCATTTGGCACCGGGCGTTGAGGCGACGCCCACCGCCGACGGGATGGGTGCGCTCCTGCGGATTGACGGAGGCGCACTCTGGCAATTCCGCGTGCGCGGCGCAAAGCTCAGCATCGATGATAGCATTTGGATTGATGGGGCAGGCCGCCCCAATCCAACGCAGCAATTGGTCGCCAGCGGCGAAGCGCCAGCGGGCGGCGCCAGCATAAGCTGGACACTCAAACGAGCAGGTTAAATCAATGACGGACGTAACGATTAAGCGCGCACTGCTCTCAGTGTCGGACAAGAGCGAGCTGGTTGAACTGGCAACCGCACTTGCTGGGCACGGCGTTGAACTGGTTTCAACCGGCGGTACGGCGAAGGCACTGCGCGATGCGGGGCTGACTGTGCGCGATATCTCCGATCTCACGGGTTTTCCCGAGATGATGGACGGGCGGGTCAAGACGCTCCATCCAAAGGTGCACGGCGGGCTGCTTGCGGTGCGCGATAACCCCGAGCATGTTGCCGCGATGACAGAACATGATATCGGCGCAATCGATCTGGTCGTCGTCAATCTCTATCCCTTCGTCGAGACCGTGATGAAGGGCGCAGCACGCGATGAGGTCATCGAGAATATCGATATCGGTGGGCCGAGCATGATCCGCTCGGCCGCAAAAAATCATGCGAGCGTCGCGATTGTGACCGATCCGGCTGACTATGCGATGATAGCCAGCGGCACGACGACGCTTGATCAGCGCCGCAAACTCGCAGCGAAGGCGTATTCCGCAACCGCAGTTTATGATGCGATGATCAGCCAGTGGTTCGCCTTTGCTGATCAGCAGCAGATGTTCCCCGATATGATGGCGATGATGGCCAATCAGGCGCAAGAACTTCGTTACGGCGAAAATCCGCACCAAAAGGCTGCACTTTATATCCCCGCTGGCCCGCATGGTCGTGGGATCGCGCAGGCCGAGCAGCTACAGGGCAAGGAACTTTCGTATAATAATTATAATGACGCTGATGCCGCGCTTGAATTGGTCAGCGAGTTTCGGGATGGCCCGCCAACCGTGGTGATCGTCAAGCACGCCAATCCGTGCGGCGTGGCGAGCGGCGCAACCTTGCTTGAGGCGTATGAGGCGGCGCTTGCCTGTGACAGTGTTTCGGCGTTCGGCGGGATCATCGCGGTCAATCGTCCGCTTGACGCAGCCACGGCTGAAGCAATGGCGGGGATTTTCACCGAAGTTGTCGCCGCCCCTGATGCCAGCGAAGAGGCCAAGGCGGTTTTTGCCAAGAAGAAGAAACTGCGCCTGCTGTTGACTGGCGATCTGCCGGATCCGGCGCGCGGCGGGTTGTCGGTCAAGACGATTGCGGGCGGTTACCTCGTTCAGAGCCGCGACAATGGCCGGGTGAGCCGCGAGATGCTCAAAACAGTCACCAAACGCGCGCCGAGCGAGGCCGAACTCGCTGACTGTTTATTCGCCTGGACTGTGGCGAAACACACTAAGTCAAACGCGATTATTTATGCCAAGGATGGCAGCACTGCGGGGATCGGCGCTGGCCAGATGAACCGGCTTGAGTCCGCGCGGATCGCCGCATGGAAAGCCAAGGATGCCGCCGAAAAAGCAGGCTGGGCCACCCCGCGCACCATTGGTTCGGCTGTCGCGTCAGACGCCTTCTTCCCCTTTGCCGACGGGCTGATGGCGGCGGTTGAGGCAGGCGCAACGGCGGTCATCCAACCCGGCGGATCAATCCGTGACGATGAAGTCATCGCTGCGGCAGACGCGGCAGGGTTAGCGATGGTATTTACCGGGATGCGGCATTTCCGGCATTGATCCCTAGCCCGTCGCCTTCCGAAACAGCACCCGGTCGTCCTCACCAAAGCCGTAGCGCCAGATGACCCAGCCGTAGGCCGCAAGTATCGCCGGAATGCCGATCGCGAGTTCGGCCCATTCGGGCAGGCGGATAATGATTTGGCCGACGAGTACCGCCACTGCGCCCGCAATCGGCAGCGCCCAGCGCCATACCGAAACGCGCGCACCAAGCACATGCGCCGCCAATCGCGACTTGATCAGTGATGATATGCCAAGCGAAAGTGCAAGCGCAATCGCAGGCCCCGCCGCCTGATACAGTTCTGGATAGTCAAGCCGTTTGATCGTTATGATCAGCGCAAAGCTTAGGATGATTTGCAGCGCAATGGTGCCAAGCGACACGATCAAATTCCGCATCCGCGCGACATAAACCAGCGCAGCCTCGCTCACCACGGCCACTGCCGCTGCAACCTCGGCAAGCAACAGAAACGCAAGCGCACCGTTACCGCCAACGAAATCACGCCCCGGCCCGATCAGGCCCATCAGCGCCTCCCCCGGAATGCCAAGCGCCAGCGCAACCCCGGTCTGCGCCGCGATAATCCAAAAGCCGACTTGGCTGATTTGGCCCGCAATCGCCGCGCGGTCTCCCTCTTTTAACTTGCGCGTGATAACCGGGCCAAGCACGGGATCAAAACTGGTTTTGAGCTTTTGCGGGAGCGAGGCAACCTGCTGCGCCACCCAGTAAATCCCGACGGTTGCGGGCGAAACGAACAGCCCGAGGATCAGGATATCGATCCGGCGCGATCCCCATTCAATCGCATCGGCAAGTGCCAGCGGCGCATTGCGTCGGGCGAGCGCGTAGAGCTCAGCACCGCGCGGCGTCCAGCCTTTGGGCAGGCCGTAACTTTTAAGGAACGGGATGACTGAGGCGATCAACGCCATCACCATTGAAACGGCATAGGCCACGAGCAAGCCGTCACGCGGCAATGTCCACGCAAGGCCAAAGGCAACGATGCTGATCGTCCACGGCTCAATGATGGCGCGCGCGCGGACGGTTGCGCCAATATCAAAGCGGTAGGCAAGCGCGGCGAGCATCACATCAGACAGCGCGAGTGCAGGAATCGCGAGCGGCAGCAGATTATCAAGGCGATTGATTTGGCTGTTGGGAAACATCACTTGCGGGAATATCATCAGCAGCACTGTCGGAACCAGCGTCGCGAGGATGACAACAAGGATGCCGTCCCACGCGCCATTCTCTTTACCAGCACCCGCGAGATGGAGCGCAAGCCCGCGCTTCAATCCAAGCGTCGCAATTTGCGCGGCAAATTCGACGATAACAATCGCATAGGCCAGCCGCCCAAGCGCCTCCGCGCCGTACCACTGGCTGCCAATAATCAGGAACGGAATGCGGGCAATCAGGCGGATGAAAAAACCGCCAACATTGGTGCGGCCACCCTTGGCGAGGGCTGCGATGTCCTGATTTGTGTCTTCAGGAGTCATCGACTTAATTCGTCACTCCCGCGAAGGCGGGAGTCCATATACTCTCAAAGCCTGAGATTATGGATTCCCGCCTTCGCGGGAATGACGGAAAAAAAAGCCTCAATGCGCGGCGCCCCAGTTTTTGCCGGTACCAATCTCAACGCCGAGCGGAACATCGATGGTGACGAGCGGGGCTGCGGCTTCCTCCATCACGCGCTTGATGACTATGCTCGCCGCCGCGACATCGCCTTCGGGCAGTTCAAACACCAGTTCATCATGCACTTGAAGCAGCATCCGCACCTTGGGCAGGCCCGCCTCGGCAAGTGCTGGCAGCATCCGCACCATTGCGCGCTTGATGATGTCCGCGCTCGTCCCCTGAATCGGGGCGTTGATCGCGGCGCGTTCGCTGCCCGCGCGCTCGGTTTGGTTCGCGCTGGTGATCCGGGTGAAATGGGTTTTTCGCCCAAACAGGGTCTGGGTGAAGCCCGTTTCGCGCGCGGATTGCAGCGTCCGGCTGATATATTGGTTGATGCCGGGGAAGCGCTCAAAATAGCGGTCAATCATCGCCTGCGCTTCATCTGAACTGATCCCAAGCCGCCCCGCCAAGCCCCAGCGCGAAATACCGTAGAGCAGCGAGAAATTGATCGTCTTCGCCTTGCCGCGCGTATCGGGGTTGACCTCACCGAACAGTTCCTGCGCGGTGAGGCTGTGAATGTCTTCGCCCTTGGCAAATGCCTCTTTGAGCGCAGGCACATCAGCCATGTGCGCGGCAAGACGAAGCTCAACCTGACTATAATCAGCGGAGAGCAAAACATTACCCGGTTCCGCGACAAACGCCGTGCGGATGCGCCGACCAACCTCGGTGCGGATCGGGATATTCTGCAAGTTTGGATCGTTTGACGAAAGCCGCCCGGTCTGTGCGCCCGTCAGGCTGTAGCTAGTATGGACGCGGCCCGTGGTCGGGTTAATCTGCTCTTGCAGCGCGTCGGTATAGGTGGATTTAAGCTTCGATAACTGCCGCCATTCAAGCACCTTGCGCGCCACCTCAACACCGTCTTCGGCAAGGCGCTCAAGCACAGTCACGTCAGTTGAATAATCGCCCGATTTGCCTTTTTTGCCGCCTTTGAGCCCCATTTGCCCGAACAGGATTTCACCCAATTGCTTGGGGCTGCCAACCGCGAAAGGCTGGCCCGCCATTTCGTGAATCTCGATTTCAAGCGCGGCAATCCCTTCGGCAAATTCGGCTGACATCCGCGCGAGTTCAGCGCGGTCAACGAGGATGCCTTCGCGCTCCATTTGCGCGAGGACGGGGATCAGTGGACGATCAACGCGTTCATAAACACGCGTGACTTGCTCGGTGGACAGGCGCGGTTTGAACAAATGCCACAGCCGCAGTGTGACGTCGGCATCCTCAGCGGCGTAGCGCGTGGCCTCTTTGAGCGGCACTTGATTAAATGTGATCTGGCTTTTGCCCGTGCCGCAGACATCTTTGAAGGCGATACACTGGTGCCCCAAATGGAGCTGCGCGAGTTCATCCATCCCGTGATTATGGCGGCCAGCGTCAAGATCAAAACTCATTACCATCGTGTCATCAATGGGGCTGACGCTGATTCCGGAACGTTCAAGCACATTCAGATCATATTTGATATTATGCCCAATTTTGAGCACTGACGGGTTTTCAAGCAACGGTTTCAGCTTTGCAATCGCAACCGCCATCGGCACTTGAACCGCGTTTTCAGCGAACATATCACCGCTGCCATGCGCTAGCGGAATATAGCAGGCGCGCCCCGGTGCGGTCGCAAGGCTGACCCCGACAAGCCCCGCTTGTACCGCATCAAGTGCGTCGGTTTCGGTATCGACCGCGATCACACCCGCAAGCGTCGCCTCGGCAATCCACGCGTCGAGGGCTTCGACTGTGTCCACAGTTTCGTATGCGTCACGGTCAAACGGTGCCGCCTCTGGCTTTGGCTTTGGTGCAGGCGCTGGCCCGCGTACTTGCTGATTGATGAGGGCTGTCTGTTGGTGATCAGGCTTGCCGCCCTCACCGCCGAGCTTCTTGAGCAGCGACATAAAGCCGTGATGTTCAAGAAATTCGCGCAACGGCGCATCGGGGATTTCCTTGAGGAGGAAATCATCAAGCGGTTCAGGCAGGGCGGCATCTTCCTTGAGCGCCACCAGCACGCGGCTCATTCGCGCCTGATTAGCAAAAGTGATCAGATTTTCCTGCATCTTTGATTTTTTCATGTCCGGCGCAGCGGCAAGCACAGCATCAATTGTGCCATATTCCTGAATCAGTTTTGCCGCAGTTTTCGGCCCAATGCCGGGGACACCGGGGACATTGTCGGCACTATCCCCCATCAGGCCGAGCACCTCGCCCAACGCTTCGGGAAGCACGCCGAATTTTTCGACAACGGCATCGGGGCCAAGCCGTTCATTCTTCATCGGATCAAGCATATCGACGCCGGGCTGGATGAGTTGCATCAGATCCTTGTCAGTCGAAACAACCGTCACTTGCCAGCCCTGCGATAGCGCCGCACGCGTGTAAGATGCGATCAGGTCATCAGCCTCAAGCCCAAGTTCTTCAATGCACGGCAGCGAAAAAGCACGCGTTGCATCGCGGATCATTGGAAATTGGGGCACAAGGTCTTCGGGCGGCGGCGGTCTATGCGCCTTATATTGATCGTAAATTTCATTGCGAAAAGACTTGCTTGATGCGTCAAGAATGACTGCCATATGCGTTGGCCCATCGGCCTTATGCAGCGCATCGGCAAGCTTCCACAGCATCGTGGTGTAGCCGTACACAGCACCTACCGGCTCCCCCCGGATATTGGTTAGCGGCGGCAGGCGGTGATAGGCGCGGAAAATATAGCCCGAGCCGTCAATGAGATAGAGGTGGTTCTGGTTCGACATCCCCTGCGGTTTAGCAGGATGGGTGTCGCTTTACAGGGAAAAAGCTGCGCCGCGCTTTACTGGCTCAATTTTGTTGCAATCCGCTGCGCCAATTCCGATTTTTGCGCTGCTCCTGACTGCCTTGCCTTAATCTCATACAACGACTGGGCAAAGGCATAATCCCAGCGGGTAAGGTCAAGTGGGGCATCCTTGGCTTGCTTACCGGGGGCGAAGATGTTGAGGATTGAAGGCACCGCTTCAAAATCCTTGCCGGGTTTGACTTGAACCAGTGAAACCATCGCGGCATGGGCGGCAATCGCTTCAAGCGGATAACCTTCGGCTTTTTTGAGATCGATTAACACGATTGAAGCCATCAGGTTAATCTGTACGGTGCTGTAAATCAGGCTTTCGGCGGCATTGCTTGATGCAATAACTGGAAAATCGTCACTATCAAGACCAAACCCACCCGAAAATGTCCGTCCCTCTGTATCTTTTACTTCGGTGCGATACCACCAACGTGCCGGTGCAGGCATTTTGAACAGGCTGCTGCGCTCATCTATTGGAACTTCAGCAAATATCGGTGGTTGTTCCTTACGCAGCTGTGCCAAAGTATCAACGCCGTTGCTGGAGAAAATGATAAAGCTATTCGTTTTGCAATTATTGTCGGCAACTTTTGCGCCTATCTGACTAGCAATAGATCTGATTTTCGCATAAATAACCTTATGATATGATAGATCAATCCCAATCACTAGAGGACAAATTCCGGTTTGTCGTCGGCTATATTGCCCAAGAATAGGAGCCATCATGGCTCCAGCAAAGCTCCGCGCTTCGCGGCGGATCTCTTTTTTCTCGGCCTTGGTGCCAGTGACAGTGATCGTGGTGTCAGCCTCTGCCGCAGGTGGCGCATCTTTCGACTGGGCATAGGCTGGGCTGGCCACTATAAGGCTGAATGCAATAAGACTTATGACGTTAGCTGGCACCGAATTTCTCATCTCGTCACTCCTGTTTTTTTTGTGTGGTTCACTGAGCCAGCTTGGCCGCCATCTTGTTGGCAATCTGAGATTTCTGCACATTGCCCGCGCGGTTCGGCAGTATATCATACAGCGAGCTGACATAGGCATAATCGAATGCGGTCAAATCGCGCGGGGCGTCGCCGGGGCTTTTACCATCACCAAACATCGCGAGAACCGAGGGTAGCGCTTCATGTTTTTTTTCCGGCTTGATCTGTGAAAACGAAACCATCGCGGCGTAGGCTGCAATCGAGTCGAGCGGGTATCCAGTGGCCTTGTTTATATCGACAACAACGACAGATCCCGTCAAGTTGATGACGATCTTTGTATCGATCAGGCTGCTGCTGAAACTTTTAGTTTCAATGATTTCGTTGCCCTGAATATCTGTGCTTTTATTCGCGACGTTACCGTCCGATCCGGCAAGTGTAACGCTATGCCACCAACGTATTGGCACAGGATCAGCATAAAGCGCAGGGCGTTCTCGAACGTTGACATCGCCAAAGACAGCAGGCTTCACTTTTCGAAGCGTTGCCATCAAGCCATTACTGTCAGTCGTGAACAGGACAAACAGATTGGGTGCGCAGTCGCCATGCTCTGCCTTGACGTTTGCCGCCTTGGCAATCGTTCTAATCCGTGTTTCGACAATTGCGGCATAACTTTCAGCAATCCCGATAGCGCGTGGACAAATGGGCCGATTGCGCTGCGCATATTGGCTGAAACTTGTGGTTGTCGTCTGCCCAATGAAAGCCCGTGACTGCCGCTTTGCCTCTTTCTTTTCTAGTTTTTGGCCAGTGACGGTGATCGTGTTTTCGCCTTTATCCGGCGTTTGCGCAAATGCAGGGCTGACGATCAGCGCAAGAGAAAGACATGAAGAAACCCAGAATCGCGACATAAATCACCTCAAAATGATCTTTGTAAGCAATTTATCGCTAGTGAAGCTGAACCGAAAATGAACGGTCAAGTAATGGGCTGTGCCAAAATGCTATTAAACGCGTTACTTTCGGTGCTGTCCTGCAATTTCCCTGCTCACCGCCTGCATCATTTGTTGACGAACTGGCACGGGTTGGCGCGTATTCGCAATCATTACAGCGACGGCATAGCTCGTACCATCGGGCGCGGTCATGATTCCGACATCGTTGTAACCCGTTGATGTGCCAGCAAAATCCTGGCCAGTGCCGGTCTTATGACCAAAACGCCAGCCTTCAGGAACGCCGCCTGCAAGACGTTGCCTGCCGGTGCGCGCTTCGTTCATCAGTGAGAGCAGCACGCGCGTTGAATTGGCGGAGAGCAAAGTGCCGCGCTGTAATCTTGCAAGCGCGCTGACAATGGCCTGAGGCTGTGCGCCGTCGGGCAGGGTTGCGAGATAGCGGTCAAGTGCTTCACGGCGGACAGAATCGGGCAGTTTGGCGCGGACAGCGTAGAAGGTGCGGCCAACCGAATAGCTTTGTTGCCACGTCAGTCCCGCCGTCGCACTTTGCAGCGCGCGTTCGCCCCCGGCAAAGCGAATGCTGCTTAGCCCTTTGCGTTCAAGCATGTTCCGCACAGCGCTTGGCCCGCCAACGGTGCGCAGCAGGCTATCATTGGCGGTGTTGTCGCTCTGCGTCATCGCGCGAAGGAGCAGTTCGGAAACGTTGGTTTCATAGCCTTCAGCTCCCACCAATTGGGCAATCGGCTGATGAAATAGCGTGAGGTCAGCGCGCGTGATCACCACTTTCTGAGTGAGCGTCAGCCGCCCATTATCGACCGCATCAAATACTGTGAGTGCGACCCACAGTTTTGAAACGCTCTGCTGCGGGAAATATGCATCGCCTTGTGATGAAAATGTCCAATCGCTGTCAATCCGGCTGACTGAGATGCCAAGCCTCCCGTCAAACGAGGCGGCAATCGCGCGCAGTGCTGGAAAAAGCGAAGGCGCGGGAGGCGACAGGCGCGGAGCCTCAACCACTGGCTTGGGCTTTGGTGCTGGTATGAAAACGGGCGGGCGCTTTGGCGGTGCTTTGGGCGCGGAGACGCAAGCCGGAACGAGGAACATCGCAATCAGGGGCGCACAGTGGCGGAGGGCATTCATTGGCACAGCCCTAAAGCGTTGCTGCCCACGCATAACCCCCCACGCGACGAACGATTCTGAAACAGCGACGGGTTGAGTGGGCGTTCGCTACTTTCCGATCATCGCATCCGATGGCGGCGCGGCCTTCATGCTCGTCGCCACCGCCTCAACGGCTTTCATCACGCGCAGGAGATTGCGGCCGCTGATTTTCTCAAGATCGGCTTGGGTATAACCGCGCCTAGCAAGTTCGGTGAACAGCGCTGGATAGGTTGAGACATCCTCAAGCCCCTCAACAACGCTGCTGATCCCGCCGAAATCGCCGCCAATGCCGATATGATCAATCCCGGCAATGTCGCGGACATGGTCGATATGATCCGCGACTTGGGATAGTGTGGCGCGCGGGCGGGGGTTGGCTTTGATCCAGTTTTCCAGCGCTGCGCTTTCGGCCTTGGGATTGCCGATATGCTGTGTTTTTACGCGCGCAGCTTGCGCCGCGCGGCTATTTTCCCATGCGCGGATTGCAGGGCTGGTATAATCGGGCACGAAAGTGATCATGATGACGCCGCCGTTTTGGTTAAGCCGGATCAGCATCGCATCGGACATATTGCGCGGATGATCGAGCAGCGCCTGCGCGTTTGAATGGCTCAGGATAACGGGCGCGGTGGTTTCATTGAACACATCCTCCATCGTGCTTTGCGCCACATGGCTGATGTCGATCATCATCCCCAATCGGTTCATTTCCTTGATGACTGCAACGCCGAACGGGGTCAGCCCGTCATGGCGCGGCGCATCGGTCGCGCTATCGGCCCAGTCGTTGTTGAGGAAATGGGTGATCGTCATATAGCGCGCGCCCGCGCGGTACATCTGCCGCAAGATAGCGAGCGAGTTGCCTATCGAATGGCCCCCCTCCATCCCGATGAGTGAGGCAATCCGCCCGCGCTTGATCGCGGCTTCAATTTCAGTGGCGGTGCGCGCTGGCGCAAAGGTTTCGGGATAGCGCGCGATCATCCGCTCAACGGTATCAATTTGCTCAAGCGCCTGCGTCACCGCCTCATGCTTGGGCAGGGCCGGATCAATCCACACAGACCAGAATTGTCCGCCAACGCGGCCTTCGCGCAGTTTGGGGATGCTGGTGTGCGTTTTCGCGATGATTTCAGGCGACAGCGTGTTCAGATCAAATTTGCTGAAGTCATTCTTGAATATCTCGCGGATTTGCTCGGGCGTGTCATTATGACCGTCGATAATCGGCATCGCGGCAAGGGCGGCGCGCGCGGTGTCTTCGGGCGTTGCGGAGAGAGCGGGGGATGCCACCAACAGGTAGATTAACAGGCCAATATGTCGCATCGCTTAATCCCCTTTTACCGCGCCTGAACCGCCGCGCGCATCACCCAATTTAGTTTTGCGGCTCTGGTTGTAAACACCCGGCTATCCCACGCATGTTCGCCGCGCCGCGCCACTTCGCGCGCGATATCGCCGTAAATGCCTGCGGCTGACAACACCGCCCAGCGCGAACGGAAGGGCAGCTTGCGCGCGCCTATGCGAGCGCTTTCCTCATACTCCCCGGCCATTTCGGCAAATTTTGCACCGATCCCGGCAAGCGCCTTGCGGTAATGCGGCTTCATATGCTCACCGGGGCCAATGTCGGCCTTGCCGAGCCAGGTTGCAGGAATATAGCAGCGTCCGGCACTGGCATCCTCACCAATATCCCGCACGATATTGGCAAGCTGAAACGCGAGGCCAAGATCGTTGGCGTGAGCGAGCGTTTCCTGATCCTCAGGGTCAACCCCCATCACCACCGCCATCATCAGCCCGACAACGCCCGCCACATGATAGCAATAGGTCAGCATATCCTGCGTCGTGCGCGGCGAAAATCCGTCGGCATCCATCGCAAAGCCTTGAACGAGATCGCGCGGCCAAGCGTGCGGGATTTTGCATTCGGCAACCACCAGCCTAAGCGCATCAAACGCAGGATCGCCAGTGGTTTCGCCGCGCAGCGCACGTTCAGTCATATCGCGGATGTGGGCAAGGCGGATATGGGGATCAGCGACGGCGGACATCTCCCCGCCGTGATCCTGACCGTCAGCCAAATCATCACAGGCCCGGCACCAGCTATAGAGCAGCCACGCCCGTTCGCGTGTCGCTTGGTCAAACAGCCGCGACGCGAGCGCGAAGGATTTTGATCCTTTGGCGATGCTGTCACGCGCAGCCATGACTAGGGCAGCGCGGTTTTGCACTACAGATCGGATACCTTCATCGCGAAGATCGTTTCGTGCGGCGTATAGGCCGCCATTTGATCAAGCAATCCGTCAAGCTGATCGTCAACGATCAAGATATTCTGGTGCTGCGCGCGGACGAAGCCGACCTGCGCCATATGCGCATTAAACGCGATCAGATGATCAAAATAGCCCGCAACATTGAGCAGACCGACAGGCTTTTTATGATAGCCAAGCTGAGACCAGCTAATCGCCTCCCACAGCTCATCCATCGTGCCGACGCCGCCGGGAATGGTGATGAACCCGTCGCAGAGGTCAGTGAACATCGCCTTGCGTTCGTGCATTCCTGAAACGGTATGAAGCTGCGTACAGCCAGTGTGGG
This sequence comes from Sphingomonadales bacterium, assembly GCA_043747445.1. GTDB lineage: Bacteria > Pseudomonadota > Alphaproteobacteria > Sphingomonadales > Sphingomonadaceae > Aquisediminimonas. The sequence goes on from JAYTPB010000041.1 coordinate 60,076, forward strand.
CAACCTCGGCGCGCCATAGCGCTTCGGGGATAATCCCGATGACTTCGCCGCCTGCCTCAAGCGCGCTATCGGCGACCGCACCCATCAGGCCAAGCCTGCCACCACCGTAGACGAGGCCAATCCCGCGCTCAGCCAAACTGCGGCCCACCATTCGTGCCGATTCGATATAGACCTCATCAGTGGGCGAGGCCGATCCGCAGTAAACGGCGATCCGTTTCATCTTAAAAGCCCCTCCCTTTCAAGGGAGGGGTTGGGGTGGGTGCGAGCGATTAGCGAGCCAAAAGACTCAAAACCATTGCGGCGAAAAAGCCACTCGGGGGGCATTGAGCCCCCATCGCGGCTGCCCCACCCCTTGCCCCTCCCCTGAAGGGGAGGGGT
>JAYTPB010000042.1:0-31705 GCA_043747445.1 Sphingomonadales bacterium
ATGCAGGATGAGAGCCTGCCGCTAACGCCGGGCGAATGGCCCGAATGGGGCAACCCGATCACCGACAAAGCCGCGTTTGACCTGATCCACAGCTACTCACCTTATGATCAGGTGAAGCCGCAAAAATATCCGCCGCTGTTTGTGACGGCTGGCCTAAACGACCCCCGCGTCACCTATTGGGAGCCCGCAAAATGGGTCGCCAAACTGCGGAGTGTGAAGACCGACAACAACGTCTTGCTGCTCAAAACCAACATGGGCGCCGGGCATGGCGGTAAGTCCGGACGGTTTGAAAGCTTGCGCGAAGATGCGGAAGAGGTGGCGTTCTTCCTCTGGCAATTGGGGATGGTGGAGTGAGGGATATGATCAAATTCGACGGAAACTTTAGTGCGTTGATATTTAAGGATTTTGACTTTATTCTCAGCTTTAAAAATTGGAGTTGTCTGTGATGAATGAAAAACTATCAAGAATATTACCGCCTGTGTACAAATTAATTCTCCCTTGTGTCGCCTTGGTATTGGCAAGCTCTGTCAATTCGAAGGAGGCATCAACGCCACAGGCAGGTGGCGTTTCGGAAGCGGCGACAAAGCCTGATGTGTGTGAACTTCACATATGGCCGACTGATAATTTGAATGTCGGCTCCGTTGGGTCAACAGCAAGTAAACATGGAAATACAGAACCAACAGGCATTATTCCTGCTGCATTTTCAGGGAAAAATGGTGCCTATCAGGAAATTTTATCAAAACTTCTAAACAAAGAGGGACAAATCGAAGCTCTTCGTAAAACAGAACCTGCGCAATTGTTTCAATCTAAACCCAATACAGTTGTATTATTTCATGTTAATATCCCTTTCAGTAACACGAAGAATAAAAGAAATGTGCAGTCTTCTTCTTCATGTTATTCAGAGATTAAAGTGGATAATGTAATGTTTAATCATCATCCGCTTTACGGAAAGGATATCCTCGCATTTTTTACGTATCGCGATTTTGGCAATGACGCGACTGTGGATATTTCCAAATCTGTAAGAGCGCGCCGCAAGATTGGAAAATTCTCACTCGAAGTCGACCGGGATTCTCCTGCTGCTATAGCTGCTATCCAGACAGCGTTCATCGACGATTTCAAGGAATTCGCAAAAAGAGTAACCGATCAGAAAGAACGCTAAGTCGAGAATTTATGGGTTGAGATACAACGAGTGGCTTTCAAAATCACTGCTCGTTGCCATCCTCCTCCCTCGGCGCTTCCCCCCGCTCTCGCGTCATCACCTCAAGCGCTGCGCCAATATCGTCGCGCGCAACCTTTTTGACTTCGCGCTTGAGTGAGGCGGGAAGGCGCAGGGCGTAGTTCATTCAACTTTGCTCCTCACTCAAAATCGCATCCAACCGACCAATCAATCCCGGCAATTCGCCAACAAGTGTATCCCAGACAATCTCAAAGTTAATCTCTTCATAGCCGTGTGCGACGCGGTTGCGCATTCCGGTCATTCGGTTCCAGCCAAAGTCTGGATGTTCAGCCACAAATTCTGGCCAGCGCTCCATAATGCGTTTGGTTGCTTCACCAATCACAATCAAATTCATGCAACAGGCGTCGCGTGTCCGGGCATCGGCAAGAAATTGAAACTTAGTCATTCCGTCAATAAAGCTGCTCGCCTGACGTGCAGCACCGCGCATATGGTGCAGCTTGTTGGCCAGCCGCTCTTCCATCAAATCGGGCGAGCGGTTGAGAGTACCGCCTCACGATATCGTTGGCTGATATCCTGCGGGGTTCGCACATCGACGGGGAGTCCTAACAGTTCCTCAAGATCATGCTGCAATCCGCATAAGTCCATGAGCGTCGTGCCGGGGAGCACATCGACCAGCAGATCAAGATCGCTGCCATCATGATCAAGCCCCGCCACAACCGATCCAAACAAACGCGGGTTGCGCACCGTATAACGCGCGATCACCGCCTTGATAGCATCACGGTTCTGATCAAAGACGAGCGATGGCTTCATAGGGTGCTTTTAGCGGGGAAAATATATCTATATCAAGTCGCCCCTGAATTACGTTGCTTGACCCCAGCCCAACCGCGCTAGATAGCCACCCCATGTCCACTCCTTACACCCTCACCATCACCGCCACCCCTGCCGACATTGATGAACTCGGCCATGTCAATAATGCAGTGTGGGTGCGGTGGATTCAGGATGTTTCGACCGCGCATTGGCTTTCGCTTGCGACGCCTGAGCAGAATGAAGCTTATATCTGGATCGTGACGCGGCATGAGATTGATTATCGCGGCAACATCGCGCTTGGTGAAAGTGTGACGGCGCGGACTTGGCTCAGTGAAATGCCACGCGGCGCGCGATTTAATCGCAATGTTGATTTCACCAAGGCAGACGGCACCGTCATCGTTACTGCCAAAACCGCATGGGCGTTGGTTGATCGGCCAAGCGGACGGCTGCTCCGCATTCGTGCTGATATCATACAACCGTTTATGGCTTGATAGATGGTGGTGCGGGCGGGGGGACTTGAACCCCCACGGGCAGAGCCCGACGGATTTTCTTACCAACTACGGTTTTCACCGCCGCCCTGCCAAGCAAGGCGTTTGGGGTCTGGACTATCCCTTCACCGTGCCTTGGATAACCCAAGGTTTAGGCGCTGCCCGTCTAGTCTCTACACCTTCCGCGATGCTTTCGCGCCGCAGCTTGGCTCGGGATCGCCATTTTACAGGATTCCCCGAATTTGAGCAGTTCTACGCCGCGCGTTTCCGCGTGGGCACTCAATTTGGTCTAAGTCCGTTGCGTCTACCATTCCGCCACGCCCGCTCTACCGAGTGGGGCTATAAGCGATTTTTTGCGCCGCTGTGAAGCGCAATTACGCACGTACCGTATCAGTTATTCAAACGCGCGCGAATTTCTTTGCCGGGCTTGAAGTGCGGAACGCGCTTTGCCTTGATCTCAACATCAATGCCAGTGCGCGGATTGCGGCCAACACGAGCGCCACGCGCGCGCGTTGAAAATGCGCCAAAGCCACGCAGTTCGACGCGACCATCCTTGGCAAGATGTTCTGTGATGGTATCGAAAAATACGGAAACAATATTGTCGACTTCACGCAGCGACAGTCCCGGATTGGCCTTTACGAGTAACTGCACCAGCTCCGAACGGATCATACTCACCCCCACAACGAGGTCAGCTACTACTCAATCAACTCCCACCATGGGAGTGATCACCGACACAATCCTATACATACTTGATAGTGATCTTGTCTCGAAACGGCCTCGTCACTCACCAATTTGGCGGAAATCTGGGATTTTGCAAGCAAATATGAACAATGACTACGAATGCAGTTCAAGGCTAATTGACCCAAATCGAAACTATCCCACAAGATCAGACACTTGGAGAGGGGGCTGCCCCATTGCAAATCCTTTGCAATGGGGCAGCCAAAACGGTGTGACTTACTTTTTGGTGTCGCGTGCTTTGAGCGCTTCACCGAGGATATCGCCAAGTGATGCACCCGAATCGGATGAACCATATTGCGCCACGGCTTGCTTCTCTTCGGCAAGCTGCATCGCCTTGACTGAGAAGTTTGGCTTCTTCGAACGGTCAAAGCCAATCACCATTGCGTCAAACTTCTGGCCAACTTGGAAGCGGTCGGGACGCTGCTCATCGCGGTCACGGCCAAGGTCGGTACGTTTGATAAAGCCAGTGGCACCGTCATCGCCGGCCTGTACTTCAAGCCCGCCATCGCGCACTTCAAGCACCGTCACCGTGACAACCGCATTCTTGTTCAGCCCCGAAGCTGCCGAAGTAGTGGCACCGCCGCCAACGGCTGGCGCGCCCTTTTCAAGCTGCTTGATGCCAAGCGAGATGCGTTCTTTTTCAACATCGATGTCGAGAACGATCGCGGTAACGCTCTCACCCTTGCGGTGAAGATTAAGCGCGTCTTCGCCCGAAATGCCCCATGCGATATCTGACATATGCACCATGCCGTCCACATCGCCGTCAAGCCCAATGAATAGGCCGAATTCAGTGGCGTTCTTAACTTCGCCTTCAATCTGGCTGCCAACGGGGTGTTCTGCTGCAAAGGCTTCCCACGGGTTGTTGACGGCTTGCTTGAGACCAAGCGAAATACGGCGCTTTTCGGTATCAACTTCAAGGACGATAACATCAACCTCTTGGCTCGTCGAAACGATCTTTCCGGGGTGGACGTTCTTCTTCGTCCAGCTCATTTCGGAAACATGGACGAGGCCTTCAATCCCGGCTTCAAGCTCAACAAACGCACCATATTCAGTGATATTGGTGACGCGGCCCGAAAGCTTCGTACCCACTGGATAATTGGCGACTGCGGCTTCCCACGGATCGCTTTCCAACTGCTTCATACCAAGCGAGATGCGCTGCGTATCTTTATTGATGCGGATGATCTGCACCTTGACTGAGTCGCCAATCGCAATGATTTCGCTTGGGTGCGCAACGCGCTTGTAGCTGATGTCAGTCACATGAAGCAGGCCGTCAATCCCGCCGAGGTCAACGAACGCGCCGTAATCAGTGATGTTTTTGACGATGCCGTCAATCACCTGACCTTCGGCAAGTGTTGAGATCAGGCCTGTGCGCGCCTCTGCGCGGGTTTCTTCAAGGATGGCGCGACGCGAAACAACAATGTTGCCACGGCGGCGATCCATTTTGAGGATCTGGAAGGGTTGAACAATATCCATCAGCGGGGTGACATCGCGCACGGGACGGATATCAACTTGGCTACCGGGCAGGAAGGCCACAGCGCCGCTGAGATCAACGGTGAAGCCGCCCTTGACGCGGCCAAAGATCACGCCGTCAACGCGTGCGGACTCAGTGAATTCGGCTTCAAGCTTATCCCATGCGGCTTCGCGGCGAGCGCGGTCACGGCTGAGCATCGCTTCGCCATTTGAATTTTCAACGCGGTCAACAAACACTTCGACTTCGTCGCCAACCTTGAGGTCAGCCTTCTGACCCGGGGCTGCAAATTCGCGAAGTGGCACGCGGCCTTCGGATTTGAGGCCAACATCGATGACGGCCATGTCATTTTCGATTGCAGTGATAATGCCTTTGACGACCCGGCCTTCAAAGCCTTGATCTTCACCGCCGAGTGATTCGTTGAGGAGTGCCGCGAAATCATCGCGCGTTGGGTTTGCCGAAGAGGCCATGTGTTAGAGTTCCTAATATCAATTTTTCCGGCCAAGCGGTTGGTTCCGCTGGTCTTGTTTGGCCGAACTGCCATGCCCACACCATATGAACACAGCATCCACCGAATGACATCGATTAGGGGGACGGGGAGTAGCGCTTCAGCGCTTGATCCGGGCCTCCACAAGCGCAATCGCCCGTTGGATGGCGGCGGCTATAGTCAAATCACTGGTATCAAGCAAGTCAGCATCCGCCGCGCGGGCGAGCGGCGCATCCATCCGCCCTGAATCGCGAGCGTCACGCGCATGGATGTCGGCTAGGATATCAGCATAGTCATGCGCGGGGTCATCACAGTGACGCCGCTTTGCGCGGATTTCGGGACTGGCGATTACGAACAATTTTGCATCCGCATCGGGTGCAATCACGGTGCCGATATCACGGCCGTCAAGCACAGCCCCGCCGGGCTGCCGCGCAAAATCCTGTTGCCGCTTGAGCAACGCGGCACGCACCGCAGGATGGATCGACACGCGCGAGGCCAGCCCGCCCGCAGCCTCACTGCGCAGATCAGGGTCGGTGAGGAGGGCATCCTCAAAGTCGCACGCGGCGAGCGCATCAGCTTCGTCATCAGGATTGCCACTAGCACGCGCCGTTGCGACGCCGACTGCGCGGTAGAGCAGCCCGGTATCAAGATGCGGTAGGGCATAAGAGTCGGCAAGGGCGCGAGCAATAGTGCCCTTGCCCGACGCTGCAGGGCCATCAACCGCGATGATCATGTTGACGGCTTTCGCAGCGCGCGGATCAGGCCTATCAGAGCGATGATCCCCCACGCCACTTCAAGCACGACTGCGGCCAAATTGAAATTGACCGATAGCGAAATCAGCAGCAGCACCGCGCCGATCAGATTGAGCGCATTAAACAGGAGCTTGTTCAGCGCTTGCGCCATGTTGGCGTAAATGAACGCACCGATAAACAGCACGCTGCCGCAGATCCCGATGATATCAGCGGCAAGCGAAGTTAGCACTGCGCCAACCCTTCCAAACCTTCCACAAACCCAGGAAAGCTTGTTGCGACAGAGGCCATATCGTCAATTGTCACGCAGCGTTCGGACACAAAACCCGCAACGGCAAAGCTCATCGCGATTCGGTGATCAAGTTCAGCGGCAATGGTTGCGCCGCCCACGAAAGCTTCCCCGTCGCGTCCTTCGATAATGAGGCCGTCGGATAATTCTTCGACCGTAACACCAATCGCGCGTAAGCCTTTGGCCATCACAGCGATCCGGTCTGATTCCTTGACCCGAAGTTCCTCAAGCCCGCGAAATACGCTACGTCCTTTGGCCATTGCAGCGGCAATGAAGAGGATCGGGAATTCATCGACCATGCTTGGGACAATTGCCGGGTCAGTCTCGATGCCAGACAGCGCCGAGTAAGTGACGGTCAGATCAGCCACAGGTTCGCCGCCGACGATACGCTGCTGGCCGTAGCTGATGTCAGCCCCCATCGCCTCAAGCACCTTGAAAATCCCTGCGCGCGTGATGTTCAGGCCAACATTGGCAATCGTAACACACGACCCCGGCACGATCAGTGCGGCCACTGCGAAGAAGGCGGCAGAAGAAGGATCGCCTGGAACGACAATGTTCTGCGGTTTGAGCTCAGCCTCGCCGCGAATCGCTATCGTCCGCACGCCTGCGCTATCAGTCTCGACGGTCAGCTCTGCGCCAAATCCGGCGAGCATCCGCTCACTATGATCACGCGTTGGCACTGGCTCAATCACGTGGGTGATCCCCGCTATATTGAGGCCGGCAAGCAGAATCGCACTCTTCACCTGAGCCGAGGCGACTGGAAGGCGGTACGTAATCGGCACCGCCGGGCAAGCGCCGCGCAGCATCAGTGGCAGGCGGTCACCCGATGTTGCAGTGATATCGGCCCCCATCAGTGACAGCGGATCAATCACGCGTGCCATCGGGCGTTTCGACAGCGAAGCATCGCCAATAAAGGTCGCTGTGATGGGGTGGCTCGCGATCAAGCCCATCAGCAGCCGGGTTGAGGTGCCGCTATTGCCCATGTCAAGTGCGGTCTGCGGCTGCATCAGCCCGCCAACACCGACGCCGTGAACATGCCAAATACCTGCATCATCACGGACGATATCAGCCCCCATCGCGCGCATTGCAGCGGCGGTTGCCAGCACATCATGCCCCTCAAGCAATCCCTCTATCCGGCTTTGCCCCACTGCGAGCGCCGAAAGCATCAGCGCGCGGTGCGAGATTGATTTATCCCCCGGAACGGTGATCGTTCCGGTCAGCGCTGGGCTTCTCAAAAATGTGGCGGGGCTGGTCATATGACGAGCGCTTTTGACAGCGGCGCTATGCTATGGCAAGGCGCACCGCGATTGGCGGGTAATCCCTGCCACCTATCATTAATTAAAAGGTTTTGAAACTCATGGTGAAGCCTGAATGGGGCACCAAGCGCAGTTGCCCGAAATGCGGCGTGCGCTTTTACGATTTGACTAAGGATGAACCCGTTGTCTGCATTTCATGCGGCAATAACTGGGTTCCCGAGCCGATTCTGAAATCCAAACAGCCAATGCCGTTTGAAGAGGTCAAGAAGGTTGATCCCAACGCCGCCGATTCGGATTTGGGTGATGATCTGGCTGAACTTGAAGTTGACGAAGATGCTGAAATCTCACCTGATGATGAGGTCGATATCGGCGGCGATGACGATTTGGGTGTTGATACTGGCGAAACCCAGACCGACGTTTGATATATTGATTTAGGGGCGGCGCCTGCGTAATGGCGTCGCTCATTGGGGCCTTAGCTCAGTTGGTAGAGCGCTTCGCTGGCAGCGAAGAGGTCAGCGGTTCGAACCCGCTAGGCTCCACCAGTTTTCGCCTTAAAAAAATCGCGCGGGGCGCGATTTTGGCGAAAACTCCCGAGCGATAGCGAAGGTAGAGCCCACCTCTTTTTAAGCCTCAAGCAGCGTTTCGGCGGGCTGCTAGCCCTTCACGCGTAGGCGATGCTGTTGGCTTTGAAAACAGATATCCTTGCAACTGAGCGCAACCAAGATCGCGCATCTGCCCCATTTCCTCTTGCGTTTCCACGCCTTCAGCCGTCGTTTTCATGCCCAAATCTTGGGCAAGCGAGACAATCGCCTTAATGATCGCGATGCTATCGAGCGAACCTTTAGCGGCCGATTTGACGAATGACCGATCAACCTTGATCGTTGAAAATGCAGCGCGACGCAAATAGCCAAGCGAGGAATAGCCAGTGCCAAAATCATCAAGCGCCAGACTCACGCCGATTGAGCGGAGCCGCTCAAGCGCTTCATCGCCGTTATTGCCTTGGCGCAAGAACACGCTTTCCGTTACTTCCAATTCAAGTCGATCAGCGCTCAGCCCACTTGCAGCAAGCGCATGGACAACGCTTGCCAACAGCCCGTTACCTTCAACCTGAAAGCTCGAAAGATTGACTGACAGTCGGATATGTGCGGGCCAGTTTGCCGCTTCAGCGCAGGCGGAATGAAGCACCCAATCGCCAATTTGATTGATGAGGCCTGCCTCTTCAGCAATCGGCACGAAGATCGCGGGGGAAATGAAGCCGCGCGTTGGATGTTCCCAACGAAGCAAAGCTTCATGACCGACGATGGTCTGATCAAGCGCACTTACTATAGATTGATAGACGACCGAAATCTGACCCTTTTCAAGTGCATCGCGCAGATCATTTTCGATCAAGCGCCGCTCATCAACCTCGGATTGCATCGCGGGTTGATACCGTATGCAGCAGCCGCGCCCGTTGCCCTTACCGTGATAAAGCGCAAGATCAGCGCTGCGCGTTAGTGTCTTGATATCCTGACCATCATCTGGGCCTACCGCTATGCCAACCGTTGCCCCTACCGCTACCGACGTGTCATCGATAATCCTTGCCGCGCTGAGCTGTGCGATGATTCGGTTGCCAAGATCAGCAAGCTCTGCGTCACTTCCCGCCTTTGGTACCACAACCGCAAATTCATCACCGCCCAGCCGAACCGCATGGCCGTGATCCCCGACAGCGTCTTCGAGCGAGCGCGCAACCGCGCAAAGCAAGCCATCACCAGCGCTATGACCAAATGTATCATTGACCCATTTGAAACGGTCGAGATCAACCAAAAGGATGGCACAGCGCTCACCCGCTGCAATCGAATCGGCCAATTCTTTTTCAAACAGCGGATGAAAATAGGCCCGATTCGCAAGACCCGTGAGCAAATCATGATTGGCAGCATAGGTGAGCTGCGCATTGGCTGCGCTCACTTCTTTACGACGACGACGCCCGCTAAGGAACGCAAACATCATTGCAAGAATGACCGCAGCCGAAGCCAACCCCCCGAACACCGTGATCTGCACCACGCCCTTGAGTCGGTTTTGCGACTGTGCGAGCGCGAGTTCGCGTTGAACCTTTTGGGCTTCAAGTTTTGAAATTTGCAACCGCTGGTTGGCAGTATCAAAGCGTGCGCTAACCAGCGCACTGTTCGTTGATGCTGCAAGCTCACGCCCGCTATCATCAAGCCGTTTGAAAGCCCTTAAATGCGCATAAGCCTTACTTGTCTGACCAAGCGATGCATAAATTTGAGAGGCGGTTTCGTGGAAATCGCGATAAGCCATTGATGATGTTTCAAGATCAACCCCTTCAAAGGCGCGCTCAATCAGCGGAGCGGCGCCAAGCGCACTGCCGCGTGCGAAGAGGATCTGTGCTTGTGTGCCCCACAGAAAGGGCTGCTCCTCTTCGGCAGCACCACGCGCGATTCGCAAACCCTGTAAGACTGAACTTTCGGCTTTTCTAAGCTGGCCATCCATAAATTGTGCTGAGGCGATATTTGACAAGATATGCACCTCTAGCACGGGGCTATCCATTGTCCGCGCAATGCGCATTGCGGCGCTATATTCACGCTCAGCCTCAGCAAAACGACCCATATCTTTGAGCGCGTTACCGCGATTATTGTGAAGCGAAACCGTAACCGCAGGATCATCTTTATAGACCGACTGCGCCTGATCATAATAACGCAAGGCACGGTCATAATCGCGCGCATCATAATAAAGCGAACCGATATTCTGGAGCGCCATCGCCTGACCGCGCGCCTCACCAAGCTTTTGATATGTCGCAAACGCCTGATGCAACGTTGTCAGCGCCACCTGAACATTGCCCGTCTTTGCAGCGATTGATGCGGTTGAGCGTAAAAGGTCGCCGTAAAGCTTTGAGTTTGGTGCTAGCCGCGCAACCTTTGCAAGCGCCCCGGCCACAACTGGGGCAGCGTCAGCGGGTTTGCCAAGCCGTGTCAGCGCTTCACCTTGGAGCCAGTGGCTTGTTGCTATTGCAATGTCAGCATCTTTGGCAGGGAGACGTTCTGCAAGACGTCCGGCCGCACGGGCGTTAGCGAGTGCAGTTTCAGGGTCGGACATCATCGCCGCTTTGGTGCTGCTGATGCTCGCCTCGAACTGCTTCTCCACAGACAAATTGGCCGCAACCACCGGGGTCAAGCCGATTGTTGCAAACAACATTGCCAGCAGTGATAGCCGTCGCTTCATCATGCTTCCACCCACACTTTGAAGTGCCTTGGGCACCACAAAGCTATGTAATCACCAAATTGGGATCACTAGAAGCCTACCCTTAGCCGACCACCTATTACCATTCCGTCAATGGCCTTCTTTGATGCCGCATTATATTCAGCACGGCCAAAGAAACTAATCTCACCCCCCGCAACGATTGGTGCGGCATAGAGCAACTCACCGATAAAGCGGCGATTGTCATCCGAGATGTCAAAGTTTTGCGTGGACTCGCCAAGCAAGCCACTGCTCCGATCAACAATCTGCGCACCGGTAAAGGCCAGTTCGCCGCGCTCGATATGAAGCGGCTGGGCAATTGCAATGCGAACAATGTCACGCTGCCCCATCAGGCCACGCTTGGTAAGCGACGCGGCAAAAGCCGAACTCAGTACCGCGCCATCGGTTGTCAGCGCCTGACGACCACGACCGTTGGTGCGCGTCATTGCCGCCGTCATCGATGTGGCAAAGGTCATGTTGCCCGGCAAATCCATGCTCGCACCAAAAGTCGCGGTTTCGCTTGATGAACCCTTGCGCAAATCGCTCGCTTCGGTTGATTGGACGCCGAGCAGGCCATTGGCCTCGCGCAATTTGGTATAGTCAAGCGTGAGCGTGATGGCTTCGCTTGCCTTGTGACTAACGCGCAGGTTGAGCGCGCGCGCTTGGTACGGCTCGACATCACGAAACTGATTACGGTCGCTGTCGCTCAGCGCGAGATCGCGCGCATGGACGAGTGTCCGTTCAGTCATGCCAATGCCAATGCGCGTTGCGCCGCCGATGGCCATGTCAGCGCCCATGAACGCACCACCCGAAGCAAGCCCGAGCAGCGGATTGACGCCGCCATTGCCCGCATCATAATCGCTCGTCAGGTTAAAGCCTTTTTGACCGCCAAGCGCACGTCCGCCGCTGCCGTGCCCGCCGCTAAAGCCGAAGCGCCCGCCCGGATCGCTGACCTTAACTGAGGTATAGCGCGAACTGGCAACGCTGCTTTTTGAAACATAGTTGACCGGGCTTGATCCTTGGAATGAATAATTCCAGCCGTTGGGATCGCGCGTGCCAAAGCTCGTGACATCGGTGAACGGCACTTCATCGTTGATCCAGTCGGTCAACCGATCCGTGATATAATCCTGAAAATATTCTTCAGAACCGCCAATGCTCGTGGTCTGACCGATCAGCCGCGATGACACCGGAATGGCAAAGTCACGGTAGGTCGCTCCGATATCTTCAAAGGCATAGAAAAACACGCCTTTGGCTTCCCATGAGGGCTTTATTCCGCCCGCCTTGATCGCAGCCGCAGTGCGATAGGTGCCCTTGTCTCTGCCATCACGGAATTGGTAAAAAGACAGATTATCAAAATTGATGGGAGATTGCGCCGCCTCGACATCAACCAACCCGCGCCCGTAAACCTCATCGGTGCCCGGCGCACCGAGATCCTTTGCGGTCGACAGCACAATATCAACGCTTTCCTTTGGATGGTTGGCAAGCCACGGCCAACGATCGTGAAGCAGCGCAATAGTCCCCGATACCAGTGGTGCCGCGAACGACGTGCCCGAAGCCCGGCCAAGCCCGCCATTCCCGTCCGAGACGAGCAGCAACTCGCCCGGAGCAACCAAGAAGCGGTCTGCCAATTTTGACCCAGCAAGACAAACGCCACCTTGAAGCAAGCAGGCACTTCCGGGGCGGTTCGAGAAATCGGAAATCTTACCGTTAGGGTCGACTGAGCCGACTACAATCAATGCCGGATTGATCGCCATATTCCAGGAGATATTCTTGGTCTGGGTCGATCCGTCATTACCCGCAGCGATCACGAATACCGTGTTGTTTCCAGCAGCCGCAACCGCTGGATTGCTGAAAATATTGTTCCATTCGCTGTGCAGCGTCCAACCCTTGACGCCGAGCGATACGTTGATCACGCTCGCACGTCTGCTCTTAAGGTCGATGATCCCTGCGCGAACATCATCCCACGACGCAGTGCCGCTGGCATCAAATGGATTATAAGCCACGACCGACGCATTAGGGGCAATGCCCTGCACGCCCTTGCCGTCATGTGCGGCGACCAGCAGGCTCGCTACAGCTGTACCGTGCCCGCTCGCCGAATCCTTGTAACCGCCGGTTGACGCGAGATTGTTCGCGATGTCAGCATCATTGACGACTGCGGCATCAAGCAGGCCAATCACGCTGTCCGCACCCGATCCTTGACGCTGGGTCAGTGTCGGGTTCCAGTTGATCGTCTTCATCCAGTGATCAACATGATCAATCCCGGAGAATTCATTGAGGCCATCATAATAGTCAAAAGCAAGTTGTGAGCGCTGCGAAGCGGACAGCTTAGCAAAACTTGCCGGATCGCTCAGCGACAGGCCGTATTTGGTTAGCAGCCTGTCAAGAAAACCAGCACTGAAATCCTTACCTGACCTTCCTCTGACGCGTGCACCCCAAAAACTTTCAGCCTTGCCATTTATACTTTGGAACAGCGTTACAGCCTGCTGATAGTCAGGCGCACTTGCCTTGGCATTACCCAGCGTTGTTAAAGCGGTGTCGAGCGCTGTCCAGTCAGTCGCAAATTGCGTCCAAAAGCCGCTTACAGAGGCGACTGTTATTGGTGAGGTGGTCGTAAATGGGTCTAGGCTGCCGCGAAATGGATCAAGACTGCCCCGGAAAGGGTCTAGGCTGCCGCGAAACGGATCAATATTACCACGAAACGGATCAAGACTACCCCGAAACGGGTCAAGCGCACCCCGAAAGGGATCAAGCGCGCCGCGATACGGGGTCACTGACCGCTCTTGCGTCAATACAGTCGGGTCAATCGGCAAGCTCTGCGCCAACACTGGCATTGCGCTGCCAAGCATGGCCATTGCCAGTGCCGACATCCCTACCTGTGAAAATTGTTCAAAACGCATGCGCCCGCCCCACAAATAATCTCTGTTCCTGATGACACTGTTACTGTCAGGAGATTACTCGGAGCCTATGCTGCTAGGTTAAGGGGATATTAGCCATGATCATCTAAGTGTCTGATTTTATGGGGTATTGTTGTATCATTTAATGTTGTCGAGATACTTCAATCCAAATCGGCTATGATGAAATCAGCACAGCGCTCACCAATCATCATGCTCGGCGCGTTGGTATTGCCGCTAATCAGACGCGGCATGATTGAGGCGTCGGCAACATAAAGCCCGTCAATCCCGCGCACCCGCAGCCGGGTATCACAGACGGCATTATCGTCCAATCCCATCCGCGCCGTGCCTACAGGGTGATAAACGGTATCAGCGCGCGCACGGATCATCGCCTCAAGTGCGGCATCATCATTGAGCGGGGTGTTATAGCGATCCACCCCGCCAAATGCGGCAAGCGGGCCGCTGGTCAAAATCCGGTGCATCACACGAATGCCGTCCTTAAGCACCGCCATATCGCGGTCATCGGTGAGGAAGGCCGGGTCAATAAGTAGCGCGCTGCGCGGATTCGTATCGGCCAGCCGCACCGTACCCTCACTATAGGGCCGAAGCACGCAGACATGGCACGAAAAGCCGACACCAGCCACATTGGTACGGCCATGATCTTCAAGCATCGCAGGCACGAAATGGAGCTGAACATCGGGCACTGCAACATCAGGCCGCGATTTGATGAACCCGCCTGCTTCAGCATAGGGGGTTGTCAGCGTACCCGTGCGAAAGCGCAGCCATTCGACCAGCGCCTTGGCCGTCCGTGCGATAGCACCCGGCGTGCTGCCCATCATCACGTTTCCGCCGGTTTTGAAGCTCGACACATAATCGATATGATCTTGCAAATGGCTGCCAACCGCAGGGCGATCAATTCGTACCGGAGTCCCAAGCGAACGCAAATGATCCGCTGGGCCAATCCCTGAAAGCATCAGCGTTTGCGGCGTGCCATAAACCCCGCCAGCAAGAACAACTGCACGCCGCGCCCGCACCTGTTTGGGCGTTTTGCCTTGGGCATATTTCACCCCGACCGCGCGGTCATTTTCGATGATCAATGTTTCCACGAGTGCGCCAGTGCGGACATCAAGCCGCCCGGCCTCGCGTTGCGGCGCCACATAGGCACGTGCAGACGTCCAGCGTTCACCGTTTTTCTGGGTCGTCTGATACAGCCCTACGCCTTCAAACTGCGCGCCGTTAAAATCTGGGTTGCGTGGCAGTTGGAGCTCAGCCGCACTTTCGATGAACGCCGTGCTGCCGGGGTTTGGCCATTTTTGATCGCTGACCGAGAGCGGGCCAGCGTCGCCGTGAAACTCATTGCCGCCGCGCACATTATTTTCGGCGCGTTTGAAATAGGGCAGGACATCCTTGTACGCCCAGCCATCACAACCAAGCGCAGCCCAATTATCATAATCCCACGCACAACCACGAATATATACCATTGCGTTGATCGCCGATGATCCGCCAAGCCCCTTCCCACGAGGCTGAAACCCGGTGCGGCCATTCAGCCCGCGCTGCGGCACTGTATCGAAGCGCCAGTTGGTTGATTTGGGCAGGAACGGCATTAGACCCGGCGCTCGGACACGGATTTGGTCATTCTGACCGCCCGCTTCAAGCAAACAGACGGTATATTTGCCACCCTCGCTCAAACGTCCCGCGACCGCACTTCCACCCGAACCGCCGCCAACGACGATAAAATCAAACTCATCCATCGCGATTATGCTCCCAACGCGCTCTGATCATATCCGATGTGTCACGCGACCCATCATGGCTCCACCCCGGCGGGCCGAAGAGATAGCCAAGCTTCGCCTTGAAGGGGGCACGCCATAAGTCTTGCACTATCCCTACCCATTCGTGAAACACACCCCACAGCAAGTTGAAGCTGCCAAGCTGTTTGACGATGCCGTAGCGGATCGGTTCGCCCTCAACCTCAGGCGCGAACGTGCCAAACATTTTGTCCCACACGATGAACGTGCCCGCATAATTGCGGTCAAGATAGCGCGGATTAACTGCATGGTGAACGCGGTGGTGGCTCGGCGTGTTCATCACCGCCTCAAACCAGCGCGGGAAACGGCCTATCGCTTCGGTATGAATCCAAAACTGATAGATGAGATTGAGCGCGCCGCAAAACAGCAGCATCGCGGGATGGAATCCAATAAACGCGAGCGGCAGACGGAAAATGAAACCGGCGGCAAAAAAGCCAGTCCAGCTTTGGCGAAGCGCGGTCGATAAGTTGTAATGCTGGCTTGAATGATGATTGACATGGCTTGCCCAGAACCAACGCACACGGTGCGCCGCACGGTGGAACGCATAATAAGCAAGATCGTCAAGAATGAAGCACAGCCCCCACGCCCACCATGTCCAAGGGATCGTAATTGGGCGGATGGCATAGGCTGAGTAAGCCACGCCGATCATGATCCCGCCAAACAACACCCCCGCAACCGTGCTGCCAAAGCCGAATAGCAGCGAATTGAGCGTATCTTTTGGCTCATATTTGTCGGGCGCGCGGCGCTTTGCCCAGATCATCTCGATAATGATCAGCGCGACGAACGCAGGAATCGCATATTGCACCGGATCGGGCAGTTTTTCCATACTCAGGCCTTAGCCGTCGGAATATGGCGAAGGCCACTCGCCCAATATTGTGCCTTGTCACCAAGGTTGAGCGTAACCGGCGCGCAATCGGGTTCGCGCAGGTCAATCGTCAGCAGCTTATGGTCAAGCCGCCCCTCAATCGGCGGGGTAACGAGCCGGGTCACGAATTTATTGCCCTTGACCATAATCAAAACGTGGCGGCCCTCTCGGTCTCGCACCAAGGCTGAATAGCCCGCTCGGTCAATCGCTGCATCAACGCCTGCAAAGCCGTAAATACCCTCATGCGCGATCCGGAGAGCATGAGATTGGTCGGAAATCCGCATATCGCCGCCAAGCCCCATCCACCGCGCCAGCCAGCCTAGCGCCAGAACGGCTGCAAGTGAGGCTGCCATCTGGATCGCGAGTGCTGTCATGCTTGGCCTTTGAGCATATCAAGCAGCGGGCGGATCGGTGAAAGATCATAGCCTGCCTTAGCGGCAGTTGCTGACAGCGTTTCGGGATCAGCCCCCGTCTTCGCCTGCGCCAAAGCCCAGAGCAAAGTTGAGCGTGTGCCCGAACGACAATAAGCGAGGATTTTGCCCTCCGCTGTGTCAAGCGCATCGACCATCGCATCAACCTGTGGCTGGCTAAAACCGCTATGGCCGACTGGAATGGCAACATAATTCATGCCCGCCGCACGGGCCGCTGCTTCAATTTCACTACCCGGTGTCTGATCATGCGACTCGTCTTCGGGGCGATTGTTGATAATCAGCGTAACGCCTAGGCCAGCAGCTTCCGCTACGGCTTTCGTATCAATTTGCGGAGCCACGAAAACGGCGTCTGTCAGCGCGATAAATGTCATGTCAGCCTTTCTAGCGCAGCGTAATTGGGTTGCAATCCCGTCATAAGCCTAAAGCGCTTTTTTGACCGAGCGCAACCGTTCGGAAAGCATTCACCTTTGCTGTGTCAATACGCGCATGTGTCGGGGTCAAAACGACATGGAGTAGTTGAGTATGCGTAAGATCTCATCGTTATTGCTATTGGCCGCAGCGCTTGTTCCGGCCACAGTCCAAGCCAACAATGGTCGCGGCGAACTTGCCCGCGACCGACAGGATATCCGCGAGGAACGGCACGAACTTAATCGTGCCTATCGCAGCGGGGACAGACGTGACATTCGCGACGAACGCGAAGATTTGCGTGAAGCGCGTCAGGAATATCGTGAAGATTTGAATGATCGTCGTGGCTATGCTTACCGTCGCGGCGGTCGGTTAGCGCCAGCTTATTATAGCTCGCGCTATGTGATTGCCCAGCCTTGGTGGTACAAGTTGGCACGCCCGGTTGGTTATGACCGGTGGGTGCGGCGTTCAAACGACGCGATCCTCGTCAACACGCGCAGCGGCACGATCCGTTTCGTGCATCGCGGTTATTTCCGTTAGCCGTGCGGGCGGCCCATAGAGCGTGGGCCGCCTTCGGTCGATCTATGCACCGCGTTGATCGAAGAGTTTTGCTTTTTTCGTATGTCACGTTACGCGCTGATCAACCCTGATTTGCCCGGAGCGCCGACCATGACCGTTAAATTCGCCACTGTGTTGCTTGTCAGCCTTGCCCCGCTGGCCGTTTCCACCCCTGCAATTGCCGCGACAGAAACCGCGACCAAGGCCGATCCTGCGGCTGCTCTCAAAAAACTCTTCGCTGACAGTGATGAAGACAGCCTGCGCCGGAACCCTGTAACCGCGCTGTTTCGCGGCGATATGCGCTATGCTGACAAACTCGGTGATTCAATCACTGACGCTTATTATGAGGGCGAACGCCGCGCCGCGATCAATGAACTTGCCCAACTGGCGAAGATCAATCGTGCAGCGCTCGGCGCGACAGATAAAATCGCTTACGACGTATTCAAATCGAATACCGAACTGACTCTGCGCGGTTATGCGCCTGATCTGCTGTCACTCTCCAAAGTACGGCCGATTGATCATTTCTTTGGGTTTCAGGTATTTTATCCAGAGTTCGCTTCGGGACAAGGGGCCGCCCCGTTCAACACGCTGGCCGATTATGAGAATAATCTCAAGCGCCACCGCGATTACATCATCTTCATGGATCGCGCGATTGGGCGCTTCCGCGAGGGGATGAAATCAGGCGTCGTTCACCCCAAGCTGATCGTCAATAATATGATTGGTCAGTTTGATCTTCAGATCGCGCAAGGCATTGAAGACTCAACTTTTTATGCCCCAACCAAGAAATTTCCCGATGCGATCAGTGCCGCCGATCAGGCGCGGCTTAAAGCCGAGTATGCTGCGATCATTCGCGATGGGATCACCCCGGCGCACACGCGAATGCGCGATTTCCTCAAAAACGAATATCTCCCCGTGGCGCGCGAAGGTGTTGGCCTTGTCCATATGAAGGGCGGCCCAGCTTTTTATAACTATCAAATTCTTTCAAACACCACGCTGCCGCTCACTGCCAATTATATCCACAACCTCGGCCTTTCTGAGGTCGCGCGGATCAAGCGCGAGATGGACGCGATCCGGATCAAGACTGGCTTCAAGGGCACACTTGCAGAGTTTTTCGTTTATCTGCGTAATGATCCCAAGTTCAAACTTGCGACCAAAGAAGCCCTACGTGATGGCTATTACGCGATTGGCAAACGCGTTGATATGCGGATTGCCGAGCAATTTTCAACACTGCCAAAATCGACACTCGAAATCCGGCCAGTCCCTGAATATAGCGAAAAAACAGCGGCTGGCGGTTCCTATCAGCAGGGCACACCTGACGGGTCGCGGGCGGGCATTTTCTATTTTAACAGCTATGACCTGCCCTCCCGCACCACGCCGGGCATGGAAACGCTTTACCTTCACGAGGCAGCACCTGGTCATCATTTCCAGATAAGCTTGGCTCAAGAAAATACCGCGCTCCCTGCCTTTATGCGCTTTGGCGGCAACACCGCTTATGTCGAAGGCTGGGCGCTTTACGCCGAATCGCTGTACAAAGAGCTTGGCATGGAAAGTGATCCTTACCAGCGCTTTGGTGGGCTCGACGATGAAATGCTCCGTGCGATGCGGCTGGTGGTTGATAGTGGCCTTCACGCCAAAGGCTGGACGCGTGACCGCGCGATAAAATATATGCTCGACAATTCAAGCATGGGCGAAACCGATGCCCGTGTTGAGGTTGAGCGTTACATCGCGATTCCGGGGCAGGCGCTTGCCTACAAGATCGGCCAGCTCACGATCTTGCGTCTGAAAGCCAAAGCCAAAGCCGCACTCGGCGCAAAGTTTGATGCCCGTGCGTTTCACGCTCAAGTATTGATGACGGGCGCGCTGCCGATGACGGTGCTTGAAAAGAAGATCAATGACTGGATCGCAGGCGGCGGGAAATAACGTTCACGCGCATTCATCAAGCACGGGGTGCGCTGGCATCCCGTCGGGCGCTGCGAAAGGCTGACGAAAGGTGAAGGCTTCGGCACTTGGGCCGCGTTTTTTGAGCAGCGCGATCCGCGCCATGCCTTCGGCGACTGTCGGAATATGGCCTGCGGACACCCACCACAGCGCCATGAAGACCTCAATCTTCTCAAACCACTCCTTGCGGCGGCGCATGAAGGCGAGATGATCGCTTTGGCGGTAAACAAATGCTGCCAACGCCTCGACATCGCGCCACAGCGACATGTTGACGAGCAATTGCGGGTCGCTTTCGTCAGGCACAAGGTCAGTCGCATCATTGCCATCACCAATCAGCCGCCAGATAAATCCGTCTGCGGCTTCGGCGTGCGCGTTGACTGGATCAAGCGCATTCATAAAGTCAACATTGGCGGGGTCGCCGCGTTCATGGATGAAGCGCCCCACATTGATCTGAGCAAGGGCGTAGCCGTTCATGCCAAGGCTTCTGCGATCAATTTACGGCTATTGGCCACGCCGTAGAGCGCGATGAAACTGCCCATACGCGGGCCTGCGCTGCTCCCCAGCAGCGTTTCATACAGCGCCTTGAACCAGTCACGCAGATTTTCAAAGCCACCGTCTTTGCCAATGGCATAAACGATGTTTTGAATATCTTCAGCGGTTGCGCCTTCGGGCAGGGTGGCGAGTTCGTCGTCTAATCGCCCGAGAGCCGCCGCCTCAATCCCATCAGGCATACGCCGCACAAGCGTCGGCGCGACGACATCGCGATTATAGGCAATCGCATGGCCAATAAGCGCGTCTAACTCAGGGTATTTGTCAGCACTGGCGTCAGCCACATAATTGCCGAGATAACCCCACACCTGATCCGCCGTCGCGCCGCCGCCAAGCACCCCGCAAAGATTGAGCAGCAGCCCAAAGGTTACGGGTGGCGCGTCCATTGGCACACTGCCGTTGTGGATATGGTGGACAGGGTTGCCGAGACGTTTGTCGAGCGGCTGATCATGCCAAGCGCAGCGGAACTGGAAATATTCATCGACCGCGCGCGGGATGATCCCCATGTGGAGTTGCTTGGCGCTTTTAGGTTC
The DNA here is from genome assembly GCA_043747445.1 of Sphingomonadales bacterium. Lineage (GTDB taxonomy): Bacteria > Pseudomonadota > Alphaproteobacteria > Sphingomonadales > Sphingomonadaceae > Aquisediminimonas. Next base: position 20,666 of record JAYTPB010000042.1, read on the forward strand.
GCGGTACGCATAGAAAGACACACTTTCGGGCGGGCCGTACGTCAGCCATTCTTCGAGCGCCAATCCGTTGCCCTTGCTCTTTGAAATCTTCTCGCCCTTTTCGTCGAGGAACATTTCATAGATCAACCCTTCGGGCTTACGTCCGCCAAGCACTTGCGCAATTTTGCCCGATTGCGTGCCTGAATCCGTCAAATCCTTGCCGTACATTTCATAATCAACGCCCAAAGCGACCCAGCGCATTGCCCAGTCAACCTTCCACTGGAGCTTGGCCTTGCCGCCAAGGATCGACTGGGTGACGCGTTCGCCGTCATCATCAAATGCGATCAGGCCCGCATTAGCGTCCACCACCTCCACTGGCACCTGAAGCACAATTCCGCTCTTTTCACTGATCGGCAGCACCGGCGAATAAGTCGCCGCGCGCTCTTTGCGCAGCGTGGGGAGCATGATGTCCATGATCCCCTGATAGTTGCTCAGAACGTTCTTGAGCGCTTCATCAAACGCGCCGCTTTCATACTGGCTTGATGACGAGATAAATTCATAGTCAAAGCCAAAACGGTCGAGAAAATCGCGCAGCATCGCGTTATTGTGCGCGGCAAAGCTTTCATGCGTGCCAAACGGATCGGGAGTCCGGCTTAAGGGTTTGCCAAGATATTCCGTCAGCATCGCCTGATTAGGGACATTATCGGGCACCTTGCGAAGCCCGTCCATATCGTCGGAAAATTCGATCAAGCGCGTCGGGATATCCGACATCGCTTGAAACGCATGGCGTACCATGGTTGTCCGCAGCACTTCATTGAAGGTGCCGATATGCGGCAGGCCAGACGGGCCATAGCCGGTTTCAAAGACGACGGGTTTGTCCGCGCACACCCGCTTGAGCAGCTTGCGGGCTTCTTCGTAAGGCCAAGCTTTGGAGGCGAGCGCGGTGGTGCGGAGATCAGTCACTTCAAGTTGCTCTTTCGTTCGCTCTGGGCCACATGAGGCCAGTGATGTCTCCTTTGCCTTATCCCGCACTTCATGCAAGCCATGCCGGTATCTGGATTGCCGATACGAACGGCGAAACTCGGCGGATCGGGCGCGGTGAGGCAATTGCACGCGCTGGCGAAACGCCCTTGATCCTGATGAATGCGCCGCTGATCGGCGAACGGCTTGGCTATCCTGAGCTTTCGGGATTTGACTTGCTTGAGCTATTCGCCTTTCTCCACCCCGCGCAGTTCATTGTGCCAACGCCAAAGGGGCTGGCAGGCGTGCTTGGTCTTGGCATTCCGAAAAGTGATGAAGCGGTTCCACAATTTCTCCAAAACGCCGTCAAGACGATGCTGGAACGGCTTGCGGCGCACTGGCCCGAACGCGAGGGCGCGTGGGACGCGCTGCAATCGCTCGCGCGGCTACGCTGGCCGTGGGCGCAGGTGCTGCGCGATTATGTCGCGATGCCCGACAAGGCCGAACGCTGGCTCTTTTCCAAACTGCCCGAATGGGATGAAAGCGCGCCGCGACCTGCGCCACGTTCGATCACGCTCGGCGAAGCGCAAGTGCTTGATCGGCTTGATGACCTCACCGGGCACGGTGCTGAGCTCCGCCCCGGACAGCGCGATTATGCCAGCGCCAATGTTACCGCGTTCAATCCCCGGATGCGCAAAGATTCGCCCAATCTTGTCCTCGCTGAGGCGGGCACTGGCATTGGCAAAACGCTTGGTTACTTGGCACCCGCCTCGCTATGGGCAGCCCAAGCCGGGGGTGCCGTGTGGATTTCAACCTTCACCAAGGCATTGCAACGTCAGCTTGATAGCGAAAGCGCGCGGCTGTTCCCCGATCCTGCCACGCGCCGCGCCAAGGTTGTCGTGCGCAAGGGGCGGGAGAATTATCTGTGCCTGCTCAACCTTGAGGATGCGCTTCAGGGCGGCTTTGCGGGACGGGCGGCGGTGTTGGCGCATCTGGTGGCGCGCTGGGCCGCCTATACGCGCGACGGCGATATGATTGGCGGGGACTTGCCCGGCTGGCTGCCAACGCTGTTCCGCCGCAACGGCGCGACTGCACTGACTGATCGGCGCGGCGAGTGCGTTTATGCTGGTTGCCCGCACTACCGCAAATGCTTTATCGAACATAGCGCGCGCGCAAGTGCGGGCGCTGATCTCGTCATCGCCAACCATGCGCTGGTGATGGTCAACGCCGCGCGCGGGCGAGAGGCGGCGAATAAGCCAACGCGGATTATTTTTGATGAAGGCCATCACATAACCGACGCCGCCGACGGAATGTTTGCCGCAGCACTTACAGGTCAAGAGGCAATCGAGTTGCGCCGCTGGATCATCGGCCCTGAAGCGGGTGCGCGCGGGCGCAGACGCGGGCTTGCCGCTCGGCTCGCCGACTTCGCAAGCTATGACAGCGAGGGCGGCATTGCGATTGCAGCGGCCGCCTGCGCAGCCGCTGCGCTTCCGGGTGACGGCTGGCTTGCACGGCTCGCCGAGGGTGATCCATTCGGGCCGATTGAAGCGTTGCTCGGCGCTGTCCGTTCCCAAGTCTATGCGCGCGCTGAGGCCGAAGACGCTGGCTACGGCCTTGAAACTGAGGCGGCGGGGCTTGACGGTGCGCTGATCACGGCGGTTGAGGGCGCGGTTGCTGCGCTCGATACGATCCTGCGCCCGCTCATTGTGGTGGGTCAGCGGCTTGAAGCGGTGATTGAAGAAGCGCCTGACTGGCTTGATGGCCAAGCCCGCGCACGCGTTGAGGGTGCAATCGCGAGCCTTGGCTGGCGGCGCGATGCGCTGGTGGCTTGGCTTTCGCTGCTCTCGCGGCTCGGCGGCCCGGCTGACCCGCTGTTTGTTGATTGGCTCGCGGTTGACCGCATCGAGGGCCGCGAATTTGATATCGGGCTACATCGCCACTGGCTTGATCCGACCATCCCCTTTGCCGAAACTGTGCTCAAACCTGCGCACGGGGTGATTATCACGTCGGCAACGCTGCGCGGTGGCGAGGATTGGGCGGCGGCAGAAGCCAAAAGCGGTGCAGCGCATCTCAGTGGCGCGCCGATCCATTTTCTTGCGCCAAGCCCATTTGATTATGCGCGGCAAAGCGCTGTCCTGATCGTGACTGACGTCAAACGCGGCGACGTACCACAACTTGCCGGGGCCTATGCCAAGCTGATCGCGGCGGCGGGCGGCGGCACACTTGGGCTTTTTACGGCGATCCGGCGGCTACGCGCGGTTCATGCGCGGATTGCAGACCGGCTCGCGCGCGATGGCCTTCCGCTTTACGCGCAGCATGTTGATCCAATCGACACGGGCACACTCGTTGATATTTTCCGCGATGATCCGCGCGCGAGTCTGATCGGCACTGACGCTCTGCGTGACGGGGTCGATGTGCCGGGAAGCTCGCTTCGCCAAGTGATTATGGAGGGTGTGCCTTGGCCAAAGCCAACCGTGCTTCATGCGGCGCGCAAGGCAGCAGGCGGGGGCAGCGCCTATGATGACCGTCTGATTCGCGCGCGACTGGCGCAAGCCTTCGGGCGGCTCATCCGCCGTGCCGATGATCACGGCGTTTTTGTGCTGCTCTCCTCAGCGGTGCCGTCACGCCTGCTGACAGCGTTTCCACCGGGGACACCCATTCACAGGATGGCGCTTGACGAAGCCGCAGCATATGTCAGCATGATGTCTGGCAGCGCGCCCTTAGTTGAGGCGACACTGGGGGAGAATATGCAGTTATGAAAACCCTGACACTCTTTCGCCACGGCAAATCAGGCTGGGATTCGCCTGTCGCGCGCGATTTTGATCGACCAATCAATGATCGCGGCACACGTGGATCGAAGCTGATGGGCAGCCATGCGCGCAATTTGGGGCTGAATTGGGATCATGTTGTTTCGTCGCCTGCGGTGCGCTGCACTGAAACGCTTGATGGTTTTTGGGAAGGGTTTGGCCGCATCCTTCACCCCAATTGGGATCGGCGCATCTATCTCGCCTCGGGCGCGACCTTGCTTGATGTCGTGCAGGAACTGCCCGACGAAGACGCGCGCGTGGTCATGTGCGGGCATAATCCGGGGCTAGAGGATTTGGCGCTGATGCTCGTGCCAGACTTGAAGGGCGATGCGCTGCGCGATACACTAGAGATGAAATTCCCCACAGCAAGCCTTGCCGAAATGCAGTTTGATGTTGAACAGTGGAGCGCCATTAAGGAAGGCAGCGCGACGCTAACGCGTTTCATCCGCCCGCGCGATCTCGATCCAACCCTCGGGCCAGAGGCTGACTGATCATGCTGTCGATACGCCGTGCCGCGCTAGCCGATGCAGCAAAACTTTCGCTGGTTGGCGGGGCGTCATTCCTCGAAAGCTTTGCTGACGATCACCCCGGCGATGATCTGGTAAACCATGTGCATGAGCGTCATTCGGTGGCGACGTATCAAAATTGGCTTCGCGATCCTGCCTATGTGCTGTGGATCGTTGAAGAGGCGCTCGGTGCCCCGGTAGGCTACGCCATGCTTGGCCCCGGCGAACTTCCCGGCGCTGCACTCGATGATTTCGAGATCAAACGCATTTATGTGCTGCGCCGCTGGCACGGCGGTGGCTTTGGCAAGCAGCTTTTCCGAAAGTGCGTTGAAGAAGCGCAAGAGCGTGGCGGCGCGCGGTTGTCACTTGCAGTCTATACTGCCAATCAATTGGCACAGCAATTTTACACAGCGCAAGGTATGTCAGCCATCGGAAAAACCGTTTTCAGGGTTGGTGAGACTGAATTTACCGATCTCGTGATGGCAATGGATCTTTAGATCCGCGCCGCAACATCATCTTCGGCCAAGGCTTTCGCCAGCCGATTACGGATCGCGATCAAAGCCGGGATAAGCGACGATTGAACTAACGTGCGCTCGAGTCTTGGTTGCGGAGCATCAGCAACAGTTTCACCCAGCAAAAGCTTTTGCACACCTTTAACGGTATAGCCCTCATGATTGAGCAACTGATTAATCCGTGTCGCCAGCACCACATCTTCAGGGCGGTAATAGCGGCGGTTGCCCGCGCGCTGAAGTGGGCGAAGCTGGGGAAAACGCGTTTCCCAATAGCGCAAGATATGCTGCGGCAACCCAAGATCCTTGGCAAGTTCACCAATCGTGCGGAACGCCTGTGCGCTTTTGGACGGTGTCGCCATGTTTAACTTGCCTCGGCAATGCGCTCAGTCATCTTCGGACTCGCGCGAAATGTAAGTACCCGGCGCGGCGGAATCGCGACTTCAATTCCGGTCATCGGATTGCGACCAACCCGCTCTGGCTTGTCTCGCAGAACAAAACTCCCGAAACCTGAAATCTTGACATTGTCACCCTTGGCAAGCGCATTTCCCATGTGAGACAATATCGTTTCAACAAGATCGGCGCACTCCGCTCGCGACAAACCGATTTCGCTGTAAATTGCTTCAGACAAGTCAGCACGCGTCAAACTCCCCGCGTCCGCCATAAATACTCCCCTTTTACGCTTACTCTTCCCATCCTTTATCGTACAAATCGCGAAGGTCAATTCTAACGCAATGGTTTGCTAACCATCGCTGCCTACATCCGCACGGCGCAAGCACCCCAAGTAAACCCGCCGCCCATCGCCTCAAGTACGATCAAATCGCCCGCTTTTATCCGCCCATCACGCACCGCAAGATCAAGCGCGAGCGGCACCGACGCCGCCGATGTATTGGCGTGAATATCTACCGTCACGATTACTTTTGCCGGATCAAGCCCCAGCTTGCGCGCGGTTGCATCAAGAATGCGCGCATTGGCTTGATGCGGCACAACCCAATCAACGTCAGCGGCCCTTACACCTGCAATATCAAGAACTTCGGTCATTACACTGGCAAGGTTCGTGACAGCATGGCGGAACACTTCGGATCCGCGCATCCGCAGCTTACCCACAGTACCCGTCGTTGAAGGGCCGCCGTCAACATAGAGCAATTGGTTGTGGCGGCCATCGGCATGAAGCTTTGAAGCAAGTATCCCCGCGCCGCTGCTTTCGCCCTGCAAAACAACCGCGCCTGCGCCGTCCCCGAACAGCACACACGTCGCGCGGTCTTCCCAGTCCAATATTCGGCTGAAGGTTTCGGCACCAATTACCAGTGCGGTTTTTGCAGTTCCGCCGCGAATCATATTGTCAGCTACGGTAAGTGCATAGAGGAACCCAGAACAGACCGCCGCGACATCAAAAGCGATGCAATCAGCAATGCCGAGCGCAGCCTGCACTTTGGTGGCGCTAGCCGGGAAGGTTTGATCGGGCGTAGCCGTGGCTAGGACGATCAGATCAACTTGGTCTGCGTCAATCCCGGCTGCTGCAAGTGCATTGTGCGCGGCTTGTGTCGCGAGCGTCGCGGTAGTTTCCCCCTCACCGGCCAAATGGCGGAAGCGGATGCCGGTGCGTTCGACGATCCAGCTATCTGACGTATCAACTTGTTCAGCGAGTTCGGCGTTTGACACCCGCCGCGCGGGAAGCGCCGAGCCAGTGCCCTTGATCGCCGCGCGGATGGTCACGCTTGTCCTGCCCTGACATAGGCAAGGTCATCGGTAATCCGCTGCGTAATCTTGTTGCTGACAAGCTTGGCAGCAACGCTAATTGCATTGGCGACGCCCAAATCATTCGCGCTGCCGTGGCTTTTGACGACAATCCCATTGAGGCCCAGAAATACCGCGCCGTTGTGGTTATTGGGATCAAGATGGTGGCGCAGCAGCTCAGTTGCTGGCCGCGAAATGAGGAAGCCGAATTTTGAGCGGATCGAGCTGGTAAATGCACGGCGGAGCAAGTCGGTCACGAAGCGCGCCGTCCCCTCCATCGTCTTGAGTGAGATATTACCCGAAAATCCATCACAAACGACAACATCGGTATCGCCGCGCGAAATCTTATCACCCTCGATAAAACCAAGAAAATTCATGTGAAGATGTTTTGAATCGCGCAGCACGGTTGCAGCATCGCGAATCTCGTCAGTGCCCTTCAAATCTTCAGTACCAATGTTGAGCAGCGACACGCGCGGCTTTTCCAGCGCGAGCACTATCCGCGCATACACAGCACCCATTACCGCAAATTCAACCAGATTACGCGTCTCACACTCGGTATTCGCGCCAAGATCAAGCATCACATAATCAGTTTTACCAAGACTTGGCAGAAGTGCTGCAAGTGCAGGCCGGTCAATCCCCGGCATCGTGCGCAGCGCTAGCTTGGACATCGCCATCAGCGCGCCCGTATTGCCCGCAGAAACAGCAGCGCCTGCACGCCCCTGTTTCACGGCATCAATCGCGATCCCCATTGACGTCGTCTTGGCGCGGCGAATGGCTTGCGATGCTTTGTCGCTGCCTGAAATCACGTCATCGGCATGAACGATGGTGGAGGCACTACGCAGTGCGGGATGCGCCGACAAAGCAGCATCAATTGCTGCGCCATCGCCGACCAGATCAAATAGCATCGCCGGTGCACGCGAAAGAGCGAGCGCTGCCCCCGCCAGCATCACAGATATACCGACGTCGCCGCCCATCGCGTCGATTGCCAAACGCGGGGCGTCGTTCACCGGGTCAATTTTCCGTGGGTGGGGCTGTTAACAAGATCAACTGGCAACAGCGATAACTTCGCGGCCATTATAAAAGCCGCATGCGCTGCACATATTGTGCGGACGCTTCAGTTCACCGCAGTTTGAGCATTCCTGATAGGCCTCAACCGGAAGCGAATCGTGGCTACGGCGCATATTGCGCTTGGATGGCGAAGTTTTTCTCTTTGGAACGGCCATTTCGGCACCTGTCTCTTATCTATTAGCAATGGATAATGATAAGTTCAGTCGCGTTATTCATACCGCAGCCCGATCAGCCGCAGACCGAAGCGGCCAGACGTATCATATGTGAGAGCGCGCCTATACCGATTCTTGCCATAGTTGCAAGTGGGCGCAGGGCATGGCAGCACTATTCCAGTCTTAGGAGGGACTTAACATCATGATTTTGCCAATCACACTCACTGCCGCAGGCGCTGCGGCACTCATCAATTTGTGGCTCGCGATCCGCGTTGGCCAAGTGCGCACGAAAGAAAAAGTGATGATCGGCGACGGCGGCAATGAAAATGTCATCCGCCGAATGCGCGCACATGCCAATTTTACTGAGTTTACGCCGTTCGTTTTGATTCTGATCGGTGCCATCGAATTGGCAACGGGCACCTCAACATGGCTTTGGGCGGTATCAAGCCTATACCTTGTCGGGCGCTTGCTCCATGCCTTTGGGATGGACGGCTTCATGCCCGGCCGGATGATTGGGACGCTGATCACGATGGCCTCATTGCTCGGGCTTGGTGGCTATGCAATTTATGTGGCGCATACGAGCGACGGGGCGGTCAGTGAAATCGCACCGGACGCTGCGGTTGAGGCGGTGCCAGCAGGCTAAGCCAGCATCATATCACTGACATAAGCGTTCGTTTTCCGTTCCTGACCAAAAGTGGACATTGGCCCGTGGCCGGGAACGAACGCTGTGTCTCCGCCTAGCGGCCATAGCCGGGTGGTGATCGCGTTGATCAGATCGTCATGACAGCCCATCGGGAAATCGGTGCGGCCAATCGACCCTTGAAACAGCACGTCGCCAACGATAGCAAGCTTTGACGGCGCGTGATGAAACACGACATGTCCGGGCGTGTGGCCGGGGCAATGATAAACATCAAGCGTGAGGTTGCCGACCGTCACTTGATCGCCGTTTTCGAGCCAACGGTCAGGCTCAAACACTTGTGCGTTCATTCCGTATTGCTGGCCGTCTTCGCCGAGCCGCGAAATCCAGAAGCGGTCGGCCTCATGCGGGCCTTCAATTGGTACGCCAAGCTCCTGCGCTAGAATCCCTGCCTGCCCGCAGTGATCAAGATGGCCGTGGGTGATGATGATTTTTTCAATCGTGACGCCTTGACTGGCGGCGGCGGCCTTCAGTCGGTCAAGATCACCGCCGGGATCGCTGAACGCACCGCGCATCGTCTGCGTACACCAGATGAGGGTACAATTCTGCTGAAGCGGGGTCACCGGAATGATCGCGGCTTTCATTGGCGGTTGGGTCATGTCGTGGCTTTCTCAGTAACGCGGCTGACCAACCGATTAAGCAGGTCGCTACGCAAGGCATCATTATCAACGCTGCTTAAATAGGTGACGGGGGCACCTTTTACATCAGCCCCACAAACAAGTTGCGCAACCGCGCCGTTCGTATCGATAGCGGCCTGCCAGTGGTGCCCGGTGAAAAGTTCGGGCACAAACAGCCAGCCCACAGCAAGCGTATCAAAGGGGGTGAAGCCCGGCGTGCCAAGATGCTGCTGCCAATTGGCGAGCCATCCCCGCGCGCTTGCAGCAAGCCATAGCGCGCCTTCATCGCCGTGCGCCGCGATCCAATCGAGATGATTTTGTGTCATCCACATCTGCGCGCAGACTTCCCATCCGGCAAATACGAGTGGCAGGCGAAGCGCAAGCACAGCCGCAGTGGCCCCAACATCTCGTTCAAAATTGGCATCGCGAAACGGCTTTTCCTGGGCGTCGCTCACGCGAAACTCTTGGCCGGGGCGGCGTCCACCAACAAAAATAATCGATTCGATGTTCGCACGATTGACGTCGGGCCGAGCAAGCGCGGCTGCAATCGTGGTGAACGGCCCAAGCGCGAGGATCGTGATCGGGCCTGCGTTAATCGCCTCGACAAGCGGGCCAACGGCTTCGCTATCGCACCCGCCCTCAACGCCTTCACCGCACCAAACGGGGATGTCGGTTCGCCCGGTCTGACGAACAATCTCCTGCGCCATTGGATAAGCATGGGCCAATTCACAATTACCGAACACCGCTGAAACGCCGACAATATCAAGCTCAGGCGAACGCAGCGCCTGAAACAGCGCAAAGGCATCATCGACTTCGCCATTGCCTGCTGTCACCGCAGGGTCAGTATCAATCCAAACGCGTCGCTGTGTCATGCTATTACCGCTTTGCTATTATGTGCGCAGCAGCCGTAGGCGATTAGGCAGGATCAACGCCATAGGGCCTTAAAAAAATAATGCCGCGTCGTTGCCCGGCCTACCTGATGGCAGGCATCAACACGCGGCTGTGAAATGAGCAATGTATCGTTCATCACCAACTGTGGTATGAACCCTTATGGAATTTAACCGAAGAGCATTTCTCGGGTCTGCCGTAATCAGTACGGCCGCCTTGGGTATTTCGCCCTCTGTCGCATCGGTAACCGGGCTACGGTCACCAAATTTGCTGGCGAAGGCCCGCGCCGCGCTTGCACGACACAGCGCCCATATTACGCATACCGATGTGATCGCGATTGCCGATTTTACGCTCGCATCGCGGCAACCGCGTTTTCATTTGGTCGATATCGCAAGTGGCCAGACGACAAGCCTGCTCGTTGCGCACGGTCGTGGTTCAGATCCGGCCAATATCGGCTTTGTTGAGCGTTTTTCAAACCAGCCCGGCTCCTACGCAACGTCAAATGGAAGCTATGTCACCGGCGACGCTTATATCGGAAAGCATGGCCGTTCACGCCGCCTGATCGGGCTTGATCCAGAAAATGACCAAGCTTTGCCGCGCGCGATTGTCATTCACGCCGCCCCGTATGTCACGCACGAGATGGCGAAAACGCAAGGGCGCGTTGGCCGGAGCCAGGGCTGCTTCACCGTAACACAGCTTGATCTTGAAATGGTGCTTGAACGGCTTGGCCCTGGGCGCTTGCTCTTCGCGGGCAAATAGTATGGCACGTCGCTTAACAAGTTTTGTCGCGGTTGCAGCCATCTTGCTGTTGGTATCGCCTCAAGCTGCCAGTGCGCAGACACAGGTTGATGGCCCAATTGAGCAACTCAAGCCCGGCGAATATTTCTGGGCGCCCGAAATCGCGCCGCAGGGGCCCGTCACGATTATCATCAGCCTCAAAACGCAGCGCGGCTACGTGTATCGTAACGGCGTACCCATCGGCGTAACTTCAGTATCGACGGGCAAGGCCGGACACCGGACACCAACCGGCGTCTTCACGATCCTGCAAAAGGACGTCGATCACCGATCAAATATATATTCAAATGCGCCAATGCCGTTCATGCAGCGACTGACATGGGGC
>JAYTPB010000043.1:0-5180 GCA_043747445.1 Sphingomonadales bacterium
GCTTGGCCGCTGCGCAAGATAAAGCAGCTTGAGCAGCGAGGTTTTACCAGCCCCCGAAGCGCCGGTGAGAAAATAAAACCCGCCTTTGGTGAGCGAAAAGCTGACATCAGACAGCGTTTCAGTGCCCATCCCGTAGCGCAGGCCGACATTTTCAAACTGAACGATTGTAGCCATAACTCCGCACCCATATTTGCGCTTATTGTCCATTGCACGGCGGCGCTGCGCAGGTAAAGCACGTCTTGTCGGCAAATGCCGCGCGCGCCTACGCGTTGGGCTTGCATGAAGGACGTGATCAGTGCTTAGGAAATAGCCATGATCCTCAATTGCCCGGCTTGTAAAACCCGCTATCTGGTTCCCGATACCGCCGTCGGTGCGACGGGTCGGCAGGTGCGCTGCGCCGCGTGCAAGCATAGCTGGTTTCAAGACCCGCCTGAGCTTGTACTGGCGGTCAATGCCGAACTGCCGCTGGCAACACCGGTCGTGTACCCAGAAGTTGCGCCGCCGCCAATCCAGCCGCCCGCCTGGCGCGAACCCGATCCAGTTGCTGAACCTGATTATGATGCGTTTGCCCACGCCCCGCCGTTCAAACCGCGCACCAACCCGACGCGGCGCTGGACAATCGCAGCGGTCGGCGCGGCGGTTCTGCTGATTGCAGGCGCTGGCGCGATCCAATTTTTCGGAACGCCGACGATTGCAGCTAAGCTTGGCATTCCCATCGGTCAGTTTGAGGTGCCTCTGCTACTTGAGGTGCCTTTGAAGCCTGAACGTCAGACGCTTCAGAACGGCAATGAAATGATCGCCGTCGTCGGCAAGATCATCAATCCCACTGACACGAGCCAGCGCGTGCCCGACATTCTCGCTGAACTGCGCGATGCACAGGGGCGCGTGGTCTATAGCTGGACGATCAGCCCACCCAAGCGCACGATCAGTCCGCGCGCGACGACCGAGTTTAACAGCGCCGAGGTCAATATTCCGCGCGGCGCACGCGCACTTAACCTCAGTTTTTCAGGCGCTGAGGCGAAATAACCGTCTTTTCAACGAAATTCGATCAAGCCTTTACGGATTACCGTCTCAATTGGCTTTTGGGCCGGATCGCGCAAATTGATCCGCACCCCGCGAACGATACGGGCGCGCGCCGCGATGCTAATCCGAGGCGGCAGCGAGACTGTTGGCAGTGCGGCGGCAAAGGAAAGAGCAAATAACACGCTCCATCGTTAACATTTTATTTACCTCTTCAGACAGTGGCAAAGAGGGTTAAGAAACAGCGTCAGCTTAAATCAAGAATATCAGCCATTGCGATGCCCGCGCAGCTTTGCTAGGGGCGCTTGCCTACCAGCCAGCCGGATATCTCCGGCAGCGATCATGAGTGTGCGGCCATGGCGGAACTGGTAGACGCGCAACGTTGAGGTCGTTGTGGGCGAAAGCCCGTGGAAGTTCGAGTCTTCTTGGCCGCACCACTCACCCTGTCGGGGTTAAGCTATTGATTTAGCGCGATTATATTAGCCGACGGTCTTGCGACCACAGCCCCAAGATGAAATAGCGGCGTGCCCTCATCGACGATTGCAACTCCGGGAAGGGCCGGCGCAAGCTTGATCGCATCCGCAATCGATTTGGCGATGCGCAGCGTGTAACGACCATAAGGCACGCCTTCAAATAGGAAAAAGCCGTCAAAATCGCTCCGCGTTTTGCGCGCGACCCGCCCCTCAACGTCAATCAGTTCAAGATCAACACCTTCAAGCGCTGTGCCGCCGTCTCGCATCAGCGTCCCATCAACCTCACCCGCGCTGCTGAGCGGCAGATCAATTATGATCGACACGCCGGGACGCGGCGTCACGACTACGCCTGAATTTGCGGGCTGGACATAAGGATCGGGCAGTGATGAGGCATCCACCCCGATGAGAACGGGCTGAAACGGCTCAAGCGCATCAATCAGGACAACGCCGTCCGCCCCGGTGAGCCGCGATACGGGCACCCGTCCTGCCGAAAGCTGAACATCTTTTTCCTGTGGTTCGCTTGGTTGCCAACGGCCATCGCCGTTCAAATCGCGAAACACCCGAGCCACCGCTTGGCCCTGCGTTGCCAATCGGTCTGAGGTCACGCGCAGACCGCCGCCGCGCGGATTTCGGCCAAGGCTGAACGCTAGATCAAGCCCAGCCGCCACCGCGCCGTCAGTCGCCCCCTCAATCGACGCCGTCAGCGCAACTTTTTCAAAGCGGCGGATATAGCCAAGCCCTGCACGCGCGCGGCGCAGTGGCTGATCATAACCAATCTCGGCGCGCCAATCATTGCCGAAACGATCATTCCCGCCAGCCGACCATTCGCCGACGAGCGTTGCGCTTTCAAAGCGTGCGCCCGCGCTTAAGCGGTATCGCGCCTCACCGCGCAGCCGCACGCCCTTGATCCGGGCATTGGCGAGCAGTGACGCTTCAGCAATCCCTTCAGGATCAGGGCCAAAGCGCTGTCGTTCATCGCGCCAATCAACTTGTGCGGTAAGCGCAATCCGGCCAAGACTGGCTGAAACGCGGGCCGCTGCATCAAAACTATCATTGCCCGTGCGGCGCTCGGTATAACGCCCTTCGAGATGAATGGGCACGCTACGCCGACTGCCGCCAATCGTCCGGTCAACCGACAGCGTATGGATTCCCGTTACATCTGAAAGCACGCGATCTGAACGATAGCCGCCGCGCGCATTAATTGATTCAGCGCTGACCGATGCGCCAAAAAACTGACCAAGCAGATTGGCGCGCAGTGCCGCCCCGCCGCCATCGCTCGCAGCACCTGAAATTTCAACGAGGCTTGGCCCAATCGCGCGGCGCAGCGAAACCTCCCCAAAATTGCGCCGACGGCCGTCTTCGAGATTGAGGCTATGACCAAAGGCCGCGACTGATGTTTTGACGTCAAGGCCGCGTTCAATCCCGAACGAACCGCGCAAACCAGCGCGTGGGAAACGTTTCACCTTACCGAGAGTGATTAAATCACGGCCTTCCTCATCAATCACTGCTGAATAAAAGGTTTTGCGCGGAGGGATTGAATCAAGCCCAACGGGAACAACGCGGCGTTCGCGCCGGACTTGGCCTTGCGGGCCGTAAAGCACGACTTCAAAATCATTTTGCCCGTATAGCAGTGGCACATCGAGAAACTCATAGCGTCCGTCAGCGCGGGTTTCGACAAAGTTGAGGAGTTGCCCGTTGCGGTAAAGCTCAGCGTCCCAGCCGTTCGGCAATTCCCCGCGAAAATCAGTGCGATCAAACGCATCGCGCCGCTCCACCGGGCGGTTGGAGATAAATGCGCCTCGTCCAACCCCGGATTGGCTGACAAGTGCCGTCGAAACGCCTGAAACATCGCCGATTGCGACTTGGGTTGCCTTAAGCGGCCCGAGCAAACGACTCTGCGGGTCAGTGCGATAGGCCTGAAGCCGAAGACTTTCGGGTACGCCTTTGCGATTTGACGACAGCCGCGCATTATACGCCACTGGCCCTGCCTCACCAGCCGCGTAAAGCTCATAGCCCGCATTAAGCCGGGTACCACCGCGATCTCGGCCTTGGTGAAGCCCGCCAAACCTAACAACTGCGTCAAGCGAGGGGGTTTTGAACCCCCGAAATGGCGCTTGGGCTTGGGGGAGGGATTTTAGATCAAAGTCAACATTGGTGCGTATCTTGGCCGCGCGGTTGCGCCGTTCGAGCGCCAGTTCAACGGGCAATTTGAAGCCTGACCGGATGAACAGCAATGCGCTCCCCTGATCCACTTCAAGCATCACCCCGAACCATGCCGAAAGCTTGCCACTCGCCACGCACCAGCCCTCTGGCGTATCGTAAATATCGGTCGGGCCAATTTTTTCAGACTTGTTCATGATTTGTACTGTGTTGGCTTCACGGTCAATCACCACGGTGCGGCGTTCCTCAAACACCCAGCCAGTTGCGCGGCGCAACTTCTTGTCGAGCCGCACCGAAATATCGAGCGCCATGATCGTATCGGCCAAGTCAATGCACGTTCCGCCCGGCGTCTGGTAACCACGGACGCCATCTCCCAGGCGGTATTGGCCAAGGCGGACATCAAGAAGCAGGGCATCATCATCGTTTGCCACCCACGGAGGGGCGGTCTGCGCAGCAATCGGGTGCACAGTGCGAAACAAGGCAGCCGCGCCCAGAAGGACGCGGCTAGCAAGGGTGGGTAACAGGCGCATGATGTGCGGTTCTGGCTAAAAATCCGGGCTCAGCGGATCACAGTCGACAGTTCGGCGATCAAAGCGCCGCCGGCATCGACATCTTCCAGATATTCGATCTTCACTGGCCCGGTCAGTGCCGCAAAAGACACAGGGTCAAGCGGAAGTTTGATCTGGCGCTTGGGCACTTCGGCGTAAATCGCAAGCCCGCGCGCTTCGAAGACCGGCTTGGCAAGACCGGCTTTCGTCACGCGGATGCGGCCATAGGTTGACCGTGTTCCACTGCGTTCCATATCCAGCACAAGCAACGGGTTGACGTCCCCCTGCACGACATGGGCAGATTTGATCGTCGCAGTCGCGGCAAGTGTGCCCTGCCTGACAATGATCGGAATTGTGATCCCGTAAATCGGGGTGAGCGAGATCGATACGCCTTCTTTGGTATCGGATCCCGCTGTCACGGATTTTGCATCCGGAATGGCGCGAAACAGCATGTGCGCGCGGTATTCACCGTCAGGAAGCCCTGTGGGCGGTCGGACGCCAATACGGATAGATTGCGGCTGGTTCGGCGCCAGCACAATGCGACGGGGCGCATAGCTTATCATGCCAAGCGCCAATGCTTCTTGCGGATTGGCTGACGCAGAATCAATTTCTTCGACCGATCCATCTGCCTTCATCCGCAAGAGTTGGAGAGAAATGCGGTAGGTTGCGGGATCGTTGCCAATATTGTTGAGGATAACCTCTGTCCCGCGCGCACCGTTCAGCACGATACGCGTAGGGGCAACAAGCAGGTCACCCGCGGCGTGGGCTGGTATAGAAAATCCGGCTGCCACAGCAGCAATGGCGGGTAATGCTTTTAACAGCCGCATCAATCAATCTCCACTGGCGGGGCAAAACTTTCCCCGATGTGGATCAACCATGCGACAAATTTCTTTATATTCCGCTAACCATGAGGGCCTTCGGTGTCGCAACCTGCAAAAAAGCCCGCCGCTGTACCATCACAGCGGCGGGCCGATTTTTT
>JAYTPB010000044.1:0-10589 GCA_043747445.1 Sphingomonadales bacterium
CTTACGCGCAATCGCTTCGAGCAGGGTTTGGTTTGCTGACATGAGTGTTATGATAACGTTGCGGTTGTGACGCGCAATAGGGAATTGTGCGGTGCAGCAAATACTTCAGATTCATCCGAATCAAGCCGCTGCTGCATCCAATCGATCCGCGATCCACATCTTGATCAGTGCTTGGCGCGTAACGCCGCGTTTTTTGGCTTCGTAATCGAGGCGGTGCACCATATGGTCAGTGAAATCGACGTTGACGCGCCGTTTCTCAAGGCCGGGACGGCGCAGGCTTGACCAATCGATATAGTCTGCCATGTCTTCGCCATCATCAAAACGACGATCAAATTCTTCGGCGCTAATTTGCTTGACGGTCATATTGCGTTGCCTCCTTTGGTCTTGAACGCCTAACCGAAATCAGGCGCGTAACATCATCACGATATGTCACAACTGCTGACCAGAGCTTGCCCTCAATCATACCAACCACCATCCAGCGCTCTTCTTCATCAGATGCCGTTGGGCCAGTTACGCGCCGATCATCGCTCCACAACATTTGTGCCATTTCAAAATCAATCCCGTGCTTGGCAAAATTTGCCACGCTTTTGTCGGGATCATATTCAAACATTGAGGCGATATAGCATTAGAATGGTATAATTTCCACTCCTCACCCACCCCCATGATAAAAATCATACACCACCCGCGCGACGGCCTCTGATACGCCGGGTGCCCGCGCCAAATCCTCCAAGCTTGCATCCCGTACCGCTCTTGCAGTGCCGAAGTGCATGAGCATCGCTTTCTTGCGCGCGGGGCCGATGCCGGGGACTTCATCAAGCGGACTCGCCGTGATCGCCTTGCTGCGTTTGTTGCGGTGCGCACCGATCGCGAAGCGGTGCGCCTCATCGCGGAGGCGCTGGAGGTAAAACATCACGGGCGCGTTGACGGGCAAGGTGAATTCGCGGCCATCAGGGAAGTGGAACGTCTCACGCCCCGCGTGGCGATCTGGCCCTTTCGAAACCCCGATCAGCGGGACATCCTCAACCCCCATCTCATCAAGTACGCCCTTGACCGCGCTCATCTGACCCTTGCCGCCGTCGATCAGGACGAGGTCGGGCCACTGGCCTTTATCGCGGTCGGGGTCTTCCTCAAGCGCGCGCCCGAAACGCCGCCCCATCACTTCGCGCATCATCGCGAAATCATCGCCGGGTGCGGTGTCAGGATTTTTGATGTTGAACTTGCGGTACTGCCCTTTGAGGAAGCCCTCTGGCCCCGCCACGACCATCGCGCCGAGCGCATTAGTGCCCTGAATATGGCTGTTATCGTAAATCTCGATCCGTTTGGGCGGCTCGGCGAGTTCAAAGAGGTCGGCGACTTCCTGAAGCAGCCGCCCTTGCGTCGTCGACTCCGCCTGCCGCCGTTCGAGCGCCTCAACCGCATTGCGGCTGGCCTGCGCGATCAGGCGGACACGGTCACCGCGCTGGGGTACGGCAATCACCACCTTGCCCCCGGCGCGTTCAGCGAGCGCATCGGCGAGCAGCGAAGCCTCGGCAGGCTCACGGTCAACAAGAATAGTGCGCGGCGGCGGCACATCTTCATAAAATTGGATCATGAAGCTTGCCAGTACTTCATCCTCAGGCACGTCAGCGGTGTGGACGGGGAAGAAGCTGCGATGCCCCCAATTCTGCCCCCCGCGAATGAAGAAGGCCTGGATGCACATCGCGCCCGATTTGGCGGCGAGCGCGAAGATATCGGCGTCCCCCACACCCTCGGCATTGATTGCTTGGCTCCCCTGAATGAAGGTCAGCGCTTTCAAGCGGTCACGCATGATCGCGGCACTCTCAAAATCGAGTCCTGCGGCCGCCGACTCCATCTGGGCTGCGAGCTTGGTTTGCACCGCAGTCGATTTGCCGCTGAGAAATGCCTTGGCGTCATCGACCAGTTCCGCATAATCGGGGGCCGTAATGCGATCAACGCAGGGAGCCGAGCAGCGCTTGATTTGATAGAGCAAGCAGGGCCGATCACGCCGCGCGAAGAAACTGTCATTACAACTGCGCAGCAAGAACAGTTTTTGGAGCGCATTGAGCGTCTGGTTGACCGACCCAGCACTGGCGAACGGGCCATAATAATTGCCCTTCGCCCGCCGCGCGCCGCGATGTTTTTGAATGCGCGGATAGGCATGATCAGCGCGGAGCAGAATGAAGGGGAAGCTTTTATCATCGCGCAGCAGCACATTATACGCGGGGCGATAGCGCTTGATCAGTTGCGCCTCAAGCAACAGCGCCTCGGCCTCACTATTCGTCGTCACAATCGTCATTGACCGCGTTTGCGCGACCATGCGGCGCAGGCGATTGGGCAAGCGGTCAACCTGCGTATAGTTGCTCACCCGGTTTTTAAGCGCGCGCGCCTTCCCGACATAAAGCACATCGCCGCGCGCATCGTGCATCCGGTAGACGCCGGGCTTGATCGGCAGCGTCTGCCAAACATTGCGGATCGCAGCGATCCCCGCATCAAGATCGGGCAATTCCGACCCGCGCACGGTGTACGTCTGCTTTTCTTCATGAAAGCGATCAGGGGCGTCAGGGGTGGACATCGGATTGCAAGTCGATACTCATCAGTGGAAGAGGAGACAATAGATGCAGATCAGCGGCAAGACCATATTGGTAACAGGCGGCACTGACGGGATCGGGCTTCAGCTCATCCGCCAGTTAAAGGCGAAGGGCGCGACCGTGATCACCTCGGGGCGCAATCCCGAGCGGGTGGCGGCGGCGCAGGCCGAAGGGTTTGAGGTCATCGCGGCGGATCTATCAACGCACCTCGGGGTTGATACGCTGCTTGCGGGCGTTGGCGAGCGGCCGATTGATATCCTTGTGAACAATGCAGGTGCTGGCAGTGATCATGATTTTCGTGAGGCTGTGCCTGACCTTGCCGATAATGATGCGTCGATCTTTCTCAATCTCAATGCCCCGGTGCATTTGATCACGCGGCTTATGCCAGTTTTGCGCGCTAGACCCGAGGCAATGATTGTGAATGTCACATCAGGACTCGCGATTGCGCCGCGCGCTGGCGGGCCAATCTACTGCGCGACTAAGGCTGGGCTGCGCAGTTACACGATGGCGCTACGGGCGCAGCTTGCGGGAACGAATGTTCATGTGCTTGAGGCGCTGCCACCCGTTGTCGAAACCAAGATGACGGCGGGGCGTGGCAATAAGAAGATGTCTGCTGCTGATTGCGCCGCCGCGTTCGTGCGCGCGATTGAAAGCAATGCAACCCAAGCCAATGTCGGCATGGTGAAGATACTCACCGCTGTTTATAGCCTATCTCCCGCACTCGCGCGAAAGATCATGCTACGGTTTTAGTTAAGCCGCGCAATCGTTGCGTCGATAAGTGGCTTATCAGCCTTTGCATCATGACCGCCAGCGATCAACAGCCCCGCCGCAGAAGCGGCGAGCGACGCAGCGCGTGCGCGGACATCGGCAATGGCCGAACGCTCAGCCGCAGCAATTTTGTCTTCAGCCATTTTGCCGCGACGCGCAATAAGTGCAGTCGCATCAACACGCGCTTGAGCGACAATTTCGTCAGCTTCCTTGGCAGCCGCAACCTTCATCGCTTCGGCATCGCTTGCTGCCGATTTGGCTTTGGCTTCATACTCAGCCTTGAGCGCTTCGGCTTCGGCGCGCAGCTTTGATGCGGCATCAAGCTGCTCTTTGATCCCAGCGATCTGCTTATCAAGCATCGCGCCAATCATCGCAGGTACTTTTTTCCAGAGCATGATCGCGAAAACAGCGATCATCGACAGCGCGACCCAACCAGTTGGATCAAGCCCGAGCGCGCTTGGCGCAGTGTGTACTTCGCCAGCGACTTCTGTATGTGCGGTTTCAGCCATTGGCGAGCACTGCCTTCACTGCCTTGGCGGCATCAGCCGCGTTGATTTTGGTACCAGCAATCTTGGCAACGATATCTTGCGCCGCATCTGCTGCAACGCTTTCGATGCTTGCCAATGCCTTATTGCGTGCGGTGGCGAGTTCAGCATCAGCGGCAGCAAGGTTTGCAGTAATTTCCGCATCAGCCTTCGCCACGCGGTTTTCCGCATCTTGTGCCGCCTGCGCCTTTGCCTTGGCCGCAATCGCTTGAGCCTCTGCCCGCGCATCAACCGCACCCAATCGCACGGTTTCTTCGCTGACATCCGCCGAAGCGCGTGCGCGTTCAGCCGCCGCCAAATCATCGGCAATCCGCTTGTCACGCGCATCAACCGTTGCTTCGATCTTGGGAGCCATGCCCCTTGCGATCACGAAGTAAATGAGGCCAAGCACCACAAGCAGCCAAAACCACTGTGATTGATAGACAAGCAAAAGCTGATTGATTTGCGGCATTGTTACTTTCCGTTATTCAGGACGGCACCCCAGCCTGAACCGGGGCAACGTGACGCAATTAAACGGCGTAAAGGATGATCATCGCAACGGCGAATGCGATCAAGCCGAGCAATTCAGCCGCCGCAAAGCCGATGAACAGACGGCCTTGTTGACCATCAGCCGCAGCCGGATTGCGCAGTGCGCCCTGAAGGAATGAGCCGAACACATTGCCCACGCCGGTGGCAGCAACGCCAACGCCGATTGCAGCGAGACCAGCGCCAATGACTTTTGCAGCTTCGAGATCCATAATAAACTCCTGTTGGTAAATTCAGTGGTTGAGAAAGAGTGACTTAGTGCAGGTGCACCGCATCGTTGATGTAAAGCGAGGTGAGCAGCGCAAAGACATAAGCCTGAATGCAGCAGACAAGCAGTTCAAGTGCGCTGACGCCTGTGATGAAGACAAAGCTAAGCGCTGAAATCGCATAGCCAAAACCGCCAGCAGTGATCCCTTGAACGATGAAATAGCCAAACACCTTGATCAGGATATGGCCAGCGATCATTGCCACAAACAATCGCAGCGCAAGGCTAAACGGGCGAACGAGGAATGAAACAAACTCAATCGGCACGATCAGCAGCTTGAGCACAAATGGCGCACCTTCAGGCACGAACAGGCTGAAAAAGTGCAGACCATGTTTCCAGAAGCCAACGACCAGCACGATTGAGAAACTGATGATCGCGAGCACGCCGGTCACCGTGAACTGGCTCGTCACTGTGAAAGGATGAACGCCGGGCAGAATTCCAAACGGCATCATCCCCATCAGGTTTGAAAACAGAATGAACATGAATACGGTGAACACCCAAGGCGTATATTTGCGCCCCTCTGGCCCGATATTGGTGAGCATCATGTTCGAGATGAACTTCGTAACGCCCTCAACCGCGACCTGCCAGCGGCCGGGAACAAGCTCGCGCTTCATACCACCCATCATAAAAACATAAATCGCAGCCAGCACGATAACCATCCACAGCGCGGAATTGGTGAACGCAAACGGGGTTCCCGACGCGCCGAACAGCGTGTCGATCTGAAACTGATGCATCGGATCAATCTTGACCTCGGCTGCTGCGCTCATGAACTACCCATTCCTGCCTGAACATGAACCCGCTTATTCAGCGCGTTCTTTTGAAATCCGTAACACTTGGCTGATGGCGGCGCCGAACCCAAGGAACAGCATCACCAGCAACCCGAACGGCGATGTTCCGGCAAAGCGATCAATCACCCAGCCAATCAACGCCGCACCAAGCGGAGCCCCAAGCAAGGCTGACAAAACACGCTGCCCCTGTGCGGAGCCCTTGCCGGTCATTCCCGGAGGTTGCAGCTTTGCCGTTCGCGCCTTTTCGGTGTGATGAGCCTCGCGGAGCCGTTCGTCGAGCGACGTCAGCCTCGGGTCTTCAACACCGTCGGGAGCCTGTTCAGGATCGTTTGTTGTCATGATGATAGCCCTTAACTGAAAGCTTCAGGAAAACCATGCACGAAAACGAGCAACCCCGCCAAGGCATCGGCGCTTTAGAAAAGGGCAGGCTCCAAGTCAACCGCTATGGTGCGGTGCGGCAAACCAAACGCGTTAACGTGAAGTGCGAAGTGAAAAAACAAGGACTACGACCGCTGGATTGTCTACCCAACGCTCCCCCTCTGTGCCCCGAATAGCGTCCCAGTGTTTGCGGTACTGCCCAATCGGCGACTCCCAGAAACGCAGACCACTGTCATACCCCTCTGATATCGCGTCACTTTTCGTCATAAATTGAAGCGATTCGATCCGCATCGTTTCAACTGTCAGCAAAATCCGCGAGGCCCAGCGCGGCATGTGTATTGCTTGAAACCATTTGATCCGGCCAAAGCTATTATCGGGAACCTCGCCAGCCTCACCGCGCCCATCACGGTATTGCCGCCAGCCATCGCGCATCACCGCACTATCGGCGGTGGCGAGCGGCGCAGGCTCTGGACGCCTACCAACCGCTTCGGGCCGTCCAAGCGGCGCAAACGCCTCTTGTATCCAAAGCAAATCGCCTGATTTGATCATGCTGAGTGGTGACGTCGCGAGTCGCCGCACCTGAGTTTTACGCCCCGAAAGAACCAGCGCGATGTCTTCAGCCGGAAAAATAATCGGGTGCTGGATCAGTCTAACTCACGCAGTAGCTGGGTAAGCTGATCGTTTCACCGGCTTTACGCACGCGCCAAACGCCATCAGGCATCATATAGGCACGACCAACGGTCACGCGCTTGGCAAGCGTTTCACAGCCTGTGGCCGCCGCAACATCCTTGATCGTCACGCCGCGTTGTTCGGCAAGCCCGGTATAGGCCGCACGCCGTTTGATGTTAATCGCATCAACTTCGGCACGGAGCGCAGATGTAGATGGCCCGCGAATCCCAATGTAGCCATCGGCCTGTTCACCCACTTGCCCATCGGACAATGCGACTGAGATCAACGAGGCGCTTTGCGCGACGGCATAGGTCGCGGCACCAGCAAGCGTGAAGCCAGCGGCGATAAGGGCGGCAATCTTTGCATTACGTGTCATTGCGGAAACAACTCCGGATTCGATGTGATGAGGTCTTGTGCATCCTTTTGGAGACGCACGATAACCTCTTGTTTGACATTGATGTTAAGATTGATCTCAATCGGCTTTTCGGGCGCTGAAACATTGACGCATCCTGCCAGCAGTGCTGCGGTTGCAGCAGTCAGCAAGGGTGCGGCTCTCATCATAGCCCGACGCCTCGCATCAGATCGCGCTCGCGTCAATATCTGGAGTGTCATCGCACAGTCTCGCTTTCTTTTGTCTGAACGGGTGGCGGCTTTGGAGAGGGTGGAGGCGGTGGAGGCACAGTCTGCATCCCGCGCGGAATGAAGATGCTTGGATCATTGAACGAGCGCACCATTGAAAAAAGCCCGCGAAACGGCGCTTTGATCGTGATGTTAAACAGGAACGGGATCTCATTGAACTGCTTCAGAAAGAAATTCTTGGTTTGCGCCAGCGGAAGCTGATTGACCCCATTAAACCGCACCACAGTCACCATTTCACCGTCAAGCGCGCCGTTGAGTTCCAATGTCAGCTTTTTATACCGAATCGATTTGAGCGCATCAAACGCCAGTTTGCTGAACCGGCCAAGATCCGCATTGGTCACATCGCCAATGTAGGACAGCGTTCCGCCGCTTTCCCGCACGGTCAGGATACCGCCCTGTATTCGCCCACCGTTCTGATCAAACACCATGGGGAGGAGGCCATCAAATTTGCCCGTCACGGCGATATTATCAAATGCCATTTGTTGGACGAAAAGTGCTGCATCAAGTCCTTGCACACGGAAAGTAAGCCGCCGCTCCGCCGCTTGGTTGAGGTCAAGGATCGACGGCACAAGAATGAGCTCACCCCCGGCGAAAGGCCAGCGCCCGCCCTCTATCTCAAGCTTCAAATCGGGGAGCAAGCGGTAGCGGATTTTGCCATCAATCACCGCGATACCGGGGTTGATGCTGCCGATTGTAACGCTTTGTCCCGCCGGGGTGGTGATGCCGAGCAAGTCTGACAGCGCGATCTCACCCTTGAGGCCAGTAACGGGGCCGAAAGCGGCGGCGAAGTCAAGATTATCCGTTCTGAATCCGCCTGTGCTGGTGACGCCGCTTTCAGTCCAGTTAATCTCCCCGCGTCCAGCAATCGATCCTTTGACGTTGGCGATAACGCCGAGTGTGATCCCGGTTAGCCGTTCGGGCTGTAGCGCTTGGCCGAAATTCAGGCCCGGCACATCGAGTTGTGCCCTGCCCGTGCTGCGTGTCAAATCATGCGTGATCGTCACATTGCTGATCGCGGTTTTGCTGAACGGCTCACGCAATGTGCCTGTCGCAGTGATGCGGTTATCCGCCAGACTAAGCGCAACATCATCGCTGATTAGCGGCAGATAACGTGGGCTTTTCGCCGCATCCGCGACGCGCAGTCCGCCTTTGATCGTCAAGGCTTGGCCGACAAACGCCCAATTGCCGCCAATTTCAGAAAGCAGCAGCGGCACATTGCCAATCTGTCCAGCCGCACCCGAAAAGCGCCCCGCCGCCGACCCGTCTTTGTAGATCCCCTCGATTGCGGCAATATCAAGCGTGGTCAATCGCTTCGCATCGCCGAGCCGCACGGCAAGGCCGTCCGCTGCAAAAGCCCCTGTAGCTGTGCCATAACGCGCCGAATTGAATGCCAGCGAAAGCGGCGAACCGCCGAGCCGCGCGGCGATATTCAGCGGCCCCGTTGTCGCCTGTCCACCGCGTAAACAGACATTCGTTTTGAGCGGCGTAATCGCGAGGTTGGCGATGGTATAGCTATTAAGCCCCACGGTGAGACAATCGCCAACCAGCGCGCCGTCGCGCACCGCAATTGGCACCAGCAGATCGCGCACCTGCCCGCCGCCAAGCGCACCATCAAAAAGCGCGGTCGTGGCAATCGAAGCGCCTCCCTTAGCGAAGGAGAACCTTACTGGCGTCAGCGCAAGCCGCGTATCGCCAGCGCTAAGCGGCGATATGGTCGCCACACCAGAAAGCGCGCGTGCCTTGTCAAAACGAACAGCGGTTGGTGGAAAACCACCGCCGGCAAGTGTCATCCCGCCGTCAATCCTGTAGTCGCCGCTTGGCCAGATGATTTTTACCGATGATTGCGGCGTGAGACGGAACACAGCCCCTGAGCCACTCTGCGCCGCAACGCCGTCAAGCATGACCGCGCCCGTCTTGGCGTTGCCATCAATGCTAAAGCGGCCCTGCGCATTGCTCCCGTCTTTGAGCGCGAGGATCGCGGTCACTAAGCTCTTACCAAGGCGGGCTACTGGCGTGCCATCAGCACGGCGCATCAGCATCGCCGCTTTGTTGATCAGGGTCGCGTCAGGGCTAAGGCCAGTCACCGAAGCATTGCCATCGCCCTTGAACGCGCCGTCAGCATAGGTCACGCGCCCCGTCGCCCGCGCGGTACGAAGCGACGTTCCGGATGCGCGCAAAACCTTGGTTTCAGCGGCAATATCGCTGTCAACACGCGCAAAACGCTCATCAGTGACAAGGTCAATCTGCGCCTGCGGGAAGGACACATCGACGCCAGCACATTTGGCCGCCGTCGCGCGTATTGGCCCTTTTGCGCTGATCCGGCGTGAATTTGTTGAAACGTCGAGATAGACCGAAAGGCCACTCGCCGCACACTTTGGGTCAAGTGCGGCTTCGGGCATCAGCGCGGCTAGCTTGCCTTTAAGGCTCTTCGCAATATTGCCACCACCATCAAAACGCGCGCCAATCGGGCCGTAAGGCGTATCGAGTCGAAGCCGCGCGTCGCTGAGTTCAACCCGAAAATCTGGGAGCGCGAAAGGCTTATCCGATGGCGTAGGGAGCAATTTATCGAGGGTGCCAAAGGTCGCGCGGTCACCCTCCAACCTGCCCTTGAGCCGCACCCCGCCTGCGCGGATCATCCGCACTGACACCCCAGAAAAGCCGGTTGTAGTGATAATTTCGGCCCAATCCGCCGTGAGATCAGGGTTCGCAGAATCGCCGAGGCTAATCTTTTCGAGCCTTTGGCGTGAAGGGCCAATCTCAGTAATTTGGTAGCGCGCCGGAATGCCGCGTCGCTTGATTTCAGCGTCGGCATAGTTGCGTGCAATATCCTTGCGCATCGCCCATGCGATCGCTGCGGCGACCAACGCAAGCAGGGTCAGCACCGCCAAACTCCGCCAAATCATACGCCACACGCTCATGCCGCTCCTTCAACGCGTGTTGCGCCGATCAATCAAGCGGAATTGCGCTTGACCGATTGGTTGACTAGGTGAAATCCGATGGCCGTTTACACCCATATCGCCGCTGAGGACATGGCCACGCTTGTACAGCGTTTCGGCGCGGGGCAGCTTATCTCGGTCAAGGGCATTGCCGAAGGCGTGGAAAATAGCAATTATTTGGTCGAGACTGATCAAGGGCGTTTTATCTTCACCGTCTATGAAAAGCGCGTTGATACAGGCGATTTGCCATTTTTCCTTGGATTGATTGACCATCTTGTCAGCAAAGGCTGCCCAGTGCCACGCGCGCTCAAGGCCGAAGACGGGGCCGGCACGATCAGCGTCGGCGGCAAGGCGATGGCAATGATGGAGTTCATGCCCGGCCTGTCGGTCTCGCACCCTACTGCGACACAAGCGCGCGCGGTGGGTGCGGCTCTTGGCACCATGCACGCGGCGGTTGTAGATTTTGCAGGCAACCGCACCAACAGCCT
>JAYTPB010000045.1:0-6218 GCA_043747445.1 Sphingomonadales bacterium
TGAGGGTTTCTGTTGCCCGGCACCCTCGGGCCGCTGGAATCTGATTCTGTTGCCCGGCTCAGCCCAGCCGCGTTATGAAGGTTAACCTTAGGCCGTTAAGCCACGGGGTTAAGCTGCAATAGCAAGTGCTTCGTTATCGTTTGCACTTATGAGTTTGATCCATTTTACGGCTTAATCGTGCCGGGCAAAAATACCGCTTTTCAACACACGTCGATCCTAGTTCGGCCCCGTCAGAACCTGCGTTTCCGCATGTTTTGGTGGAGCCGCCGGGTACCGCCCCCGGGTCCGCTGCATCTATTGCACGGCATCATTTATCGCCATAGCCAGACGAATCTGGCAAAGCCTATATAGGCGCTCGTTCCTTAATGAACAAGGAACACTCTCAGGGGTTGTCCAAATTCCTACCAACGACTAGGGGAATGGCCATGTTGACACAGCGTTCGCGTTACGGCCTTCGCGCCATGCTCCTCATTGCAAGTGATCCGGCTGGCAACCCGCCAGTGCCGATGAGCCGAATTGCAAGCGAGGCGCAAATTCCCCGCAAATTCCTCGAAATCATCTTGTCCGAGCTTAAAAACGCCAATTTGGTGGTGAGTACGCGCGGCAAGCACGGCGGGTTTAAGCTCGCCCGGCCAGCGCATATGATTTCGCTTGGCGATATCATCCGGGTGATCGAAGGGCCGCTCGCACTTGTCCCGTGCGTCAGCCGCACCGCGTATAAACGGTGTAAAGATTGTCACGACGAAGATGCTTGCGCGATCCGGCGCGCGATGATGATCGTGCGCGATGATACGGCACGGATTCTTGACGGCACGAGCCTTGCCGCCGCGACAGAAGAATCCCGCGCGGCGGCATAGTGCAAATTATTTTTTAAGCGATTCGCTAATTTCGCGGAGCAGCAGAATATCTTCAGGTGTGCCAGCATCATCGGCACGCTTCATCATTTTGTTTGCTGAGCGCACAATCATGAAAATCACAAACGCTAAAATCAGGAAATTGATCAGCGCTGTGATGAAATTACCATAAGCAAATACGCCGACATTGGCCGCCTTCATTGCCTCAAGCGTATTTGCGGTTCCTTCGGGGACAGTCCCTAACGCAATGAACTTATTGGAAAAATCGACGCCACCACCGGTCAGCAGACCAATAACCGGCATCAGCAAATCGTCAGTGAACGATGCAATGATTTTACCAAACGCAGCCCCGATCAACACACCAACGGCAAGATCGAGAACATTCCCCTTATTAACAAATGCCTTAAACTCTTCAAACATGGTAAACCCTCCATTATTATAGGCGAGGCGAAACTGTCAGACTTGTCGAGAATTGCAAGCATATTGCGGTTGGCTTCAGGACACCCTATCTCTCTTTTGTCATTCCAACGGGAGTTTGCCTGATATGTCACTGCGTCGTTCAACCCTTGCCCTGCTCGCGCCACTTGCAGCGCTTTCGCTCTCTGCCTGCGGCGTCAACAGCGTTCCGACGGCTGAGGAAAATGCCAAAGCGAAATGGGCCAATGTTCAGGCCGATTATCAGCGCCGGGCCGATTTGATCCCCAATCTGGTTGAAACCGTAAAAGGCTTTGCCAAGCAGGAGCAGGGTACGCTTACCGCCGTTGTTGAAGCGCGCGCCAAGGCAACGTCGGTTCAGCTAAATGCCGGTGATCTGAGTGACCCTGCCAAGGTTGCCGCGTTCCAGACGGCTCAATCGCAGCTAAGCGGCTCGCTTGGCCGTTTGCTTGCCACGGTCGAAGCTTATCCTGACCTTAAGTCGAATGCCAATTTCCTTGCGCTGCAATCGCAGCTTGAGGGCACCGAAAACCGCATCAATATTTCAACCAAAGATTATAATGAGGCAGTGCAATCCTATAACACCACGATCCGCACTTTCCCCGATGCGATTGGCGCGAAGATTTTCTACGGTGCCAAGCCAATGGAAACCTTCAAGGCGACCGCGCCCAACGCTGATCGCGCACCAACGGTGAAGTTCTAAAGAAAGGCAAAGCCCTTGAACGCGCTCGTCATTCCCGCGCAGGCGGGAATCCATAAACTCCGAACTCCTGAGGTTATGGATTCCCGCCTGCGCGGGAATGACGTTTTGGGATGGTTTCTGACCATTTTGCTCGTTTGGATTTGCGTTGTCCCCGCATACGCCCAGAGCTTCCCCACACTCACGGGCCGCGTTGTTGATGCCGCGAATATCATTCCTGATGGCGAAGAGGCAGCGCTTAACGCCAAGCTAAAAGCGCTGGAGGATACAACCGATCGGCAATTGGTCGTGGCGACGATCCCAAGCCTCGAAGGTTATCCAATTGATGATTATGGCTACAGGCTTGGCCGGGCATGGGGGATTGGCCAGAAAGAGACGGATAACGGCGTAGTTCTGATCGTTGCCCCCAATGACCGCAAGGTGCGTGTTGAGGTTGGTTATGGGCTTGAGCCTATCCTGACTGATGCGTGGTCAAGCGTGCTGATCAATACAACGATCTTACCGCAATTTAAGGTGGGCAATTATCCCGGTGGCATAGCGGCAGGGGCTGATGCTTTGATAAGCCAGCTTCAGTTGCCACCTGAGGAAGCTGCAAAACGCGCGGCCCAAACCACCAAGCAATCTTCACGCAAAAGCGGTGTCAGCCTCGGCGATGTGATTTTCTGGCTCGTCATCTTCTTCTTTTTCATCCTCCCGGTGCTCCGCTCCATGTTTGGCGGCAAACGCGGGCGGCGGCACGGCAGCGGCCCGATCATCATTTGGGGCGGTGGCAACGACGATGACTGGGGCGGCGGAGGCGGCTGGGGTGGGGGCGGCGGCTTTGGCGGCGGCGGTGGTTTTTCGGGCGGTGGCGGCGGCTTCGGCGGCGGCGGCGCATCGGGGGGATGGTGATGGCACACAAACTTTCACTTTCTGCCGATGATCATGTCCGCGTCAGTGCGGCGGTTCACAAAGCCGAGCAGGGCACAGCCGGAGAGATTGTTACGATCACGGCTGAAGCGTCGGATAGTTATAATGATATCGCGCTATGGTGGGCGATTGGCACGGCAGTGATTGCGGTGGCGACGCTCGCGGCGTTTCCCGGATTTTACGCCAATTTGCTTGGGCTGATGAGCAATGGTTGGGGTGCAGAGCTCACGGTCGCGGTGGCGCTTGAACTGGCGCTGGCGTTGCTCGTCCTGATCTTTGCGATTGTCCGGCTGACACTCAATTACCGCCCGCTCCGTTTTGCGCTGACCCCGCGTATCATCCGCGCGCAGCGGGTGCGTGCACGCGCCGTTGGCTATTTCAAGGTTGGCGCAGAGGCGCGTACCTCGGGGCGAACGGGCATCCTCATCTACATTTCCCTTGCCGAGCATGTCGCCGAAATCATCGCTGACGAAGCGATCCACGGTAAGGTTGCGCCCGGCGTATGGGGCGATGCGATGGCTGATCTCATTGCTGAAGTGCGGCAGGGCAAGCTCGCCGATGGGATGATCGCCGCCGTGCGCGATGTTGGTGTTATCCTTGCCGAACATTTTCCGCGCGCCGATGATGATGTCAACGAACTGCCTGACCGATTGATTGAGCTGTAATGGCGGATAGCGAGGAAATCGTTTGGCAGGGCAAATTCATCACCACCAAACGCGACGGCAAATGGGAATATGTCAGCCGCGCGCGCGGTATTAAGGCGGCGGTGATCCTCGCGATTGATGATGGCCATGTCATCCTTGTTGAGCAATACCGCGTTCCGCTTGGCCGTAATTGCCTTGAATTGCCCGCTGGATTGATCGGCGATGAAGAGGCGGGGGAAGCGGTTGAAACCGCCGCCGCGCGCGAGCTTGAAGAAGAAACCGGATACCACGCTGATAGGATCGCCGTCGTTGGCGAATTTTATTCCTCCCCCGGCATGATCAGCGAAAGCTTCAGCTTCGTGAAAGCGCTTGGCCTCACCAAGGTCAGCGAAGGCGGCGGCGTTGAGGGTGAGAATATCACCGTCCACCGCGTTGCGCTTGCTCAGCTTGAGGACTTCATTGATGGCAAACGACGCGAACGCTGCGGGATTGACGTGAAATTGCTGACCCTGCTTGGCCCAAACCTTATCAGCGAAAATTATCCGAATAAGACTGAAGCTTAAGGACGCGGACTGGTGCGGCTTCGACCTGCGCGGCAATGCCGTTCTTGTCAGCATAAGCTTTTGCCACATCGGCGCTGCCAAATTTCAGCCGCACCTGCCTCTGGGTATCCGATGATCCCGCCCAGCCCATCAACGGGTCAGGGCGTTGCGCTTCTGCGGGCACAAATTCCAACACCCAGTCATCGGTGCCAGCCCGGCCCGATTGCATTGCGTTTTTGGCTTTTTGATAGATGCGTGCGCTGGTCATAAGCGCCTCTTTCTCGCAAAGTGGGCGTTCAATCAAGAGCGCGATTGCGCCTTTTTGGTTTTAAGCGATGCGATCGCCTTCGTCGGATCATCGGGCCAATTATGTTTTGGATATTCGCCGCGCATCTCCTTAGCGACATCAGCCCAACTGCCCGCCCAAAAACCGGGCAGATCGCGCGTCGTTTGAATAGGTCGTCCGGCGGGTGACGTCAGGCTGAGGACAAGCGGCACTTGATTGCGCCCGATGGTCGGATGTGTCGCCAACCCGAAAAGCGCCTGAACCCGGAGCGTAACTTGCGGGCCGCCCTCGCCGCTATAATCAATCGGATGGCTTGTTCCAGCAGGTGAGTGGAATTCAGCAGGCGCAAGCGCATCAACCGTGCGTTTGCCATCCCAGCCAAGCAAATTCTCAAGCGCTTGATAAAGCGCACCCGGCGCCACGTCAGATAATTTTCGCTTGCCCACCACCAGTGCAGGCAGCCACAGGTCAAGATTATCAATTAACGCTGCATCGCTGAGAGCGTCTTGCACGGCATAGGCGGCACGCATGCGAAGCATGTTGACGGCATCGGGCCAGTTGATGCAGCCAAGACCGTGGCTGCGCACGCCCTCAATCAATGCGTCCGATATGGCTTTAGGATCTGCGTTCGCGTCATGCCCCGACGCCAGAGTAATCGCGCCAATCCGTCGCTCAATTCGTGCATCAACCGCCCCGCTGGTAGGATCAAAGCTTAGTGTGCGCCGCGCCTGTATACGGTCGGGGTAAAGTGCTTCAATCGTCGGCCAATCTATCGCGGCTGCAGAAAGGATACGTGCACCTGATGCCGCTCCTTGCGTTTCGGCAACCGCAAGCCATTCGGATTTGGCAAGGGGTGAGGCTGGATCAAGGCGGAAGCCACGCCCGCCAACGCTTGCATAATGTTCTCCGCTTGCGCCGCGCCGCCGCGCAAGGCGATCAGGGAAAGCAAGCGCGATTGCGGTGGGGAGTCCGCTCTCACCTTTTGTGGAGACGATTGGCTTTACAAGAGTCAGCCACCGCCGCGCCAACCCACGTCCCGCTTCGGCGCGTTTCCCGCGTTCGCGTTGCCAGCGTTCAAGCCGTGCTTCGAGATCAACATCATTCCCCCCAAGCCCGCGTTCTGACAGCAATACCGCAACCTTAGCGGCGACTTCGCCAATTCCGCGTTCGGCCCCTGCAATCAGCATATGCGCAAGGCGCGGCGGCAGTGGCAGCGCGGCCATAGCTTCGCCGTGCGGCGTTGGCCTCCCGTCGCTTCCGAATGCGCCGAGGCTCGTCAGACGCGTGCGGGCCTCGGCAATTGCGGCTTCTGGCGGCGGATCAATCCATTTGAGGTCGCGCGGATCAGTCACCCTCCACAGCGCGCAATCAAGCGTGAGTGCTGAAAGATCAGCCTCCAATATCTCAGGCGGATCAAAGCGCGGCATCCCGGCGGTCGCAGCCTCCTCCCACAGGCGATACGCCACGCCGGGGGATTGCCGTGCAGCGCGGCCGCTGCGCTGCGTCACGGCGGCTTGGCTCGCGCGTTCGGTGACAAGCCGGGTCATCCCAGCCGCACGGTCATAACGCGGGCGTCTTGCCAGCCCTGAGTCGATCACGATCCGCACACCGTCAAGCGTCAGGCTGGTTTCGGCAATTGAGGTCGCGAGGATCAGCTTGCGTTTGCCAGCCAGTGCCGCCGCAATCGCCGCGCGCTGTTCAGCCGGATCAAGCGAACCGTGGAGGCGGTGGAGACACACATCGGCGGGCAGCGCCGTCAGCCGCTCGGCAGTGCGTTCAATCTCCGCAACGCCGGGGAGGAAAGCGAGGCAGCCGCCGTCCTCCTCATCAAGCGCACGCAGGATCGCG
>JAYTPB010000046.1:0-1401 GCA_043747445.1 Sphingomonadales bacterium
CTACTCTCGCATTGCCCGAATTGCTGCCCCTGCCGCAAAGGGTGCAACTGCCAGCAGGAACATCGAGCACGCTGCGATCAACTTAAACGCGCTTGCGCCGGCTGGTTCAAGCGACCCTGCCCCGAAAATCAGCAGCGGTATCGCAAGTGGTAGTAAAAGCAGCCCTGCCAGCGCACCTGCACCGCGCAAGCCTGCGGTGAGCGCGGCCACCATCACCGACAGTGCGGCCAACCCCGGCGTGCCGAGCAATAGCCCAAGCTCAAGCCGCATGAGCGTATCGCCTGACAATCTGAGCAATCCAGCAGCGGGCACAGCGGCAAGCATCAGTGGCGGGCCGAAGGTCAACCAGTGCGCGATAACACGCGCGCCCGTGATCCATTCGTCACTAATCCCGCGCACGGCGAATTGATCAATTATACCAGCCTCAGCATCAGGCGCGATCAGACGGTCAATCGGCAATAGGCTGGCGAGCAGCGCGGCAATCCACAGCACCCCCCCGCCTGTCTTTGCGAGCAACGGCCCGTCAGGCCCAACCCCGAACGGATACAGCGTCGCCACGAGTAAGAAGAAAATCACCGGCAGCCATACCCCGCCGCGCCCGAAGGCAAGCCGGACATCGCGAACGATCAAAGTGAAAAGCTGGCTCATCCCTCGCCAATCGCAATCGTTTTGACATCCGAAAGGCCTAGAGGTTGGTGCGACGCGGCCATGATGATCCCGCCGCGCACGCGGTGGATCGCCATTGCTGCATCAAGCAGCGTCAGTGATTCCTTATCGAGGCCATTGCCGGGTTCATCGAGCAACCAAATATCGGCACGGCTTGCGATCACCCGCGCAAGCGTCGCGCGCTTTTTTTGGCCCGTTGAGAGCATCCGCACTGGCACAGTGGCGAGATGATTGATCCGCATCGCGCCCATTGCTTCGTTCACTATGTCACTGTCGCTCCCATCAATCGCGGCCCAAAAACCAAGCGCCTTGTCGAGCGGCAAGCGTGGATCAAGCGCGTGCGCCTCATCGGCGAGTGCAAGGCTGCCTTGATTGGTCACTTTCCCCGCATAGGGTTTGAGCAACCCGGCAATGACACGCAGCAGACTTGATTTACCCGCGCCGTTCGGGCCGCGCACAAGCGTTGCATCGCCGGGGTCAAGCGCGCAGGAGATATCCTTGAACAGCAGTCGCCCCCCCCGCACACAGGCAAGATTTTCAAGCGTGAGTTGACCCGGTGGCATAGAGTTTGCGACATACGCATAATGATGATGAGAGGCAAAGCCCATGATACAACAATTAAGCGATGAAGACCGCGCCAAGCTGCTCGACCGGCTTGATGACTGGGAATATGATGAAGCGCGCGATGCGATCAGCAGGCGTTTCCTCTTTGCTGATTTTTCCGAATGCTTTGCC
>JAYTPB010000047.1:0-64170 GCA_043747445.1 Sphingomonadales bacterium
CAGCGCTGCTGTCGTCACAAATGTCTTGCGATGGATGGTCATTTCACTCTCCAAATCCATAATAAGAACCAAATTTCCGGTTAGTGCCGCTGTACGAAACGCCGTTCAGCATGAATTGCAGTCTGGGGCACGCATCAAGCAGCGACATCGTGTCGCGCAGCGCGCTTTCGGTGGTTTGATCGGCGCGCACGACAATCACGCACTGCCCGACATGAAGCGCCAGCACCGATGCGGGCGACGCCGCGAGCGCAGGCGCTGAATCGAACAGGATGATCCGGCGCGGCTTATTCTCAATCAAGCGGTTGATCAGCTTGCCCGTACGTTCGGACGCGAGCAGTTCAGTGTCATTGTTGGTTTGCAGCCCCGCCGGAAGCACTGATAGATTGGGAATATCGGTGTGGATCAGCAATTGCTCAACATCGAGTGCTGGATTGGCGAGCGCATCCATCAGCCCCGGCCCACCGGGCAAGCCCAGTGTTGAGAGGATTTCAGGCTTGGCCACGTCAGCATCAACCAGCACGACCTCAATCTCAGTCTCGCTCGCCATCGATAGCGCGAGATTGACTGACGAGAAGGTTTTGCCTTCATTGGGATGCGCTGAACAAATCAGGATAAGCTGCCCGCGCTCAATCGCTGTCCCGCCGGGGCCGCCAAGCGCCGACAGCAGTAGTTGCCGCTTGATCAGGCGAAACTCTTCCGAAAGGCTGGTCGGCGGTGCGCCGGGAACAATAAACCCGTGTGAGCGCAGCAGTTCGCGATCAATCTTCACGAGCGATGCGGTGTCAATCGGTTGCGCAGCAGGCATAGCCGCGATGACAACAGGCTCAGCGGCAGTCGAAGGCGCAGCCCGGTTGCTAATCATCCCGAAATCATAAGCCTCGGCGGCGCGCTCAATGAGCGATCCGGCGGCGTCTCTTTTGCGTTTCATCGCCATCACCGTCATGCCACCATACCGCGTTGAACAAATTCAACGGTCATCAAAATCGCAAAAGCCCCGACCAATCCGGCGCATCCGGCGACGAAATATTTGAGCTTTTGCGCGCGTTTTTCCCGCTGCGTCGGGTTCATCACCTCAGTGATTGAGCCAATCACTGGCAGGCCGCTTGCGCGCTGCAATTGTTCAGCCGTCGTGTAAGTCGATTTGATCTGGGCAATCCCGAACGCTGCCGCCGCACCCGCGCCAATCGCTGCGAACAACACCAACGTCAGCAGCATTGGCCGATTTGGCGCAGCGGGCGAACGCGGCGACGTGGGCGGTTCAATCACGCGGAACTTGATCGCGTCAGTGTCTGACTGGATCGATCCGCGCAGTTTGACCTCTTCACGGTCAGCAAGCAGCTTGTCATACGCGGTTTTGAGCACTTCATAATCGCGATTAAGCCGCTGTTGCTCCTGCGCCACGCCGGGTTCGGCGAACTGACGCGATTGAAATTGAGCGAGTTCGGCCTGAAGCTGGGCACGCCGCCCGCTCAGCGCAGAGACTTGCCCCTGCCGCTCGGCCTGCATCGTGCGCAGCGTTACATATAGCGGATTGGGGCTATTGCTGCCACCGACCACGCGCCCCGGCGCCTCATTTGCGGCTGACGCGCGCGCGCGCGCCAATTGATTACGCAACGAGATCATATCGGGATAACCCTCAGTCCAGCCACGCGCCAATCCGTCCGAAATCTGACCTTCCAACTGAGCAATCCGCCCCGCCGCCCCGCCGCCGCCGACAAGCGTGCCCGGCGTGTTGATCGTCGGCGGAATTGACGCAATCTGGCCGTTGACCGCCGCGAGCGAGCCTTGCGCTGCGCTCAGGTTTGAATCAACCTGACCAAGCTCTGCGCGCGCGGCATCCATTCGCTGGCTCACCGAACCAACACCGGGCAGTAGCCCCAAATTACGCTGTTCAAATTCTGCGCGCCGCGCCTCGGCCTCCTGCAACTGCACCTCACGTTGGGCAAGCTGAGTATCAAGGAACTGAAGCGTCTGCGCGGTTTCGGCGCGATTGCCCGAAAGATTGCCCTCAACGAACAGATCAAGCAGTTTTTGGACGATATCCTTGGCAAGCTTGGCATTTTCATTGTTTGACATGCCACCCGAGCCCGATGCCGCGCTGATTTCAAACAAATTGTCCTGAAGCGTCACAATCTCAATATTCTTGCGCAGGCTGATCACCTGATCGGCAATCTCACGCGGAGTTGATCCCTGCTGGATCAGCGCGGTGCGCCGCACGACTTTTTCAAGATTTTCGGCCGAAGTCAGCGTTTGTGTAATCGTTTCGACGCTGTCTTTGCCCTCGGCGGGTGAAATGCCAAGCTTGCCCGGCAGCATCGTCTGCATCTGGACAAACACGCTCGCGCGCGATTCGTAAGTGTTGGTAATCCCGCTGACGACGAGCCAGCCGAGCAGCGCAACACCCCACGCAACGCCGAGCGCCAGCCAGCGCCGTTTCCAGATGCTGTGGATCGCAATCCGTACTTGTTGATAGAGGCTTTCCATTATTCGCCCGTCAAAACGCCGATTCGGGGATGATGATCACGTCACCAGGTTCAAGCCGGACATTCGCCCGCGAATCGCCGCGCTTGAGGAGATCGCCAATCTTCACCGCATACTCGGTCTGCTTGCCGGTCTCACGGTTTTGACGGATCAGGCGCGCACGGTTTCCGGCGGCAAATTCTGAAAGGCCGCCAACCGCGATCATCGCGTCAAGCAAGGTCATATTCGCGCGATAAGGAATTGAGGCGGGCTTTTCAGTCGCGCCGACCACGCGGATTTGCTGAGAGAATGTGCCCGCGAAATTATCGACAATCACTGAAACCAGCGGCTCATTGATATATTGCGAAAGCTGAACCTTGATGTCTTGCGCGAGCATCGTCGGGGTTTTGCCGACGGCGGGCATATCCTCAATCAACGGCGTCGTGATGCGGCCATCGGGGCGCACTTGCACTTTTGCGCCAAGCTCAGGATTGCGCCAGACGAAAATCGTCAGCGTATCAAGCGGGCCGATGATATATTCCTCACCCGGCCCTTCTTGCGCAGTCACAAAGCTCGCCGGGGGCAATTTTGGCCCCGTCGCGCTGGTTGAACAGCCACTAAGGGCGACTGCACCAAGGCTCACGCCGAGCAACAGCTTTGATGAAAGAGCAAGACGCATCACAAAATCCTTAACCTTACGACGCCGCGCGCATGCCTCCACTCCCATGAATGAGGGCAAAACAAGACGAAGTTCACTGTGCGTTATCGGGCAAATAGGTGAAAATATTGTTAGGATTAACCGCGCGACAACACTGTTTCAGGCGTTAACCAATAATTCGGCTGGTTCGGGATGGCCGAGAAACCCGCTTGGGCTGGCCGAACGACCATAAGCCCCGGCCATAAACACCGCGACCAAATCCCCCACCTCAGCGCGCGGAATGTTCACCGCGTCACCTAGCCGGTCAAGCGGGGTGCAGAGGCAACCAACGATGCTCACCACCTCTTCTGGCACACCCGCAAAGCGCGAGGCAATCGCCACCGGATAGTTACGCCGCACCACCGTGCCGAAATTCCCCGATGCCGCAAGCTGATGATGCAACCCGCCGTCAGTCACGAGAAAAACCTCCCCGTGGCTGGTCTTGCGGTCAACAATCCGCGTCAGGTAAACCCCGGCCTCGCCCACCAGATAACGGCCAAGCTCAATCGCAAAGCGCGTATTAGCAAGACTTTGCGGCAATGCCGCCAGCCGGGCAGTCAGCGCTTCGCCGACGCGTTCAAGATCAACCGGGATGTCCTTGGGAAAATAAGGGATACCAAATCCGCCGCCTAGATTGACCAGCGGCGGCACCGCGCCAATCGCATCGGCAAGTGCTGCGGCCAAATCAAGCGTTTGCCCCTGCGTCGTTGCGATGGCTTCGGCGTCAAGCGCTTGTGATCCAGCAAAAATATGAAACCCGCGCCAATCCGCGCCTGCCGCAATCAGTGATTTGACGAGCGCCGCCGCGTGGTCAGCATCAACCCCGAACGGCTTTGCCCCGCCACCCATCCGCATTCCCGAGCCACGCAGATCAAAATCGGGATTGACCCGCACCGCAAGCTTGGGCGCGGTGCCAAGGCGCTCAGCGATGGTCAGCGCGCGGTGCGCCTCGCCCTCAGATTCGAGATTGAGCGTGACGCCCGCGACAATCGCTGCCTCAAGCTCGCGGTCTCGCTTGCCCGGCCCCGCAAACGAAATATGCCGCCCGCCCGAAGTGAGCGCCAGCGCCATTTCGCCCGATGACGCGACATCAAGGCCGTCAACCAACGCCGCTATCGCAGTGAGCAGCGCAGGCATTGGGTTGGCCTTAATCGCATAATGAAGCGCAAGCTCAGCCGGAAACGCGGCGCGAAACCGCGCGATCCGCGCTTTGATCAGCGCGAAATCATAAACGAACAGCGGCGTATCGCCCGCACGCGCGGCGAGCGTTTCGACGTCTTCACCGCCAATCATCAGCCGTCCCGCGTCGTCCGCCGCAAAATGTGCTGGAATAGTGCCCATTGGTTTCATATGGCGACCCCCGCCTTGATCGCGGCGCGATCAAATTTGCCATTGGCATTGCGCGGGAGCGTCTCGCGCCAAATAATGTCGCGCGGCACCATATAGCTTGGGAGCTCTCGCTTGAGATAATCGCGGAGCACAGCTTCGCCCGATCCGTCCCCGCATACAACCAGCACCACCGCCTGCCCCAGCCGTTCATCAGCAACGCCAAAAGCCACCGCTTCTGCCGCAACCCCGCTTGCCGCCGCTGCCTCTTCAATCTCTGACGGACTGATGCGGTTGCCCGAAACCTTGATCATTTCATCATCGCGCCCAACAAAATAGAGCAGGCCTTGTCCGTCGCGCCGCACCGTATCGCCTGACCAGACCGCCGTACCTCCATATTCCGAAGCCTGCGGCGCTGGCCGAAAACGCTCGGCCGTGCGCTGCGGATCATTCCAATAACCCTGCGCCACCAGTGGCCCGCTATGGACAAGCTCACCGAGTTCATCATCCTCGGCCACGCGGCCATCGCCGCGAACGACAAGAATTTCAGCGAAAGGAATGGCACGTCCCATCGACGTCGGATGCGCCGCAACGTGCGCGGGATCAAGCCATGTTGAACGAAATGCCTCAGTCAGGCCGTACATCGGTACGATATCTGCCGCCGGAAAACGCGCACGGAGCCGATCAATCAGCACCGGGGTCAGCGCACCGCCCGAATTGGTAATCCGCCGCAACCGCGCAGCAGTTTCAGGCGGCCAATCATAATCAAGCAGTTGCAGCCACAGCGGCGGCACCCCCGCAAGTGTCGTAATCTCATATCGCTCAACCGCCTTCGCGACATCCTTGGCGAGCAGATAATCGAGCGGCACCGCCGCTGCGCCTGTCGCCCACGTCGAAAGCAACTGATTCTGGCCGTAATCAAAACTGAGCGGCAACACGCCGAGTACGCGGTCAGCGCGCGTAAGCCCTAAATAATGCGCCACGCTAATCGCGCCGAGCCACATATTGGCGTGGCTGAGCATCACACCCTTTGGCTTGCCCGTTGAGCCCGAGGTGTAAAGAATCGCTGCAAGTTCCCCCGGATCACGCGCAGACAGCGGCATTGGTTCCGCAGTCATCATTGCATCGCGCAGCGTATCCTCAAGCCAAAGCATACAGCCTTCGGGGCAATCCCCCGCTTCAAGCGCATCCGCCCTGCCCTTCGCGGTAATCAGTATCCGCGCTCCGCTATCAGCCAATATGTGCGCGACTTGTGCGCGTTTAAGCAGTGGATTGATTGGCACGTGAACAAGCCCAGCGCGCGCCGCCGCGAGCGGCATCAAGCACGCCTCGATTGTCTTGGGAAGCCACGTCGCGACGCGGTCTCCCGCGATTAGCCCCTGCGCGATCAAGGCCGCCGCCATTTTTCCAACAACCCCGTGAAGCGCGTCATAGTCAAGCGACTGATCACGGCTTATTAACGCGGTGTCGTTATTGGAACCCAAACTCACCAAATGGTCGAGTGGTCTTGGAATGGGGTCTAAGGCGGGCAATATTGATCCTTGATTGAGTAAAGTTTTAATCTGTGGGGCGTCTCTAGCATGGTGTGGGTTAAGGGAGAATTGCTGACCAGCCTCGATGCTGCAAGCCTTGATCCAACCGATCAACTCACCCGCGACGGACAGTCGAACCTGTTCGACCGGATTGACTGGTTGCGACGTATATTGCATCATTCTCGGCCAACCAAAACGCCACTCATCGCGCGCGCCGCATCAGAAGGGGCACTGGCATGGCTGTTCCTCAAATGTGACAATAACGGTCAGTTTAAGGGACTCGCGAACTGGTATAGTTTTGCATATCGCCCGATTTTCGCGGGCAATCCTGACGACAGCCGCAAGCTATTAATGCTCAAGGCGATTGCCACACGACTCCGCAAAATGCGGAGTGCGCCGACCAGCATTTCGCTAAGCCCTGTGCCGCGCGGCGATGGATCATCTGATTTGCTGTCACGCGCCTTCAAACGGTCAGGCTGGTTCGTGTTCAGCACTCAAGTCTCAACAAGCTGGACAGCCCATGTCTCCGGGCTTTCGTTCGAAGACTATTGGGCGGCGCGCCCCGGCCAATTGCGCAGCACCTATAAGCGCAAAAACTGCAAGGCCGATTTTGACGTCACCATCTATAATAAATTTGATGAAGCCGCGTGGGAAGAATTTGAGGCGGTGTACGCCGATAGCTGGAAACCCGAAGAAGGTTCGCCCGCATTCCTGCGCGAAACTGCCGTTTTTGAGGGCACGGCTGGCTGCCTCAGGCTCGGGATTTGTCGGCTGGAGGGCGTTGCCGTCGCCGCGCAATATTGGACGGTTGAAGGCGGCACTGCCTATATTCACAAGCTCGCTCACCGTGAAAGTGCGCGCGAACTTTCGCCGGGCACCATCCTATCGCGCGCGCTGTTTCAGCACGTCATTGATCAAGACGCGGTTGATGTGATTGATTTTGGCACTGGTGATGATCCTTACAAGGCCGATTGGATGGACGCGAGTGCGCCGCTTGACCGGATCGACGCCTATAATCCAAGGCGCGTCAGCGGCTTAATTGGGGCGGCGCGCGCATTCATCTCGGCGCTTGTCGCCCGCGTGCGCGAACGCTAACGCGCTATCAATACGGTAAGGGGTTAGTGAGCGTGACGACACAACAGCATAGCATCGATACGATCATGCGGGGCGTTCTCGTTGATGTGCTTGGGCTAAGCCCCGCGCGCGCCGATGCGCTTGACGCTGAGAGCGGGCTGTTCGGCACGCTGCCAGAACTTGATTCAATGGCGGTCGCCAATCTCCTGACTGAACTTGAAGACCGGCTAGGTATCATCATTGA
Source organism: Sphingomonadales bacterium (assembly GCA_043747445.1). Lineage (GTDB taxonomy): Bacteria > Pseudomonadota > Alphaproteobacteria > Sphingomonadales > Sphingomonadaceae > Aquisediminimonas. Next base: position 7,334 of record JAYTPB010000047.1, read on the forward strand.
GGATGATGAGCTTGACGGCGAAATGCTCGAAAGTTTCGGTAGCCTCACCCGCTTTCTCGAAGCCAAAGTCAGCAGGTGACTGACACTTATTCATGGCGCGGTGGCAATGAGTTATGGCTCAGATACGGCGTTAACTATCCGCTGCAAATTATTATAATAGAACCCTTATTTGAAGAGGCCAATCGCTGCCGGCGATTGCTTTCAAGCGTGATGCGCGGGCTTGCCAATAATGGAATTGGCTCGGTTTTGCCTGACCTTCCGGGCACAGGCGAAAGCCTTCTCGATATCAGCGCAGTTTCATTTGATGACTGGCAAGACGCACTGAAGGCAGTGGTAGATGCAATCAAACCAGAAGTCGTCGCCTCACTACGTGGCGGCGCACTGCTTGACGGCGCAGTTGCAGCGAAGGGTTGTTGGCGCTTTGCCCCCGAAACGGGTGCGCGCATCGCCCGCGATCTCAGGCGCACCCAATTGAGCGGTAGCGCGCTTTATGCTGGGCACGCGATCAGTGATAGTTTTCTGAATGCGCTTGAAAGTGCTATACCCTGTCCACTGGTTCCACTACGCACGCTTCGCCTTGAAAGCGATGCGGGCGATGCTGATACGCGCGTGGCAGGAACGCCGCTATGGCGGCGCGCCGAACCAGGGGATGACCCAGAACTTGCGGCTAAACTTGTTGCTGATCTCACCGATTGGGTAAAGCAATGCGCCGATTGCTGAACTTTCCCTGCGAAGGTGTCACATTGGCTGCAACACTTGATGAAGCGCCCGGCACTGCTGGCTTGCTCATCGTTTCTGGCGGCAACGAAATCCGTATCGGCGCGCACCGGGGCATGGCGAAATTGGCAGGCGATATCGCCGCCGCTGGCTATCCAGTGTTCCGCTTTGATCGGCGCGGCATTGGCGATAGCGAAGGCGAAAATGGTGGCTTCACCAAAAGCGGCCCCGATATCGCCGCCGCCATCACCGCCTTTCGCGACGCCTGCCCAGAATTGACGCGGATCGTCGCATTCGGCAATTGCGATGCGGCGTCCGCACTGTTGCTTCACCGACCAACGGGGATCGCCGTGCATATCCTCACCAATATCTGGGTGGTCGAACCAACCGACGATCTTCCGCCGCCTGCCGCGATCCGCGCGCGCTATACTGAACGGATGAAAGACCCAAAGGCGTGGATTGGGCTATTTACCGGCGCAATCAATCTCCGCAAGCTGATCGGCGGCCTCATGCGGATTTCCAAGCCGCAAGCCCCCTCATCGCTCGCACAGGACGTCGCCGCAGGGTTGGCCGTAGTCGAGGGGCCAGTGACGATTTTACTCGCCGAACAAGACGGCACCGCGATTGCCTTTGCCGATGCCTGGAATGGCCCAGCATTTTCGGCGGCACGGAGGCGAAGCGATATCAAAATCAAAAAACTCGCCAGCGCGTCACACAGCTTTGCCAGTGCGGACGATTATGCAGCTCTGCGTGATACAATCATCGAAACGCTCAGTCAGACCTGATCAACCCCGCGCGGCAAACTCCGCGTGGGCCAAGAATTTTTCAGCATCAAGTGCCGCCATGCAGCCCATCCCTGCCGCTGTAACCGCCTGACGGTAAATCTTGTCAGTGACATCGCCCGCCGCGAATACGCCGGGAATGCTCGTGCGTGTGCTGCCAACCTCAACCAACAGATAGCCGTCGCTATCCATTGGCAGGCGATCAACGAAAATCTCGGTCGCTGGCTTATGGCCAATCGCAACAAATGCGCCGTCAACATCAAGTCGCGAAATTTCGCCGGTCACCGTGTCTTTAAGATCAAGCCCAACCAGCCCAATCGGATCACCGCCGCCCACAAATGTCTCAACCGCTTTATTCCACAGCACGGTGATGCTTGGGTGCGCGAACAGCCGGTCTTGTAGGATTTTTTCGGCGCGGAACGAATCGCGGCGGTGGATAACGGTGACGTCTTGGCTATGGTTGGTCATATACAGCGCTTCTTCAACCGCTGTATTACCGCCGCCGATTACCGCAACCTTTTTGCCGCGATAGAAGAACCCGTCGCACGTGGCACAGGCCGAAACGCCCTTGCCCTGCATCGCGGTTTCGCTGTCGAGCCCAAGCCAGCGTGCTTGCGCGCCCGTCGCGATAACCAACGTATCGCAGAGATAAATATCGCCGCCATCGCCCGTAAGCTTAAACGGCCGCTGCGTCACATCAACATCAACGATGATGTCATAGACCATCGTTGTGCCGACATGCTCGGCCTGCGCGGTCATTTCTTCCATCAGCCAAGGGCCTTGCACCACATCGCGAAAGCCGGGATAATTCTCGACGTCTGTAGTGATGGTAAGCTGCCCACCGGGTTGAATGCCCTGAACCACGATGGGTTTCAGGCCAGCACGCGCGGCGTAAATTGCGGCGGAAAGGCCGGCCGGGCCAGATCCAAGGATCAACATGCGTGTTTGAATGGTTTTGCTCATGCCGCCCAATATAGGAATAAATTGCCGGAAAAATATGGTAGCGGAGGAGGGACTTGAACCCCCGACACGCGGATTATGATTCCGCTGCTCTAACCAGCTGAGCTACTCCGCCCCAAACGGGAACCGCGCCTATAGCAGAGGCGATTTTGCGGTCAACTAGCGATGAGCGGTGGCGGCGTTTTCATCGCCCTGCCCCCGCCGAAGCGGTACGCTGCAATCGGCGACCACGGCCCGCCCCGGTAATGCCACGCCGCAAGCCCTGCAATCACTAGCGGGCGAGGTTTGAATTCGGCTGACAGCGCAGAAAGCAACGCCTTGGCAGCAACTGGCTTTGCCTTATTCTGGATCGTGATATGCGGTCGCCATGCGGCCTGATCTTGCGGGATCAACATAGCGGCGAACGCTTCGGCAATGTCAGCACGGATTTGGCAGAGCGCATCGCTGCGCACGCGGTAGGCAACGCCGTAACCAAGCGACATCAACCCGTCGATCATCGCTGGCGGTGGCACATCCTGGGTCGCCGCGCGCAGCCGCCCCAGCAGTTCGCTCTCGCTGCTCGGTGGCAAGTGGTGGAAAAGCGTCAGATGCGCACGCAGCACATTGCGCTCAGGCGGAAAATGCGCGCGCCGCAGACCATCGGCCCATGCAAAATCGGCATCGCCCAAAAGCGCTGATACAATAATCGGCGCGGTCGTCAGATTTCGACCTGACTGCCAAGTTCAACCACCCGGTTGGTGGGAAGGCGGAAAAACTCCATCGCGCTTTCGGCGTTGCGCAGCATCCAAGAGAAGAGATGCTCGCGCCAGATCGCCATGCCCGGCCGCGATGAAGGCAGCAAAGTCTGCCGCGCGAGGAAAAAACTGGTATCCATCATTTTGAACGCCGGGCCACAACTTGTTACTTCAGAAAGTGCGGCGGGCACGTTGGGTTCTTCCATAAAGCCGTATTTGAGGATCATCCGGTGGAAGCCCTGCCCCAGATCCTCCATCTTGCAGCGCCTTGTGGGCTCAACAAAAGGAACGTTGGCGATCTTGATTGTCAGCAGCACAATGCGCTCATGCAGAATCTTATTATGCTTGAGATTATGGAGCAGCGCATGCGGCACACCGTCTGCCGACGATGTCATAAACACCGCAGTTCCCGAAACGCGCGTGGCCGATGTTGCGGCTGAACTCACGAAAATTTTGATCGGCATCGCGGCTTCACGCATCCGCTCCATCATTAGTTTGCGACCCTTGGCCCATGTCGTCAGCATCGTGAATGCGATCAAACCAACAAGCAACGGGAACCAGCCGCCGTCTGGCACCTTCGTCAGATTTGACGCGAGATAGGCTGTATCAACGGTGAAGAACACTGCAAGAATGATCACTGACAGCGTCTTGTTCCACTCCCACAGCTTGAACAGCACAACGGCAAGCAAGCAGGTGTCGATAAACATCGCACCGGTCACAGCGATCCCGTAAGCCGCCGCAAGATTGCTCGAACTGCCAAAGAACATCACCAGCAGCAGCACCATGATCATCAGCGTCCAGTTGATGAACGGAATGTAGATTTGCCCCGCTGCGCTTTCGCTGGTGTGCATGATCCGCATACGCGGCATAAACCCAAGCTGGATTGCCTGTTGCGTCAGCGAGAATGCGCCCGAAATTACGGCTTGGCTGGCGATGATCGTTGCCGCAATCGCGAGCAGAACGAGTGGCAAACGCAGCGTATCAGGCGCAAGTAGGAAGAACGGGTTCTTGATCGCTTCAAGTGCCGCATCTGGCGTCAGGCTAAGGATAAACGCGCCCTGCCCGAGATAGTTGAGCATCAACCCCGGCATCACAAACCACAACCATGACAGCTTAATCGGATTGCGCCCGAAATGCCCCATATCGGCATAAAGCGCCTCAGCACCCGTGACCGCAAGCACGACCGAACCCATCGCCAAAAACGCCATAAATCCGTCGGTAAGGAAAAACTGCACGGCATACACCGGATTCAAAGCCCATAGGATTTGCGGGTTTTGGATGATCTGGGCAATCCCCAGAACCGCGATCACGGTGAAGTACAACACCATGATCGGGCCAAAAAATGCGCCTACCTTCGCGGTGCCGCGTGATTGGATCGCGAATATGCCAACCAGAATCCCGAATGAAATCGGCAATACGAATTTGCTGAACCCCGGATCAACAACGGCAAGTCCCTCAGCCGCTGAAAGCACTGACATTGCAGGCGTTATCATACTGTCGCCGTAGAACAGTGCGGTCGCAAATACGCCGAGCAGTACAATCGGTGCCGTCCAGCGCGCGCCTTCGGTCTTACTGTTAATCAACGCGAGCAAAGCAAGGCTGCCGCCCTCACCCTTATTATCGGCGCGCATGATAATCAGGACATATTTGATCGTAACGACGATCATCATTGACCAAAATATCAGGCTCAACACCCCGTAGATATGGAGCGGATCAGGCGCGAGCGGGTGATGCCCGGCAAAGGTTTCGCGAAACGCGTAAATCGGGCTGGTGCCGATATCGCCGAACACGATACCGACTGCCCCGATCATCAGCTTGTAGAGTGATCCGGCATTGCCATGATGGCCATCTTCCTGATCATCGGGATGCAGTGCATCGGCTTCACTCATGCCAATTTCAATTCAGATACAACAGCTTTCGTCATCGGACGTTTGCCTTACTCACCCCATTGGAGCGGGGGGACTAGCATAGCGCCATGCCCCCCGCAATCGGATTAGCTACGCCACTTACGGCTTCTTGACGTCAGTCGTTTTGGCAATCTGAGTCTGGCCAATTTCGGCGAGCCGCGCCTCAAGATCGGCCTTCCACGGTGCCCCCTCAGGCGCTCGTGAAAGCAGCCCGCGCCATACTTGGCCTGCATCATCTATTTTACCCGCCTGTGCGAGGCCAAGGCCCAAGAAAAATGGCGGGCCAGGATGATTTGGCGAAAGCGTTGCGGCTTTTTCAAAGGCAAACTGCGCTGCTGGGGACATTTGCCCATCGCTGTGAACGACGAGCGCATTGCCAAGGCCAACCCAAAGATCAGGATTACTGGGGCTTTTCAACAGTCCAGCGCGCACCGCGCTCACCGCCGCCTGACTGTGCCCCGATTTGATGTACGCGTCAGCATAGGCAAGGATTTCACCCTCTGCGCCAAATTTCGCCAACGTGGCCTTGCGTAGCGCCGCCGAAATCTCCTCTGGCGGTGGCTTTGAGGCTGCCGATTCTACCGGATTGCCCGGCTGCATCGGGTTGCCCTGCCACGCATAGCCAGCAATGCCTAAGAACAGCGCTGCACCAGTCATCTCAAGCGCGACACGCGGCATTTTGGCGAAGCGCCATAGCCCCACGCCTACTGTAATCAGAAGGACAGCAATCAGACCAAAAACCCAAATCATTTCCTGCGTTTAACCTTCAATCGACTGCTGACCAAGAAAAGCCCAATCAGGAAAAATGCAATTGGCACCACCCAGATCGGGCTTGTCACTGTCGATGTTGGCGGATCATAAGACACCCAGCTACCATAACGCTCAATCAGCCAAGCGCGAATCGACTCAGCACTTTCGCCCTTATCTATCCGCTGGCGAATAAGCGCGCGCATATCCGCCGCCATATCGACATCGGAATCAGCAACTGACTGGCTTTGGCACACAAGGCAGCGAATCGTTTCCATCAGCGCCTTTGCCTCGCGCTCTTTCGCGGGGTCGCTCAACTGAATATTGGCCATTTCAGCATCGGGCAATAACGAGTCAGCAGCGGCAGGCGCGGCGACCAGCAAGAGAATCGGCATGAACAAGCGCATTTTCATTTCGCAGCCCTTAGCGCAACGAGCAATTCATTCACATTTTCGGGATCAATGCCCCCTGCGATCTGATGGCGGATAATCCCTTTGCCATCGACAACAAAGGTTTCAGGAACGCCAGCGGAGCCGAATGAAATCTGCGCCTTGGTATCATTATCAGCACCGATTCGGGTGTAAGGATTGCCGTAACGCGCAAGGAAACGATTCAAATCCTGCGGGCGATCGCGAATGGCGATACCGTGAATTTCGATGCCCTGCTTTGCCAATTGCTCAAGGATCGGGGCTTCATAGGCACAAGGCACGCACCAACTCGCAAAAATATTGACGAGCTTTGCCTTGCCGTCGCGCAAATTTGCGACACCAACCCCTGGATAGCCATCAACCGCCGGGGGCAGCGAAAATTGCGGCGCTGGCTTGCCAATCATCGTTGATCTGACAATCCCGTCTGACGGGTTTTTCAGGCCATTTGCAACGACCGCAAAGAACAGCACGAACAGCCCAAACGGAACCCATAGCCAGATGCGTTTCATGCCGTTGCCTCGACAAAAACGAGAGATTCCTCAGGAAGTTTACGCGCTTGCGCACCCTTTTCACGCCGTGCCCGCCCAATGAGCGAGAGGAAGCCGCCAAAGGCAACCAACATTCCGCCAAGCCAGATCAAGGTTACAAAAGGCTTCCACCACATGCGGATTTGCCAGCGGCCATCCGACGTTGGCTCACCGATATTGAGATAAAGCTGACCATCAAGCATTGTCCCGATTGCGGCTTCGTTAGTGGGCGTAACTGGATTTGAGAACATGCGCGCCTGTGGGCGGAGAATGATTGGTTCGCCGTCGCCGCGCCGCGCCTCAAGCGTTGCCTCCATCGCTGTCCAGTTCGGCCCTGCGACTGGCTCAATTTTCAGGAACTTGACGGTATAGGGGCCAACGGTATTGCTTTCGCCGATATTGGCCGCAACCAGTTTCTCCTTAATGAAGCCGCTCTCGCTTGCCATGCCAGCGAGCGATACCGCAATGCCGAAATGCGCGATCACCATCCCGTAAGTGAAAAGCGGCGTCCGCCGCAGATTGCGCTTCCAAAGCGGAGCGAAACTGCCAACCCCAACGCCAACCGCGAGCAACAGCCCCAGAAACGGCAATATCCCGACATCAGGCCGCGCGATGACAAGCCCAAGCAGCATCAGTGCTGTCGCCAGCAACGGCAACGCAATCCGCTTCATGACGGACTTAAACTCATCCCGTCGCCAGCGCATCACTGGCCCCATGATCATGACGACCACAAGCAACAGTGCAGGATATCCCGCCGCACTGTTAAAATAGGGTGCGCCGATAGAAATTTTCTGCCCCAGTGCCTCAGTCGCGAGCGGATATAGCGTGCCGACGAGAACGACCGAAAGGATTACAGAAAGCAGCAGATTATTGACCACCAATGCGCCCTCCCGGCTCATCAGGTCAAATTGATTGCCCTCGCGCACTGTATTCACGCGTAGCGCAAAGAGCGCGAGCGCGCCGCCGATATAGACCACCAACAGCGCAAGCAAAAAGCTGCCCCGCGTTGGATCAGTGGCAAAACTATGAACGCTCGTCAAAACACCCGAACGCACCAAGAATGTACCCACCATCGACATTGAAAAGGCCACCACCGCCAGCATCACCGTCCATGCACGCAGGCCATCTCGCGTTGCCAGCACCGAGACCGAATGGAGCAGCGCGGTCGTCGCGAGCCACGGCATCAGCGAGGCATTTTCGACTGGATCCCAGAACCACCAGCCGCCCCAGCCAAGCTCATAATAAGCCCAATAGCTTCCCGCTGTGATCCCAAGCGTCAGGAAAATCCAAGCGCCAAGCACCCAAGGCCGCATTGCGCGGGCAAAAGCCGGACCAACATCGCGCTCAATCAACGCGCCCACCGCAAAACTAAACGCCACTGACATCCCGACATAGCCAAAATACAGTGTCGGCGGATGGAAAGCGAGGCCGGGATCTTGGAGCAGCGGATTAAGCCCCTGCCCGTCCAACGGCACTGGATTAAGCCGTTCAAACGGATTTGAGGAAAAAATCAAAAAGCCATAAAATCCGAGCGCAATTGCCGCTTGCGCAGCCAGCGTTGCAATGTGGGTGCGATATTTGAGCGATCGTTCAAACGCCGCGATCAACCCACCCGCAACACCGAGCACGGCCACCCAAAGCAGCATTGATCCTTCATGATTGCCCCATGTTCCGGCAAATTTGAACAGCATTGGCTTGGCCGAATGGCTGTTAAGCGCAACCAGTTTGACTGACATATCAGACTGCATAAATACGGTGACCAAACACCAGAAAGATAGCCCAACAAGTAGCCCTTGGAGCATCGCAATCGGGCGAACCCCGCCCAGCATGTCGCCGCGATTCGTGCGCAGGCCGATGATGCCCATGACAAGCTGTAAACCCGCCAGCACCCCGGCGAGCCAGAGGAAGGCAAGACCAATTTCAGCAATCATGGCTGTAAACTATTGGTTTTATGCTGAACGCCCGCCATTTCAGGCGGCTTATAATTTTCATCATGTTTGGCAAGGATATTGGTCGCAACGAAGGTGCCGCTGGCGTCAAGGCTGCCCTCTGCCACGACCCCGCTATTTTCCTTAAACAAGTCAGGCGTAATCCCGCGAAACGTAACTGGCGTAACATGGCCGCCATCTTCAACGAGGAATTTGACGGAGACGCCGTCGCTGGCGCGCGTGATCGATTTGGCCGCAACCATCCCGCCCAAGCGAAAATCCTCACCCGCTGGCGGCTTGGCCTTGGCGATATCGGCTGGTGAGCGAAAATAGGCAGCCTTATCCTTGGCCGCCGACATCGCCAGCACGGCTGAACCCATTACGGCTACCACCGCAACCACGGCGAGCGTCAATCGTTGATGTTTGGCCTTCATCGATCACCCTTCATATCATCAACCGCTTTTTCGGCGCGGCGCATCGTAAAAAGGCTCCAGCCGGTAACGCCGAGCGTAGCAATGATCGCCAGCACATAAGCCGCCGTTATGTAAGTCCAATGGTTCATGCCGCAACCAATCTGCGCATCCGCGCCTCAACCTTGGCCTCAGCCAGCGTCGCGCGCATTCGCATCAGAACGATAGCACCGAACAGCAGCGAAAACCCAATCATTGTAAAACCAAGTGGCCACAGCAACTCAGGCGCAATCTTTGAACTCGTCATCGTAATTGAGCGCCCCTGATGCAGCGTATTCCACCATTCAACCGAACCCTTGATAATCGGGATATTGACTGCGCCGACAATACCGAAAATTGCTGTAGCGCGGCTGACGCTGGTGCGGTCTTCGCTTGAGGACGCCAGCGCCATATATCCGATGTACAGGAACAGCAGCACCAGCACAGACGTCATCCGTCCGTCCCATTCCCACCATGTGCCCCACGTCGGCCGCCCCCAGATTGATCCGGTGGCAAGGCAGATGGCGGTAAACATCGCGCCAGGAACAGCGCACGCGCGCGCAGCAACGCCAGCGAGTGGATGACGCCAGACGAGTTGGGTAATACTGGCAATCGCAATGCTCGCCCAACCAATCGTACTGAGCATCGCGGCGGGCACATGGATGTAGAGAATGCGGACGCTTTCGCCCTGAAGATAGTCAGGCGGGGTTATGAACAACCCGCCGTAAATCCCCACGCTGACGAGGAATATCCCGATGATCCCGAACAATATGGTGAGCGGCCGGGCAAATTTAAGAAATCGCGTTGGATTGGCTAAGCGGTGCATCGGCACAGCCTTTAACCATAGATTAGCAAAGCGAAAAGCCTAATTTCAACGACCGATCATCGCTTGCGCAATCCGGTCTGCCACCTTCGCCGGATTATCGCCGCTTGCCGCACTTTCATCCCAGATTTGATTGAGCCGATCCGGGATGCCCGCGACCCGCGCTTCGACGGCTTTTCGGTCACCAAGCTTCATATATTCAACACCGACATTGATGATGCCGCCCGCGTTGATCACATAATCGGGCGCATAAAGAATACCGCGCGCATTGATCCTATCCCCGTCGGCTGGCACCGCAAGCTGATTGTTCGCTCCGCCCGCAACCGCTGCAACATTCAGCGCAGCGATGCTTGCCTCATCAAGGATCGCGCCAAGCGCGCAGGGGCTAAGGATATCGGCATCAACGCGCATTATCGCGTCAGTTGCCACCACTTGCGCCCCAAGTTCAGACGCCAGAGCAGAAGCGTGCGCGCCGTTGCGGTCAGCCAGCGTCAACCGAGCGCCGTCTGCCGCAAGCAAGCGCGCGAGACCACCACCGACACTACCTACACCTTGGATGGCAACATGAACGCCCTTGGCTGTGTCCTTACCAAGCGCGCGCTTGATCGCGGCCTTTACGCCAAGAAACACGCCAAGCGCGGTTGACGGGCCGGGATCACCCCCCGCCTGATCCGCTGCGGCTGGCAAGCCGCAAACATGGCGCGTGACTTTAGAAATCGCGATCATATCGGCGGCGCTCATTCCGACATCTTGCGCGGTGACATACCGTCCGCCGAGGCTTTCGACACTTCTGGCAAAAGCTTCGACCATCGCATCGCTTTTGCTACCCTGCGCGTCAGACAGGATCACTGCTTTACCGCCGCCCATCGGCAGGCCAGCCATCGCATTTTTATAACTCATCCCGCGCGAAAGGCGCAGCGCATCGGTGATGGCGGCGGCAGGATCAGAATAATGCCAGAAACGTGTGCCGCCTGCCGCAGGGCCAAGATTGGTCGAATGCACGGCGATAATCGCGGTTAGCCCCGATGCGCGATCCCGAAATATGTGAACGCCCTCATGATCGTCAAAATCAGGCAAATTCCATACGGCTGACATAGCTCGACCTCACACATTATAAAATTACAAAATTAAGTAATAATATTCCAATGTGGGTTTGTCAGCTTATTTATCAGAAAAAAATGGGGCGATCGAGGGGATCCGAACCCCCGGCCTCCGGTACCACAAACCGGCGCTCTAACCAACTGAGCTACGACCGCCACAATCCTGACTAGCAGGCGTTGCCCCATACTGACTCGGGGCGTGCGACGTCAAGCCGTTAGCGAATACCAAGCCCAGGACGGCGTGAAGTGTCACCGTGGCTCAACACCGGCTTTGCGTAAAATGGCGCTGCGGGGGCCGGAACAGGCGTATGCCGGGCAAGCTTTGGATCAACCATTTTCTCAAACGCGATGCCAACACGGTTTTCGGTAGACCATACGATCTGTCCGCGCACTTCGCCGATGCCCTTCATTTCTGCAACCACTGATAACCCGCGCGGCTGAGGGCCGGGAAGATCAATCATCATCCCGCCCGAAGAAATGTTGCGCACGCGGACGTTGCGGCTGTGCTTTTCATCGCCAATGTGAACGACAGCGCCAAGAAAGATGCTTTCACGCGATTTATCACGCGGTTGCAGCACCGTTTCATCGTCAAAATTGTTGATTGCAATATCCATCATCATGGATTTACGCGCAATTGGTTGGAAAAAGGTAAACAACCAAAAGGGTTTAGCTGTTTTATTCGTCGCGCGAAATTTTTTCCTGCCGTTCGTGACGCTCCTGCGCTTCAATCGTCATCGTCGCAATCGGGCGCGCTTCAAGACGGCCAAGCGAGATCGGCTCCCCGGTAACTTCGCAGTAACCATATTCGCCGTCTTCGATCCGCCGCAATGCCGCGTCAATCTTGGAAATCAGTTTGCGCTGACGATCACGCGTGCGCAGTTCAAGCGACCAATCGGTTTCGCTTGAAGCACGATCCGTTACGTCGGGTTCGCGCAGTGATTCGCTTTGGAGCGAAACCAGCGTGCCCTGTGCCTCGCGGAGGATCGCCTCTTTCCAATTGATCAATTTTGCACGGAAATACTCAAGTTGTTGGGCATTCATAAAGGGCTCGCCGTCACTTGGCCGGTAATCACCCGGTGCCGGCTCTGATTCGATTGATCGTTCTGGTTTTCGATCGTCGAGTGAGGTCGCCATACAAATTTATCCTCTATCTACCGCGCAACAGACGCTCGACCTGCGAGCCAAACATCCGTTACCAGCGTTTAGGCGCGCCTATAGAGCGGGGCATATAAACGTACAAGCCACCTCTGCGTGTCGCCTCAACGCGTTGCAGCCCTACGCAGATAATTGTTTCAGATCGGTGAATTGGCACACATCCGCGATTCGCATCGGCAGGCGCGATCTGATAAGGATTTCTGACGAGAATTTTGGTTGACTGACAACACCCGGTCGCAAAACAGCCCCTAAATGAGACGTTAACCATATTGATTTGCACGCTGATGTGGTAAATTTGTTATATACACATCGAATGAAGGTTAATCCGGTTGCACGAGTTTCGGCTTTTTTGCACGGGTGATATTAGTAAGAATCGAACAGAGGTGAATGGATTAAAAATCCACCTCGGTTCGCAACAAATGGGAAAACGCGTATGTCTGTTAAGATGGCTCTTGCAAAACTCTGCGCTTGCGCATGTGGCGGTGCAATGATCGGTGGCGGGGCAATTCATGCAACGCAGAGCAAAGCAGGCTCAGCCGGATACCAATATTCAAAGACGCAATATTCAAAAGCCAAGCCGGTGAAGAAGATTGTCCGCAAGCGCATTGCTTACGCAGCACCGAAAAAGCGCGTGGTAAAACGCATTCGCCGGACGGTCACAACAACCACGACAACGCTCGCGTGCCCACCGGGTTCAGTTCAAGTCGGCAACCGTGCCGGTGCGCCGTATCAGCTTCAGTGCGCACAGCAGAGCGTATCGGTTTCGACGCGGCCATTGCCAGCGCCATTCCGCGATGAAGGTTTCCGTGGCGGCGGCGGCGCTATTCCCGTTGTTGTTGGCGGCGGCGGTTTCGGCGGTGGCTTTGGCGGAGGCTTCTTCGGAGGATTTAGCGGCGGTGGCAGCAGCGGCGGCAGCATTGTTGTATCGTCAACATCAAGCGGCGGCTCAACCAGCGGTGGCAGCACCAGTACGTCAGGTGGGTCAACGTCATCAGGTGGATCGGGTGGCTCAAGCACCTCAACGGGCGGGCTCAGCAGCACCTCGGGCGGATCATCGACATCAACCTCATCAGGTGGATCTAGTGGTAACATCAGTTCAGGTGGCTCAGGCGGATCTAGCGGTAACATTAGCTCAGGTGGATCGGGTGGATCGGGTGGATCATCAACCTCCACTGGTGGCGTCAGCAGCACATCTGGAGGAGTCAGCAGCACTTCGTCAACGGGTGGGTCATCAACAGGCGGCTCCTCAACCGGGGGCTCATCAACGTCAACTGGCGGTTCTTCAACATCAACCGGCGGCGTCAGTAGCACCTCATCAACGGGCGGTTCTTCAACTTCAACTGGCGGTTCATCAACATCGACGGGTGGCGTGAGTTCAACCTCAAGCACATCAACTGGCGGCGTGAGCAGCACCTCGACGAGTTCAACTGGCGGATCGAGCAGTTCATCGTCAAGCGCGTCATCCTCCTCGTCGGCATCATCGTCGTCGTCCGCATCGTCGGGCGGGATGAGCACCTCAGGGTCATCAAGCTTTGGCGGATCGACGGGGTCATCAAGTTCGACAGGCTCTAGCGGCGGATCATCAACCAGCTCAGGCGCGTCATCGAGCACTTCATCCACGTCAAGCTCGACTTCATCGTCAACCTCATCGGGTTCAAGCGGTGGCAGCACATCAAGCGGCGGTACGCAGGTGCCAGCACCGCCGATGGTACTCCTGTTCGGCGCAGGTGCAGCGGCATTGGTTGCCCGCAAGCGACTGGCCCGCAAAGCCGCTTAAAGAACTTCATTTGTGCGATCCAAGGAACATCTCTGGCCGAAAGGCCGGGGGTGTTTTTTTGTGGGGTTCCCCCGCTATAAACCGTCATGCTGAACGTGTTTCAGCATCCATCTCTCCACGAGTCCCGTCTTCGCTTGTTGAGAGATAGACCCTGAAACAAGTTCAGGGTGACAGTGTGGTTTTTCAACATTGCGAATTCCCCCATCACGCGGCATAGCCTGCGCCTATGCACGACATTAAATTTATCCGCGAAAATCCCGAAGCTTTTGACGCAGCGCAAGCACGCCGAGGTAATGGACTAACTGCTAGTCAACTACTTGAAACAGATAGTGCAGTACGAGCCGTATTGCCCAAACTTGAAGCAGCTCAGGCTCAAGCTAACAGTTTCGCAAAGCAAATCGGAGCGGCCATTGCACAGGGTGACCAAGACACTGCTAATCGATTAAAAGCGGCAGTTGCGGACTCTAAAGTAGAGATACCTCAATTTAACATGCAGCTAAAAGCTCTCAATGAGCAGTTAAACAGTCTTCTGAGTTCAATCCCAAACCTTGCTCACCCTTCCGTCCCCGATGGCAAAGACGAAACTGATAACGCTGTCGTTCACACGCACGGCAACATCCGCAATTTCGCCTTCACCCCGCGTGAGCATTTTGACATTGGTGCAGCCCTCGGCCTCGATTTTGAAACCGCGCAGAAGGTCTCGGGTGCGCGTTTCGCCTATCTGCGCGGCGGCGTTGCCCGGTTGGCGCGCGCGCTTGGCCAGTTCATGCTTGATCTGCACACGACTGAATTTGGCTATCAAGAGGTCGCGCCGCCTTTGCTTGTCCGCGATGAAGCCTTTTATGGCACTGGCCAGCTTCCCAAATTCGCCGACGATTCTTTCCAAACCACCGATGGCCGCTGGCTGATCCCCACCGCCGAAGTCTCGCTCACCAATATCGTGAATGGTGACATTTTAGCCGGCACCACCCTCCCCCTCCGTTTCACAGCACTCACCCCATGTTTCCGCAGCGAAGCAGGTGCTGCGGGCAAGGACACTCGCGGCCTCATCCGCCAGCATCAATTTGACAAGGTTGAGCTGGTTTCGATTACGCGCCCCGAGGATTCGGACGCCGAGCATGAGCGGATGACCGCGTGCGCCGAGGCTGTGCTTGAACGCCTCGAACTGCCCTATAGGCGTATGCTGCTCTGCACGGGAGACATGGGGTTTTCAGCGCAGAAAACCTTTGACCTTGAGGTCTGGCTGCCTGGTCAAGGCCGCTACCGCGAAATCTCAAGCTGTTCAAATTGCGGTGATTTTCAGGCACGGCGGATGAACACGCGCTACCGCCCAGCCAAGGAATTAGGCGGCGAGAAGGGCACGCGCTTTGTCCACACGCTCAACGGCTCCGGCCTCGCGGTTGGCCGCGCGCTTGTGGCGGTGATCGAAAATTATCAGGAGAAGGACGGCAGTGTCACGATACCATCCGCGCTGCTGCCCTATATGGGTGGGGTGGAACGATTGACCCCTTAAACCCCGTTCGTGTCGAGCGAAGTCGAGACATCTTGCTGGTGTCTCGACTTCGCTCGACACAAACGGATCAATTTATACCGGACAGGCTCAGGGCGAACGGAATTTTGAACAAATGCGCATTCTCCTCACCAATGATGACGGCATCAATGCCCCCGGTCTGGTCACGCTTGAAGCCATTGCGCGGCAGCTTTCGGATGATATCTGGATCGTCGCGCCGTCTGAAGAGCAATCGGGCGCTGGCCATTCGCTCACCCTCACCCGGCCCTTGCGCATCAGACAGCATGATGAACGGCGTTTCAGTGTAACGGGAACGCCAACCGACTCAGTGATGCTCGCGCTCGGCAAGGTGATGGATGCCAAACCTGATCTGATCCTATCGGGCGTCAATCGCGGCGCAAACCTTGCCGAGGATGTAACCTACTCAGGCACCGTTGCGGCGGCGATGGAGGGTACGCTCGCAGGCATTCGCTCAATCGCGCTCAGTCAGGCTTATGCCCGCGAAGGCGCTGGCGACGATGTGTCGTTTGCTACGGCTGAAGAATGGGGCGCGAAGGTGCTGCGCCCGCTGCTTGATGTTCCCCTGCCCACAAACACTCTGCTCAACGTCAATTTCCCCGCGACTGCGCCCGACGCGGTCAAAGGCGTGCGCGTAACGGCGCAGGGCTTTCGCGATTATAGTCGGCTTGGCATCGTTACCAACCGTGATCCACGCGGATTTGAGTATCATTGGTTCGCGCTTGGCGGCGCGAAAGAAACCCCCGCGCACGCAACCGATCTTGAGGCCGTGATTGAGGGCTATGTCTCGGTCACGCCGCTCACGCTTGATCTGACCGACCGGGCAACAATGGTCGCACTCGCCGCGCGTTTTTGACGAACTGGGTTGATCTGCATAATATGACGTCATGACGCGTAACGGGGTAGTTTTGGGGATCATGGTGGCTGCGCTCGTTTCGGGCTGCATTCCGCGTTCGGCGACCACCCCAATTCGCACCACAGACGCAGCGCCCGAGGCGGATGCACCGCGTATTGATCCGCAAATGGACACGGTGTTTGACGAAGCCCCGGTGTGGGAAATGCGTCCCGTTGTCGCCAATGCTGCGATAATTGCTGACGGCAGCTACACAGTTATCGCGGGCGATACGCTGCGCAGCATCGGCAATCGCACCGGTGCAGGCTCCGAAACACTTGCCCGCGCCAATGGACTTGAAGCGCCGTTCATCATCCGCCCCAGCCAGACACTCACTGTGCCCGGTGGACGCTATCACAATGTGGGAGAGGGTGAGACGGGCATCGCCATCGCGCGTGCTTACGGGATTAGTTGGCAAGAGATTATCGCCGCGAACGCACTTGAGCCGCCTTATGCGCTGCGGATCGGGCGACGGCTTTTGCTCCCGAGTGTGTCCACTGACTCCACTCTGGAAATGCGCGCATCGGCATTCAAACTCGACATTGATGACATACTCACAGGCGGAGAGCCAGCCGCCATTGCCGAAGCGCCCACCGCAGCGCCGCAACCAGCACCAACCCGCCCGCTTCCGCCCGGC
This sequence comes from Sphingomonadales bacterium, assembly GCA_043747445.1. Classification (GTDB taxonomy): domain Bacteria; phylum Pseudomonadota; class Alphaproteobacteria; order Sphingomonadales; family Sphingomonadaceae; genus Aquisediminimonas. The sequence continues at coordinate 24,425 of JAYTPB010000047.1, forward strand.
GTTGCAGTGACTGAACCTGCGCGCTTTGCCGGAAGCTTCGCTTGGCCTGCCGCTGGCCGCGTCGCCAATCGCTTTGGCCCGCTTGGTGAGGGCCAAGTCAATCAGGGGATCGACATCGCTGTTGCGCAATTCGCGCCAGTTTCGGCGGCTGCAGACGGAGTCGTCGCGTTTGTTGGCAATGATGTGGCGAACTATGGTGGCCTGATCCTCATCCGCCACGGTGAGGGCTGGATCACCGCATACGGTCGCGCAACGGCGGCAAGCGTGACGCGCGGGCAGTCAGTCAAACGCGGCCAAATCATCGGCAAAGCGGGTAGCGGCAACGCGCCGCTATTATTTTTCCAAATGCGCAAAGGCGGCAAGCCCGTTGATCCCGTCAAGCAATTGCCGGTGCGTTAGATTGCCATTCGGGCTGAGCCTGTCGAAGCCCTCCCTTTCTTCTTTCAACGATGTGCCAAAAAAGGAAGGGAACCCTTCGACAGGCTCAGGGTGAACGGGGGTAATAATCTTGCATATGACAAAGTGACATTCCCCCCAAACACGCCTATGCGCAGCTGCAAATGACACTCACCACCCTCCCCTCGCCGCCCAAAGTGGGCATGGTTTCGCTCGGCTGCCCCAAGGCGCTGGTTGATAGCGAACGCATTCTCACCAAACTGCGCAGCGACGGTTACGGCCTGTCGCCCGACTATGCCGGGGCCGATGTGGTGCTGGTCAACACCTGCGGTTTCCTCGATTCGGCCAAGGAGGAATCGCTTGAGGCCATCGGCGAGGCACTCGCCGAAAATGGCCGCGTCATCGTCACTGGCTGTTTGGGGCAAGAGGCCGAAATGATCCGCGCGCGCTTCCCCAAGGTGCTCGCAATCAGCGGCGCACACCAATATGAAGCCGTCGTCAGCGCGGTGCATGACGCCGCACCAATCCCGCCCAACGCGTTCCTCAATCTGGTGCCCGACGGCGGATTGAAACTCACCCCGCGTCACTATAGCTATTTGAAGATCAGTGAAGGCTGCAACCACCGCTGCGCCTTTTGCATCATCCCGAGCATACGCGGCGATCTCGTCAGCCGCCGCCCCGACGCGATCCTACGCGAGGCTGAAAAACTCGTCGCGGCGGGCACCAAGGAATTGCTGGTGATCAGCCAGGATACGTCAGCTTACGGCGTCGATATCAAGCATCAACCGCGCGATTGGAAGGGCCAGCCCGTCCGCGCGCACATGACTGATCTCGCGCGCGAACTTGGCAAGCTTGGGGCATGGGTGAGGCTCCACTATGTCTACCCTTACCCCCATGTCGATCAGGTCATTCCGCTGATGGCACAAGGACTGATCACGCCCTATCTCGATATCCCGTTCCAGCACGCAGCACCGAGCGTTCTCAAAGCCATGAAACGTCCCGCGAATGAAGCCAAAGTGCTTGAGCGCGTCAAATCATGGCGGCAGATTTGCCCCGATCTCACCATCCGCTCAACCTTCGTGGTCGGGTTCCCCGGCGAAACTGAGGCTGATTTCCAATATCTGCTTGATTGGCTTGATGAGGCACAGCTTGACCGCGTCGGCGCATTCCGCTTTGAACCCGTCGAGGGTGCCGCCGCCAACGCCCTGCCCAATCCCGTGCCCGAGGACGTAAAAGAAGAGCGCTACGCCCGCATCATGGAAAAAACTGCCGCGATTTCAGCCGCGCGATTGGCAGCAAAGGTGGGTCGCACACTCGACGTGATCATCGATGAAGTCGATGACGAAGGCGGCGCGACTGGCCGCTCACAGGCCGATGCGCCAGAAATTGATGGCAATGTGTTTTTGAGGGATGCTGGCGGGCTAGCACAGGGCGATATCGTGCCCGTGTTGATCGAGGATGCCGATGAGCATGATTTGTTTGGTGTGGCGCAATGACATTTGACTTTGCGTGCCTCCTTCAACCTGATCAAGGCCAAGCCGCGCGCAGCATTGCCGTCGCCACCAAAGATGGGTTTGACGATTGGTTTAAGGCGCTTCCTGAGCGCGCGCGCGCGGTTGTGCTTGCCGCTCAGTTTAAGGGCAAGGCTGGCGAGTTCGTCATTGTTCCGGGCGAAGCTGCCGATGAGTGGTCGGTGGTAATTGGTGCTGCCGATACGCCGGGTGTCTGGGATTTAGCAGGAGCCGCCGCGCGGTTGCCCGAAGGGACGTATCGGCTGAACGAAGGTGCGCCGGCGCAGGCAGCGCTTGGTTGGCTCCTCGCGCACTACCGCTTTGATCGCTATTTGCCGTCGGCTGAGCCTATGCCGCAGCGGGTGTTGCTGACCCCTGAACCAGCGACCATTGCCGAGATGGTACGGGCGGCACAAGCGACCGCGCTTGTCCGCGATCTCGTTAATACGCCCGCCGCCGACATGGGGCCAGCCGATTTGCAAAGCGCGGCACAGAGCATTGCCAAGGCGCATGACGCTACACTGACGATCACCAAGGGTCATGATCTTCACACTGGTTATCCGATGATCCATGCGGTTGGCCGCGCGGCGGACAAGCATCACGCGCCGCGCCTGATTGAGATAGAGTGGGGCAATCCTGCACATCCGCGCATCGCGATTATTGGCAAGGGCATTACCTTCGATTCGGGCGGGCTTAATATCAAGCCCGGCGGATCAATGCGGTTGATGAAGAAAGATATGGGCGGGGCGGCGCACGCGCTTGCACTCGCCAGCCTGGTGATGGCGGCACGGCTCCCGGTGCGGCTGCATATGCTGATCGCAGCGGCAGAAAATGCCATTTCGGGCGATGCATTTAGACCCGGTGACATCCTTTCGTCGCGCAATGGGCTGACCGTTGAGATTGACAATACTGACGCTGAAGGACGGCTTGTGCTTGCCGACGCGATTACCCGCGCGGGCGAGGACACCCCTGAATTGATGATCGATTACGCGACACTGACCGGAGCCGCACGCGTTGCGCTTGGCCCTGATTTGCCCGCAATGTTTTGCAATGATCACGCTCTTGCCCGCGCATTTTCCGAAAGTTCAGTCAACTGCGATGATCCGGTTTGGCGCCTGCCGCTCTGGTCTGGCTATGATGATATGCTTAAATCGGACGTGGCCGATATCGCCAATAGTTCCGAAAGCGGGATGGCGGGCGCGATTACCGCAGCACTGTTCCTACGCAAATTCGTGCCCGACGGCGTGGCATGGGCGCATTTTGACACATTCGCGTGGCGCAGTGCCTCCAAGCCCGGAAGGCCCAAAGGCGGCGACGCACTTGGCCTGCGCGCCGCCTTTGATATGCTCAAATCACGTTATCCGGTGATTTAGCGCTTACCCAAAAATCCGCCGAGGATTGCATCCAATGGGTTTGATGCGCCCGCCTGCTGACCACCGCCACCAAGTGCGCCTGCAAGCCCGCCGAGAATATCGCCGAGACCGCCGCCGCCTTGTTGAGCAGGCGCAGCAGCTGCACTACCGCCGCCAATCATTGACGCAAGCACAGATCCAGCGAGGCCGCCCATAATGCCGCCACCCATTTTTTTTGAAACCTGCTGCGCGACGAGCCCAGCAATGACGGGCAGCATCGCCTTCAGGATCGTGTCACTAATCCCTGTTTGCGCCGACGCATGAGTTGCGACTTGGCGGCTGACGTCCTTTGATCCAAAAATCTGGCCGAGAATATTATTACCGTTGTCGATATCCTGTTCTGGCGCGCCCATCCCCGCGACAATATTCGTAATCTGGCCAAGCCCGCCAGCGTCTTCGCTTTTCTGAAGACCGCCCATGACCGCAGGGAGAAGCGCACCAACAGCCGCATTGGCCTGTTCTGGCGAAAGGCCAAACTGGCTTGCGAGGCCGCCGACATCAATCTGTGGATTCCCGCCGGTTCCTTGTCCGCCAATAGCACCCTGCAAAAGCTGACCCAAAATATCCATTATTTTACTCCTCACCCGATTTTTAATACCAGCGGCACCAATGGCGTCGCCTGATAAAGCATAGTAGCATCGTAGCGCAAAACAATGCCATGGTGATTCGTACACCCGGCCACTGACAGGAGTAACAAATGAGTATTTTTAGCGCGATCAAGAATGCAATTTTCGGCAAGCCAGCCGCAGCGGCTGCGCCCGCCCCCGTTGCCAAACCAGCCGCCGCAGCGGTTGCCGCAGCGCCCTCGGCTCCGGTCGATATTGATGCAATCCTGACTGCTGCCGCTGCATCGGTTGATTATGACACCAATTGGCGGACGTCGATCGTTGATTTGATGAAGCTTTGTGGCCTCGACTCAAGTCTTGGTAATCGCAAGGAGCTCGCCAAGGAGCTCGGTTTCTCGGGCGATATGAATGACAGTGCGTCAATGAATATCTGGCTTCACCGTCAGGTGATGAACCAGCTCGCGGCCAACGGCGGGCATGTTCCGGCTGATCTCAAGGATTGATCGTTTAATGGTGATGGCTGGCGTGAACGGCAACGTTGCGTCAGCCATTGCTTTTATGTCCTCTAATCGTCTATCTGCGCTGCAATATGACCGCATCGCGCAGTAGCTTTCGCCTTTCCGGCCACTCAATGACTTTTGACCTCCGCCGCCACGCGCTGCGTGGGGATCTCGCCGATGTCGCGTTGGCGGGCCAAACTTTTGCGCCGCACTATGCCGAAGCGGCCTTGCGCGAATGTGCCCCGCCCTTTCTTGCGATGTACGACAAGCCAGACGGCAATCAAGTTTCCGAACTGCTCGGCGGCGAAGGCTTTGGTTTGCTTGATATCGCTGGTGGCTGGGCATGGGGTTACTCAATCTATGATCATTATGTTGGCTATGTGCGGGCTGATGCGCTGATCGCGCCGACTGAACATACCCATGCAGCGGTAAAAAGTGATCCCGTTGAAGCCGCAAGTGCGTTTCTTGATATGCCCTATGTGTGGGGTGGACGCGGCGGCGCAGGCATTGATTGCTCTGGGCTGGTGCAGCGCGGACTTGCGGCAGCGGGGATTGCAGCGCCGCGTGACAGCGACATGCAATTGGCGGAAACGGGTAGCCTGCTTTCTGAGGATGCATTGCTCAAACGCGGTGATTTGGTTTTCTTTCCCGGCCATGTCGGGATCATGGCCGATGCAGACAACCTCCTCCATGCGACGCGGCATCACGGCAAGACTGTGATCGAACCGCTTGCTAGCGTTGTAGCGCGTGTTTCGGCTGAACATCCCCAAGCAATCACGGCGCGCAAACGAATTTCGTTATGACACACCGGGTTTTTGTTGATGGTGCCGTCGGGACGACTGGCCTCGAAATCGCAGGTCGGCTTGACGGGCGTGCTGATCTTGAAATTATCGCGCTTGATGACGCACAGCGCAAGGATGCGGGCGTTCGCCGCGAGGCGCTTAATGCGGCTGACGTTGTTATCCTTTGCCTACCCGATGACGCCGCGCGTGAGGCGGTTGCACTGATCGACAATCCCAATACAAGGGTGATTGATGCCTCAACCGCGCACCGCACTGCGCCCGATTGGATATTCGGATTTCACGAGATTGATCCTGACGGGAAACGCAAGGTTGCGGGCGCGATGCGGGTATCAAATCCCGGCTGTTATCCAACCGGATTTCTAGCCCTCGTTGTCCCGCTCCTTCGTGCTGGGGTTATTCCCGCCGAATGGCCGATCAGCGTGAACGCAGTCTCAGGCTATTCAGGCGGCGGCAAGGCGATGATTGCCGAATTTGAGGGTGGGATCTCGCCGACCGCATGGCGCACCTATGCACTCACGCTTGCACACAAGCATGTCAGCGAAATGCACCGCCACTCGGGGCTTATCCACGCGCCTTTGTTCGCTCCGTCAGTGGCAAATACATATCGCGGGATGATTGTTGATGTGCCTCTGCTGACAGGCGCAATGCGCGAAACGCCGACGCCTTATGTGGTGCGTGCGATCCTGCGCAAAGCCTATGCCGATTGTGCGCTCGTTAACCTGATCGAAGATTTTGACGAGGCAAACCTCTCAATCGAACACGCAGCGGGCAGCGATCGCCTTGATCTGTTCGTGTTCGGCAGTGCCGATGGTGGGCAAATCCGGCTGGTCGCAGCGCTTGACAATTTAGGTAAAGGGGCCGCCGGTGCAGCGGTTCAGTCGCTCAATCTGATGATTGGGGTCAATGAATGTACGGGTCTGCGGATTTAGTGATTACGGGATCGCCGAACCGGCATGGAGCGCTATCGGCCCGGTGACTATACTTACTTAGGCGGCGGCCAGAGATTAGCAAAACAACTTAAAAGACTGACTCTAATCGATTTTTTCGATTTAAGAGCGTAATCGCCGATCTTGACGGCTGCTGCCTGCGACGCCGCAGCACTGCGCCAATCATGCCAAAGCCCATAATCATCATCGCCCAGGTAGCTGGCTCTGGAACACCGCCACCAGCGCCGCCACCGAGCAGGAAGACTTGGCTCTGATTGTCGAATGCCACGAGCGCACCGATGCTGTTAACATTGCCAATCGGGCCATTGAGTACATCTGCGAGATAAGAGTCCGCCTGCGCCTGAATATCAACGAAATCACCGAATGTGCTGAAATCGCCGTTCGTCACCGAATAGCCGCCAACGCCTGCCTCAAACACGATTTCCCAAACGCTGAGCGCAACTGAGGCAGCGATGCGTGATTGCAAGCTGATATCATTGGTCGCCGCAAACAGCGGGTTGGTATTGCGAAGCAAGGCGGCCAATTGCTGCTGCTTCGTGGTATTTGACAAGAATGACGAAATCGCGCCGAGTTCAAAATTGCCGCCAGTCAGCGTACGCGTAAAATCGAGGCAATAAGACAGCACCGAAAAGGGATCATTGGTCTGCACATTACGGCCATTGAAGGAAAAACGACCAGCCTCGCCGCCGAACCTCAAGTTAAGTGGGGTGTAACTGATCCCGCCGAACAGCGCAGGCGGATCATAATGCGCCTCTTCAAGGAAGATCGTCGTTGCAGATGCGGGAGCGGCAACACATGCCGTTGCCAGGCCTATCGCCGCAATTAGTCGTTTGAATATACGCATAACCAACCCCCGAATCACTTCAAGCGAATAGGTTAATCGAATGTTAGCGATTCACAAAGCAATCCGAATCGCGTTAAGCATCAAAATGGGACGGCTTACATCTCACCCTTTGCCCGCCGTAGCGCGAACCATTTTTCAACATTGGCATTATGCTGATCAAGCGTGTCAGCAAAAACATGCCCGCCCGACCCATCGGCCACAAAGTAAAGCGCACGCGTCGGCTCAGGATCAAGCACTGCGGCAATCGCCGCCTTCCCCGGATTGGCGATTGGCCCGGCAGGCAACCCAGCGCGCGCATAAGTATTATAGCCATTATCGGCGGCCAGTTCAGATTTAAGAATGCGACGGCCAAGCGGTTTGCCCTTAGTAACTGGATAAATCACCGTTGGGTCAGCCTGAAGCTTCATGCCAATCCGCACGCGGTTTGAATAAACCCCGGCAACCTTGCGATGTTCAGTTGGCAGCGCCGTCTCTTTCTCGACGATTGCGGCAAGCGTGATCGCTTCTTGCGGGCTTCGCGCAACCGTCGTCGGTTTGCGTTGCGCCCATAATTCAGCGAGCGTCTTGCTCATCGCATCTTGCATCCGTTTAAGCACGGCTGCGCGTGGCTCGCCGCGTACATAGGCATAGCTATCGGGAAGAACTGAGCCTTCGGCAGGCACTGTGACGTCACCCGTCAGCAGCTCAGTCGCCATCAGCCGCTCCTGAACCAGCACTGAGGGCATGCCCTCAGGAATCGTTACGAAACGCTGCAATGTCTTACCTGATTGAATGAGCGCGAGGACTTCACCGTCATCCATGCCCGCCTTAACTTCATATTCGCCGGGCTTTATCGGTTCATCCGACCCCAGCAGCTTTGCCTTGCGCAAAAAGGCGCTAGCCGATTTGATCGCACCTTTTTCTTCAAGCATTTTCGCCGCTGATGTCAGACTTGAGCCCTTAGCAACAACAACCGTCACATCCTTTTGCGCAGTCCCGCCGCACGCTGCTAGCAACAGCGCAACGAAAAAACTCAATACAAGCCGCATACTTACAGTGACCGCATGACGAGCGATGCGTTGGTGCCCCCAAAGCCGAAGCTGTTATTCAGCACAGCACGTACCTGACGCTTTTTGGCGACGTGCGGCACAAGATCAACACCAACACAGCTATCGCTTGGGTTATCAAGATTGAGCGTTGGCGGTACGATTTGATCACGCATCGCAAGCAGACAGAAAATTGATTCGACCGCCCCCGCCCCGCCAAGCAAATGACCAATCGCCGATTTCGTCGAACTCATCGACATACCACTGAGCGAATCCCCAAACAAACGGCGTACCGCGCCAAGCTCAAGCTCATCACCCATCGGGGTCGACGTGCCGTGCGCGTTGACATAATCAATATCATCAAGCGAAAGCCCTGACTTCTTCATCGCCATTTGCATTGACCTGAACGCACCTGATCCTTCGGGATGCGGTGCCGTCACATGATAGGCATCACCCGACAGGCCGTATCCGATGACTTCGCCGTAAATCTTTGCGCCGCGCGCTTTCGCTCGCTCATATTCCTCAAGCACGACAACGCCAGCACCTTCACCCATTACAAAGCCGTCACGATCCTTATCATAGGGCCGCGATGCTTTTTCAGGCGTAGTATTGAAGCCGGTAGAAAGCGCACGCGCCTGCGAAAATCCAGCAATTCCGATTGGGCAGATGGTCGATTCAGCGCCGCCCGCGAGCATCACATCGGCGTCATCCATTGCAATCATCCGCGCGGCATCACCAATTGAATGCGCGCCGGTTGAACAGGCGGTCACCACCGCATGATTTGGCCCCATAAGGCCGTATTTGATCGAGACCTGCCCCGAAATCAGGTTGATCAGGCGACCGTGGACAAAATGCGGTGAGACTCGGCGTGGGCCTTTTTCAGCTAGGACAAGCGATTCGCTCTCAATGCCGGGGAGGCCACCGATGCCCGAACCAATTGAGCAGCCCGCGCGGAACCGTTCTTCCTCAGTCATATCGGTAAGGCCAGCATCCTCAATTGCTTGGCTTGCGGCATCAATGCCAAGAATGATGAAGCGATCGACCTGCCGCTGAACCTTATAATCAACGCGCAGATCAGGATCAAAACCCCATGGGTGATCCTTTGCTTTCACCTCACACGCAATCGTGCAGGCATAGGCGCTTGCATCAAATTGGGTAATCTGCCCGGCACCTGATTTGGACGCGATCAGATTTGCCCAGCTTGTTTCAACGTCTGCGCCAAGCGGCGTAACAAGCCCCAATCCGGTTATGACAACACGCCGCATCGCAATCCTCTCAAATAAAAACGGCCCTATCGCATTTGCGAGAGAGCCGTTTTCTATTCCTAAAAACGCACCCGCAACACCGGGTTAGCGTCGCCGTAATCAGGCTTTCTTTTCATTGATGAAGGCAATCGCATCATTAACAGTCGCGATTTTTTCGGCCGCATCATCAGGGATTTCAACGCCAAACTCTTCTTCAAACGCCATCACCAGCTCGACAATGTCAAGGCTGTCAGCGCCAAGATCATCAATGAAGCTTGCATCATCGGTCACCTTATCGGCTTCAACGCCAAGATGTTCGACAACGATTTTTTTAACGCGATCTGCTGTCTCGCTCATGGATGATCCTTCTCGTTCATGTAAAAGCAATGTTCTTAAAATGCCCTAAAGCGGCGCAAGGAAGCTTGCAAGCCCCCTCTTGTTATACCACCCGCGAAGGCATGTTTGCCAAAGCGTTCAAACCATCGCCATTCCACCATTCACATGGAGCGTTTGACCTGTGACATAGGCCGCCTCGCGACTGGCAAGATAGGCCACCGCTGCGCCAATATCTGCGCCTTCGCCAAGCCGACCAATGGGAATGCGCGTGGTCAGCGCTTCCTTCTGCGCATCGGGCAGGGCGTCCGTCATTGGCGAAACGATAAAACCGGGGGCCACACAGTTGACCGTGATGTTACGGCTCGCCAACTCTTGACCAAGCGCTTTTGACATCGCGGTGAGGCCGCCCTTTGACGCGGCATAATTCGCCTGCCCCGGATTGCCCGTCGCGCCAACGACGCTTGTGATTGAGATAATCCGACCAAAGCGCGCCTTCATCATCGGTTTTGACGCAGCCCGGATCAGGCGGAATGCAGCGGTAAGGTTGACCGCGATCACCTGATCCCACTCCTCATCTTTCATCCGCATCGCCAGATTATCACGCGTTACGCCCGCATTGTTGACGAGGATATCAAGCTGCCCAAGCGCTTCAACTGCACGCGGCACAAGGCCGTCAACCGCTGCACCATCAGAAAGATTACACGGCAGGATGACAGGATCGCCGCCAAGTCCGGTCGCAACCGCCGCCAGTGCATCCTCTCGCGTCCCCGAAAGCGCAACACGCGCACCTTGCGCCGCCAGTGCCACCGCCACCGCCGATCCGATTCCACCCGATGCGCCCGTCACGAGGGCAGTCATTCCGGTTAAGTCAAACATAACTATTCCTTATTTTTGGTTCACGCGGAGGCGCGGAGACGCGGAGGATGTGTAATCATTGACGATACGACGGAGCCCTTCTTTGAGCGTTGCGCCGCCAAAATTTATGAGCAGCCCAACGGGCTGCTTTGTCAAACGAAGATAGGTTAGAAGTTGTTTGGCATGAGCCGCGTTTAATGATTCGACTGATTTTAGTTCAATCAGCAGACGATCATCCACTATCAAATCGATTTTGAAAGCGGCTTCAAACTTCATGTCCTCAAATTCAATATCAACTGGCTTTTGCCGAACAACTGAATACCCAAGTTTGGCCAATTTGCCTGCCAAAACAGTCTCATAAACGCTCTCAAGAAGGCCCGACCCAAGATCACAGTGTATGCGCACCGCAAGGTCAATCACATCACCAGTAATCGCGTCAATATCTCTCAACTCACACCCTCCGCGTCCCCGCGTCTCCGCGTCTCCGCGCGAACAATATCTTCTTAAATTGCTTTCAGAAGACCCTCAATATCATCCATTCTGACGAGCGACATCACCGCAACCTCCCCCACTGCACTGCGCTTGACCATTGGCCCTAGCACCTTGCCTCCAAATTCGACGAAGTGATGCACCCCCGCAGCCTCCATCGCGATCACCGATTCGCGCCAGCGGACGCGACCTGTGACTTGTTCGACGAGCAGAGTGCGGATCGTGTCGGCATCAGCAACCGGAGCCGCCGTCACATTAGCATAAAGTGGAACGAGTGGAGCCTGTAGCGAAGCATCGGCCAAAGCCTTCGCCATTGCGTCCGCCGCTGGCTGCATCAGGGGGCAGTGGAACGGCGCGGATACGGGGAGCAACACCCCCCGTTTGATGCCATGATCCTTGGTGAGCGCAATCGCGCGGTCAATCGCGGCCTTGTGTCCCGAAATCACCACCTGGCCCGGATCATTATCATTAGCGACAGTGCAGATTTCGCCCTCCGCCGCCGCATCAGCCAGCGCTTGTGCTTTTTCGATGTCAGCGCCGAGCAGCGCAGCCATCGCGCCAATCCCAACTGGAACAGCGGCCTGCATCGCTTCACCGCGCAGGCGCAGCAGCCGGGCTGTTGTTGCCAGATCAAGCGCGCCCGCCGCACACAGTGCTGAATATTCGCCCAGACTGTGTCCTGCGACAAAATCGCACTTATCGACGAGTGACACACCGCCCTCCCGCTCAAGCACGCGCAGCGTCGCAATCGCATTCGCCATGATCGCGGGCTGAGCATTGGCGGTGAGCATCAATTGATCCTCCGGCCCTTCGCACATCAGCTTGAACAGGTTCTGGCCGAGCGCGTCATCAACCTCTTGAAACACTTCACGCGCCACGGTGCTCGCTTGGCTCAGCGCAAGCCCCATGCCAACCGACTGGCTGCCCTGCCCCGGAAAAATAAATGCCCGCATTGGAAATATCCTTTGATTCTAATCGAAGACGGTATTGCTTTTTTCAACCGTCCACGTCTGCCCCTTGGAAAGCAGCGCCTGCATATCGGCGCGTTTGCCTTCGGACAGTTTGGCATTTTGCTCAGTCACCGCACGATCAAACGTCGGGCGCGGATGATCAAAAATGACGCCGAGCGCAATGGGCAGGCCGTCCTCAATCGCCATATCGACGAGCATCATCGCGATGCCGCGATTGGTGACGTTGTGGGTAATAACGCCAGCACCTTCCCAATCACCATCAACCACATCAACCACTTGCAGCGTAAGCTCTTCACTATTGAGGTGAAGCCCCTTGGTGCCGCCTGCGAACAGCATTGGCTTGCCGTCTTCAAGCCAAATCTGGTTGAGCGGCGCGTTGCCCTTGTCAGTGAACCCTGCAAACACATCATCATTATAAACGATGCAATTCTGGTAAATCTCAACAAAGCCAGTGCCCCGGTGCGCGTGCGCAGCTTTCAGCACTTCGGTCAGACGCTTGTGCGTATCAATCCCGCGCGCCACAAAACGTGCGCCCGATCCAAGCGCAAACGCGCAAGGCGTCGCCGGACGATCCACCGAACCATAAGGCGTTGACGGGCTGCGTGTGCCGACGCGTGAAGTTGGCGAATATTGCCCCTTGGTCAGGCCGTAAATTTCGTTGTTGAAGAGCAGCACCTGGCAATCAAGATTGCGGCGGATCAGGTGCATCGTATGATTGCCACCGATCGACAGCGCGTCACCATCCCCCGTGATAATCCAGACATCAAGCTCTGGATTGGCGAGCTTCACCCCCGTCGCCACCGCAGGCGCGCGGCCGTGGATGGTGTGGAATCCGTAAGTTTCCATATAATAGGGGAAACGCGATGAGCAGCCGATCCCGCTAATAAACACGGTATTTTCAGGCTTCACGCCAAGCTCTGGCATCGTCCGCTGAACCGCCTTGAGGATCGCATAATCGCCGCATCCGGGGCACCAGCGCACCTCCTGATCAGTCTCCCAATCCTTGGGGGAGCCTTTAGCGATTGGGGTCATGTCGTTCATATAGATTTTCTCGCTTCCTGATTTCTCAAAACAGCATCAAGTGCCGCCATCGCCCGGTCGTGATTTTCCTTTTGGGTCTTTTTCTGTGATGCAAACCTTCCGCCATCATTGGCGCGCTCATACACGGCTGCAGTAGAATTTATCTTCTGCGCTTTTTCCAGGCCGTCCAAATAATCATGCGTCGAGAGAACAATGATGCGTTTGCGGTCTTTTTCTGGGATGAATAGCCCATTGAGCACCTTGTCATCCTCAGTCAGCAAAAGTGCCTGCTCTTCGCCTTCGAGGAAAGGGGAGTAACGGGCAACTTCAATAGCGGCACGTTCTCCCATATCTGGCGTCTTAACCTTTTCTCGCGTCAGCATCGAAAAATGTGTCGCAAACACTCGCGAAGGCACAATATTGATCTGATCCGCATGAGCCTGCGTCCATTCAGCAATATCTGCTGCACCAATAGCGGTGCTATTGCTGGTTGCTTCATAAAACACTGCATCCGGTATGATCACTGGCAAATCCAAAATCAGCAAATAGTCCAAGGACTCCGCCGCAGCCAAAGTGATCAATGGCCCGGTATCCATCAAAAAAATGCGCAGGTTGAAATCCTCAGCCATTGGACTTTCGCTCTGCAAGCTGCCTCACAATTTCGATGCCTTCCGCGTTGTAAGGTTTGCCATATTGCGGAAGAGGCAAATGCGCCTCATGCAACTTCATTAGCGTTTCGCCGAAACTGATCGGTTCACCCAACAAATCGCCTAATTCCTGTCTGGTAATCTCGCCCGCACTGAAACGATCCAGCGGGGTACGGTTCGGGATGGGAGTCATGTCGTTCATATCATTTCCTAACCTATCAATCCCTGATTAAACTTGTGACAAACTCAAACGGAATCGCCAAGAAGAAACTCAAGCCCAGCAGTCCTAACCAACTTACCCACCTCGGAACCACTCCTGTACCAGCAGTAAGTTCCCACGCTTCAAGGCCAAAACCTACATCGTCATGCGAAGCTAAATCCGGAGCGCGACGTTCAATGTACCAACTGATTAGAACAGAGTTCACGACATAGAGAACAGCGCCGAAACAAAAACATACCGCAAAATATGCCCAATACGGCAATGCTAGTATCTTAACAGTCATCATAGATACCGATGCTGCAAAAAACGTCAGGAAGCAGAATATTAAAAATCGCATCCCATTTAACCTTGTTTTAGGGTAAATAATGAAACGAGTTGAGGATAGCAGCGGCCAAAACTCATGAAAGCGCTCCTTCAATCGCCGTTGTAATCTCGGCAATCGTAAATGGCTGGCCCGAAACCTTGTTCAGCGGGCGGGCATCAACCAGATATTGATCGCGCAATACCGTCTTGAACTGGCCGGTGTTCATTTCGGGCACGATCACCTTGTCGTAACCCTTGAGCAGCTCACCCAGATTTTTGGGAAGCGGCCAAATGTGGCGGACGTGGATGTGGCTGACATCTAGCCCCTTGCGGCGGCTGCGCAGCACCGCCTGATGGATCGGGCCAAAGGTTGATCCCCAACCGACAATGGCAAGCTTGCCGCCCGGAACGCCGAGCGAGATTTCCTGATCAGGAATGCTGTCAGCAACGCCGAGCACTTTGTTCTGGCGGATGTCAGTCATCATCTGATGATTTTCCGAACCATAGTTGATGTGGCCGGTATCAACTTCTTTCTCGATCCCGCCGATGCGGTGGAGCAATCCGGGGGTGCCGGGCTTCACCCAAGGCCGGGCGAGTTTATGATCACGCCCATAAGGTTTGAACCCGCCTTCGGGCACATGATTCAAAAATGTCACCGGGAAAGGCGCATAAGCGTCCATATCGGGGATCGCCCAAGGCTCGGCCGCGTTGGCGATATAGCCGTCGGTCAAGAGCATCACTGGCGTCATATATTGCACCGCGATCCGCACCGCCTCAATCGCGCATTCAAATGCATCAGCGGGAGAACAGGCGGAAATCACAGGCATCGGCGTATCGCCGTTGCGCCCATAAACTGCCTGATAAAGATCGCTCTGCTCAGTCTTGGTGGGCAGCCCAGTCGAAGGCCCGCCGCGCTGTGAATTGATGATGATGAGCGGAAGCTCAGTCATCACTGCAAGCCCCATCGCCTCACCCTTCAAGGCAATCCCCGGCCCTGATGACGATGTGACGCCCAGTTTGCCTGCATAAGACGCGCCGATGGCTGACGCGATTGCCGCAATCTCATCCTCGGCCTGAAACGTCGTCACGCCAAATTCTTTGAGGCGTGAAAGATGGTGGAGGATCGCCGAAGCAGGCGTGATCGGATAACCACCGAAGAATATCTTAAGCCCCGCAAGCTGCGCCCCTGCAACAATCCCAAGCGAAATCGACTCAGCACCCGTAATCGTGCGGTACTGCCCCGGTGCAACATTGGCCGCAGCGACATGATGCTGCTTCAGCCGCGCATCGCCAAGCCCGTCGCCGCTGATTTCTGCGGTTTCGCCGTATGCATGGCCAGCATTGAGCGCGGCGATATTGGCCTCCGCCAGCACAGGACTCTTGGCAAACTTCTCATTGAGCCACGCCACAATCGGCGCGCGGTCACGGTCAAACATCCAGAGCGCAAGGCCAAGCGTCCACATATTTTTGCAGCGCAGCGCTTCCTTATTGCCAAGCCCAAACGGCTTGACCGCATCAAGCGTCAGTTGGGAAATGTTGAAGTGCATCAACTGCCATTTGGAAAGGCTGCCATCCTCAAGCGGATTGGCCTCATAGGCCGCTTTTTTGAGGTTACGCTCACCAAATTCGCCATCATCAGCAATGATCAGGCCGCCCGCTTTGAGCGCGCCAACATTGGTTTTGAGCGCGGCAGGGTTCATCGCAATCAGCACATCGGGTTCGTCGCCCGCCGTCGTGATTTCCGCCGAGCCGAAATTGATCTGAAACGCAGATACGCCGAACAACGTGCCCTGCGGCGCACGAATTTCGGCCGGAAAATCAGGGAAGGTGGCAAAATCATTGCCCGCCAGCGCGGATGACAGAGTGAACTGCCCCCCGGTTAACTGCATACCATCGCCTGAGTCGCCTGCAAAACGGACGACGACGGCTTCGGTGTTTTCGGGTGCGTTAAATATGGTCGCACTCTCGGTGCGCACGGCGGTGGCCATTATGATGTTTCCTGCAAACTTTGATGTGCCGCGCTTTAGGCGTGGTCACATGCGGATGCAAAATAGTTATTATGCAGCAAAGCGCAATCTTTCTTGGCTCTCGACGGCAAGGAAAAAGCCATTTAGGCTTACCCCAAGATCATAATACCGGAGTTTGCCCATGACCAAAGCCTATGTTCGCCCTGATGTTGAGGCGTTTCTCAATTTCCTTAACAATGTGCCCGGCCCAAAAATGCACGAGCTAACCCCCGATGAGGCGCGCGCGCAAATGCGGATGATGGGCGTCGTTGCTGAACTGCCCGTTGGTGATTTGGCAATCGTGCGCGATCTTGAAATTTCGGGACCAGCCGGGATAATCCCCGCGCGGCTTTATGACGCCCGCGAAACGCGCAGCGCTGGGCCAGTGATGGTGTTTTATCACGGCGGCGGCTTTGTGATAGGCGATCTTGAAACCCACGGGCCTTACTGTGCAGAGGCCGCGCGCCAGCTTGATATACCCGTTATCTCAATTGATTACCGCCTTGCCCCCGAACATCCCTTCCCGGCAGCACCCGAAGATTGTGAGGCGGCAACGCGCTGGATTGCTGAGAATATCGCCTGTAATGGCCTGATCCTGTCAGGCGATAGCGCGGGCGGCAACCTCACCGTTGTTACCGCAATGGCGCTGCGTGATGCGCCCGCCGCTGTGCCCGTAATCGCGCAGAACCCGATTTACCCTTTCGTTTCAATGAGTGGTGATTGGGACAGTATGCGTGATTTCGCTGACGGCTTCCTGCTCTCAAGCGACGGCATGGCATGGTTTAGCGACGCCTATGCCAGCGACCCCGAGGATCGCCGCGCGGCACCGCTTTCGCATGATCACGCAGGCCTGCCACCAACCGTGGTGATGACTGCGAGTCTTGATCCGCTCCATGATCAGGGCGTTGCTTATGTTGCGGCACTCGAAGCGGCGGGCGTTCACGTCCGCCATGTTGAGGCCGACGGCAACATCCACGGCCTGATCAACCTGCGCAAGATCATCCCTTCGGCGCAAGACGATATCACGCGCAATCTTGATGCGTTGAAGGTAGTGCTGGCTGAGGTTGTAATGGCCCCCGCATGATTGATCCAAATACCCTGCCTTATCGGCCCTGCGCCGGAATTATGCTGCTCAACGCGGAAGGCATGGTGTTTGTCGGTCAGCGTCTTGATAGCCAGCTTGACGCGTGGCAAATGCCGCAGGGCGGGATTGATGATGGTGAAGAGGCCGAGGCCGCTGCGTTTCGTGAACTCCAAGAGGAAACGGGCATCGCGCCGCATCTTGCGCAATTGATCGCGCGTTCGGCGGGCGAGCATCTTTATGATCTGCCTGACCATATGCTCGGCAAAATATGGAAGGGCAAATATCGCGGCCAGCGGCAGATATGGTTTCTGATGCGCTTTCTCGGCAGCGATGCTGACGTGAATATCGCCACCCACAGTCAGGAATTTCGCGCGTGGCGCTGGGCCGCGCCTGAGCAACTGGTTGACCTCATCGTCCCCTTCAAGCGGGAGCTTTATGCCAATGTCATCGCCGAATTCGCGCCCCATTTATGAGGCCAAACCCGCCAGTTGGTGGGAACGCACCGTCGTCCCCAAACTAATCGGCTGCGCCTGCGCACAGCCGCAAATCATGAAGGCGCGCAGCCGGATCGTCCCGCAGGCTGAGGGCGATGTGCTAGAGCTTGGCTGCGGCGGCGGTATCAACATGCAGTTTTACGATCCAGCGCGGATTAGAAGCTTTGCCGGGCTAGACCCTTCGCCAGCACTGCTCGACGCCTCACGCGCCGCTGCACAAGCCAAGGGGATGACCGCTGATATCCGCGCTGGGATTGGTGAAGATATGCCCTTTGATGACGCCAGTTTTGACACCATCCTCGTCACCTTCACGCTTTGCTCAGTAGACGATCAAGCGCAGGTTTTGCGGGAGATGCGCCGCGTCCTGCGCCCCGGTGGCAAGGCGCTGTTCCTCGAACATGGCAGCGCACCCGACGCGAGCGTGCGCAAATGGCAGCGGCGGATTGAACCAATCTGGAGCCGCATCGGCGGCAACTGCCACCTCACCCGTGCCATCACTGGAGCCTATGAAAGCGCAGGTTTCAAAGTGTCAGCCGGAGACAAGGGGTACATGCCCAAAACGCCGCGCCCCTTCGGCTGGATCGAATGGGGCGAAGCGCGGGTTTAGGCAGGCCAGAAGGCGCGCCAGATCACATAGCCAAGCGCTGGCAGGCCGATCAAATCAACCGAAGCAATCTGCCGCAGCGCAGGCGGCGCGCCTTGCAGCCAGTAGAGCGAGCCTGAAAACTCCGCTTTAAGCGTCTTGGTCGCTTTCTGGGGTATTAGCCCGTTGAAGCGAATGCTGCTCACTCGAAAGATGTCCATTAGGAGTCGATGTTGCCGCTCCAGCGAGCATTCCGTTTAGTGAACTGCCGCCAATGCCTATCTCTCCCATAAGCGCGTCGATAAGCGGGCCACCGACCCGGTATCTCATAGCCGCCGCCACAGCCGAATCCGCAAGGTTACCATTATTATCTGTGACATCAGCACCATTCGCATCACCGTGAAGTCCTCGGGCATCAAGAATACTAATCTTGTCAATCTGCTCCATTGGTTTGCTCGCTGCCGCGATAATGGCGGGAAGTGCATCAAGCATCGCTTTGCGTGCTAACAAAGCGGTTTGCGTATTGTTGAGGACGTTTGTTGCCTCATTCAATGCAGTTTGGCCTGCCGAATCCACCTTAAAGGCTGCTGCCCGTCCTTCGGCACGTGATTTTTCGGCATCGGCTTCGGCCGTTGCTTCAGTCCGTAGGGCCGAAGCGCGCGCCTCCGCCGCCTCTTTTTCGGCAGTAGCCGCCACAGTAATGCCAACAGCCTGCTCTTCAGCCTTCTGAGTGGCTGCAATAACGGCGACATTTTTGTTCCGGTTGGCAATTTCAGTCGCCTGTGCAGTGGTAACGCTCTCCTCAGCTCGCACGGCCAGCGCTCGCGCTTCATTGGCTGCGGCAGTCGCCGTCGACTCTTCCTCAGATTTCTGCGCGGTTTGTACGGCGGTTGTGATCCGCGCTAACTCAATATTGCGATCCCGTTCGATCGTTGCTGTTTGAATTGCACCATCGCGCTCGATAGTCGCTGTTTGAATAACCTTGTCAGCTTCGGTCTGCGCAACAGTCTGCGCCTGCTGTGCTGTAATCCGAGCGATTTCAGCCAAACGTGTCTGTTCTGACTCCGCCGTTGCAATTGCGGTCGCTTGCTCTGCCCGTCTCGCTGCAAGGGTTTGCTCTTGAGTGAGCTTTGCTTGCTCCGCAGCTTGCGCGATCTCAAGCGATTGATTGTTCGCTTCTAGGTTACGCTGCTCAATCTCAACGCGGTTTGTGGCAACTATATCATTTCGAATTTTCTTCCGCTCTTCGATTGTCCGCGTAAGCACGGTCAGCCCCTCGGCGTCAAAGGCATTATTCTCGTTAAAATGCTCAAACGCAGTTTGGTCGAAGTGCGTAATGCTGACCGATTCAAGCTGAAAACCATTCATATCCAAATCGGTCATAAGCGCTTCTTGTACCTTTTGGATGAAATCGGCACGATTAGCGTGCAAATGCTCCATCGTCATAGTGGCGGCGACTGAACGAAGCGCCGATACAAGCTTGCCATCAAGCAGCGATTTAACTGCGTCTGGACTGTTCACAGAATCACCCAACGTCTGCGCCGCTGCCGCAATCGACTGTGCGTCAGGTTTTACCTTAATGTGAAACAGACCAACCACGTCTACCCTCAATTTATCGAGCGTGATCAGTGCGTCCTTGTTGAGGCGCGACACCTCAAGCTTCACTGTTGTCAGGCGAACTTGCATAAGCTCATGGAGAACAGGGATCACCATGATGCCGCCATTTAAGACAACTTTCTCGCCACCAAACCCGGTACGGATCAGCGCCACATCTTTTGTGGCGCGTCGATAAAGTCGGGTAAGAATAACGCCAATCACTATGAGTGATACAAGTATAATTCCTGTATAGATGAGAATGTTGATCAATGATTGTGGCACATTATTATCCTGTTCTGCGTGAATTTCAAATTGGTCTTAGCGTCGGATGAACGTCTGGCAAGCCAAAGAACACAGTACCCTCCTTGCGGACAAGCATCGTCGTCTCACCCTGCGCAATAACATCATCATCATTATGGGGCTCAACCATAACATAATGGGCCTGTTTATACTGATCTAACACCTTCGCGCGCGCGGGATGCCCTCGACGCGCGGCGCCCTCAAGGATCACGCCGCGTCGCATTATAAGATCTTCAGAGTCAATTACCGTTGTCTCGTAAGCAGGAATTATCTTCACCAAACCAGAAGCAACAAAGCGGTTGGCAACACTCCCAATTGTCAAAGCCCCAACCGAAGCCAATGCCCAATGCAGCGGCTGTCCGATGGCAAATGTCGTGATTTGTTGAATAGCAACACCCACGAAAGTAAAGCAACCAAGCAACGATGTTAGCCAAATCAAGATTGGCAAATCATTACCGATACCGAGCCAATCCAATGCATTTCCGTCATGCGCATTAAGGTCAACGTCTGCCACCGAATCAATCTGTCCGACGCCGAGGCCGATTGCCTCGATCAGGCCAACGCCTACCATCAACAAAAAAGCAATTGAGAAAACGGCGTATTCAGGCGTCAGGAACACATCAAGCATTCTGACACTGTTATCAGAACCAGTGCCTATACTTCAAGCTATATGCGATTTGCGTCTCTCATCCCCTACCCCGCCTTAACCTGCGCCCGGAACTTATGCAGCAGCGGCTCGGTATAGCCGTTGGGCTGTTCCACCCCTTCGAACACAAGCGCGCGCGCGGCCTGAAAGGCAATGCTATCGGGGGTTAGCGTCCGGTACAGCGGATCACCTGCATTTTGCGCGTCAACCTTGGCCGCCATTTTGGTGAGCGCTGCGTCCACCTGAGCCTCACTGCACACGCCGTGGAGGAGCCAGTTGGCGATATGTTGTGAGCTGATGCGGAGCGTCGCGCGATCTTCCATCAGGCCGACGTCATTGATGTCGGGCACTTTTGAACAGCCAATCCCTTGGTCAATCCAGCGGACGACATAGCCGAGAATGCCTTGGGCATTATTCTCAAGCTCTTCGCGCACTTCTTCGGCTGACCAGTTGTGACCGATGGGCGCAACCGGGATAGTAAGGAGCGCACTCAGCCCCGGCGTTGGCTCCTTTGCAAGTTCAGCCTGCCGCGCGAACACATCAACCTGATGATAGTGCATCGCGTGGAGCGTGGCGGCGGTCGGGCTTGGCACCCATGCCGTGTTGGCTCCCGACTTAGGATGGCCAATTTTCTGCACCATCATATCGGCCATCATGTCAGGCGCGGCCCACATGCCTTTGCCAATCTGCGCCTTGCCGGAAAAGCCGCAGGCAAGGCCGATTTGGACGTTGCGCGCCTCATACGCGGTGATCCAATCGCTGCTCTTCATCGCGCCTTTGCGGATCATTGGCCCGGCCTGCATTGATGTGTGCATTTCATCGCCAGTGCGATCAAGAAAGCCTGTATTGATGAAAACGATCCGGTCTTTCACCGCATGGATGCACGCGGCGAGATTGGCCGAGGTGCGGCGCTCCTCATCCATCACGCCGACTTTGATTGTATGGCGCGGTAGCTCCAACAAATCCTCAACAGCATCGAACAAGTTATTGGTAAAGCTGGCTTCTTGTGGGCCGTGCATCTTGGGCTTGACGATATAAATGCTGCCCGCGCGGCTATTGCGGTGCGTGCCGAGACCTTTCAAATCATGAAGCGCACAAAGTGATGTGAACACCGCATCAAGAATGCCTTCAGGTGCTTCGCTGCCATCGCTGAGCAGCACCGCCGGGTTGGTCATGAGGTGGCCGACATTGCGGACGAACATCAGGCTGCGCCCCGGCAGAGTGACATCACCCCAAACCCGGTCAGCCTCAAGCGCGCGGGTCTGCGTTTTGCCGCCTTTTTCAAAGCTAGCGGTCAAATCGCCGCGCATCAGGCCAAGCCAGTTTGTGTAGGCCGCCACTTTATCTTGCGCATCCACTGCTGCGACTGAGTCTTCCAGATCGATGATCGCAGTGAGCGCCGACTCAAGCCGCACGTCAGCAATACCAAGCAGATCAGTTTTTCCAATTACATGCTCAGGATCAATAAAAACTTCAATATGCAAGCCATTGTTTTTGAATAGTAATGACTGATTGTTGTCATTGGCGACTAAATCGCGGTGCGCGGCACCTTTGATCACATCTGCCCACCCCGGAATCGCTGCGTCGAGAAACGCCCGCGCCCGCGCAATCACAGCAGTTCCTCGCTGCGCATCATATCCACCCGGCTTGGCAGGCGGCGCATCAAGCGCGTCAGTGCCGTAAAGCGCGTCATAAAGGCTGCCCCACCGCGCATTGGCGGCATTGAGGACGAAACGGTCATTAAGGCTTGGCACGACAAGCTGCGGCCCGGCCATCGTCGCGATTTCAGCGTCGACATTGGTCGTCCCTATGGTGAAGGGCGCTGGTTCTAGCACCAAATAGCCAATCTCACGCAGGAACGCCTCATAAGCGGGAGCATCATGCGGCTGGCCTTTACGCGCCTGATGCCACGCATCAATTTGTGCCTGAAGCAAGTCGCGTTTGGCTAGCAATTCGCGGTTTCGCGGCACCGTCACCTCAAGCAGTTTGGCGAAGCCCGCCCAAAAGCTGTCACCATCAAGACCAGTTCCTGCTAGCGCCTTGCTGTCAACAAAATCGGCCAATTCGCTGGCAATTCGGATGCCGTGGCGTGTGATATAATCAGTCATGAAATGCCCTTTATCGCTGTGTTGTTCCGGGGAGGAAAGCAAGGCGAAGCTCCTATGCCGCAGAGTGAGGCTGCGTGCAATCGGGGACTGTCGCAATAATATTACGCGGGCTATGGTGCGCTCATGACTCTAACAATAACCGAACAGGCACTCGTTGAGCGTGCCGCCGCAACGCCAATGCTCGTACAGGTTGAGCGCTGGGCCGCGATCAACACGGGCACGCGCAATCTGGACGGATTAAAGGCTCTGGCAGGGCTGCTTGCCGATGAGTTTGCATCGCTTCCCGGCGCGCTATCGCTCGTCAGTGGTGATCCGGTTGAAAGCGTCGCCGCAAACGGCGTGATCAGCACAATCGCGCACGGCGATCATCTTCATCTCCGCGTTCGCCCCGACGCGCCGGTGCAAATGCTCTTCACTGGCCATATGGATACCGTATTCGCTGTTGACCATCCGTTTCAGAGCATGAAATGGCTTGAACCCGGAGTTTTGAACGGCCCAGGTGTGGCCGATATGAAGGGCGGGATTGCCGTCATGCTGGCCGCGCTCAAGGCGGTTGAGGCCAGCGGCACTGGCTTTGGCTATGAAGTGATCATCAACAGCGATGAAGAGGTTGGATCGCCCTCCTCCGCTGCGCTGATCGCACGCGCGGCCAAGGGCAAGCTTGCAGCCTTCACTTATGAACCTTCCGCACTCCCCGATGGTACGCTTGCCGGGGCACGCGCGGGCAGTGGCAATTTCTCGATCATCATCACAGGAAAGAGCGCTCATGCTGGTCGCAACCCCGATGACGGGCGCAACGCGGTTGTTGCGGCGGCAGACCTTGTCGTCCGATTAAAAGCGGCAAGCGGCGCTGGCTTTTCTTGCAATCCTGCGCGGATTGAGGGCGGCGCACCGAACAATGTCGTACCCGATCATGCAATCCTACGCGTTAATTTCCGTCCTAAAACACCTGCCGATGAGCGAGTAGCGCGCGCTCTGCTTGATACGCTTGCGAGTGAAATCGCGCGAAGTCATGACGTCAAAATCCATATCCACGGCAGCTTTGGCCGCCCGCCAAAACCGATGGACGAAAATGCCAAAAAGCTCTTCAACCTCGTAAAGCTATGCGGCGCAGACCTTGGCCAGACCATCGGTTGGAAAGACAGTGGCGGCGTCTGCGATGGTAATAACATCGCTGCGTGCGGCGTTCCTGTGGTCGATACTATGGGCGTGCGTGGCGGATCAATCCATTCTGCCGATGAATTTATGATCGCAGACTCGCTCGGCGAACGCGCCGCACTATCGGCACTTGCCATTTCCCGTATCATTGCCAAGGGGCATTTATGACTTTTTTGATCCGCGCGGCGCGCCCAGATGATGTGCAGGCCCTTTATGAAATGGCGAAACGGACGGGAGGCGGATTCACCAACTTGCCACCTGACAAAAAATCACTTTCGGCCAAGCTTGAGCGCGCCGCCGCCGCTTTTGCTCGCACCGAAGACTGTGTTGCGGATGATCTCTATGTCTTCGTGCTGGAAAATACCGCAACCGGCGAAGTACGCGGCACATGCCAGATTTTCGGTCAGGTCGGGCAGAAATGGCCCTTTTATTCCTATCGTCGCGGCACGCTCACGCAACATAGTGTGGAACTGAACCAAACATTTCGCGCTGAGATGTTGACGTTATCAACTGACCTTGAAAATTCAACTGAAGTCGGCGGGCTGTTCCTTCATCCCGGTGAACGCTCAGGCGGACTCGGGATGCTCATCGCGCGGAGCCGCTATTTGTTTATCCGTAACCACCGCGCGCGCTTTGGCGACAAGACTATCGCTGAACTACGCGGCGTAATCGATGAAGCTGGCGGGTCCCCCTTCTGGGACGGTGTAGCGGGGCGCTTCTTCGGGATGAACTTTCAAGCCGCCGATGAATTCAATGCGGTTCATGGCAATCAGTTTATTGCAGACCTGATGCCGAAGCATCCTGTTTACACCGCGATGCTCCCCGAAACGTCACGCGCCGTGATTGGCATTCCCCATCCTTCGGGCCGGGCCGCGATGCGGATGCTTGAGAATGAAGGCTTTGCTTGGGAAAATTACATTGATATTTTCGATGGTGGCCCAACCATGACGGTACGCACCGATCAAATCAGAAGCCTACGCGAGGCAAGCGACTCGGCGATTATAGCGATTGACGAAAGCCTTGGCGAGCATAAGGCTGGCGATAAGGTGCTCGCCACCAGCGGCAGGTTCGCTGAGTTCAAGGCTGCCTACGGCTGGATCGTTACGAAAGATGACGGCATCGCCATTGATCCCAATTGCGCCGACCGGCTCGGTGTTGGTGTTGGCGACACCATTACGCATGTCGCACGGTGGTAATATGCTGATCGAAATCAACTTTGACGGTCTAATCGGGCCAAGCCATAATTATGCTGGGCTGAGCCTTGGCAATTTGGCATCGGCGAAGAATGCGGGCGGCACCTCTTATCCTCGCGCTGCTGCACTTCAGGGGATTGCCAAGATGCGCGCGAATGTCGCGCTTGGCCTCACGCAGGGCGTGTTTATGCCTCAGGCGCGGCCCAATCGCGAGTGGCTTGAGCGCCTGGCAACGGCACCAGAGGCAGCCGATGCAGCGATGCTCGCCTGTGCGCTATCGGCCTCATCAATGTGGGCGGCAAATGCGGCAACGGTTACACCAGCACCCGACTCGACCAATGGCAAATGCCATCTGCTTGTTGCCAACCTGATGACGATGCCGCACCGCAGCCATGAATGGCACGGCACGTTACGCCAGTTGCATCTTGCCTTTGCGAATGATGCGTTTTGGGTTCATTCGCCAGCACCCGCGCCCTTTGGCGATGAAGGCGCGGCAAACCATATGCGGCTCTGCGCGCATCATGGCGCAGAAGGCGTTGAGGTATTTGTTTACGGCGTTGCTGGTGGCCCCTTCCCCGCGCGCCAGCATCTTGAGGCGTCGAAATTTGTTGCCCGGCGCAACCAAGTCAAAAATGCGCTCTTCGTTCAGCAATCCGATGAGGCGATTGCGGCGGGTGCCTTTCACAATGATGTCGTTGCGGTTGCCAATGAGCACGTGCTATTCGCGCATGAGCAGGCCTTTGCGAATAAGGACGACTTTTATGCCGCCCTCCGCGCACAATTGCCAGAGGTCGAGATTATCGAGGTGCCTGCTGCATCAGTGAGCCTCGCTGATGCGATCAGCAGTTACTTGTTTAACGCACAGCTTGTGACGCTGCCTGACGGCGGCATGGCGCTGATCCTACCAACCGAATGCCAAGACAATAGCCGGGTGTGGAATTGGCTACAGACAATGGTGGCGGGCAATGGCCCGATCCGGCGGCTCGTTCCCGTCGATGTGCGCCAGTCAATGGCCAACGGCGGCGGCCCCGCTTGCCTTCGCTTGCGCGTTGTGTGTGATCCAGCAACGGTTGATCCGCGCTTTCTGGTTGATGGTGCCAAGCTTGACCAAATCGCAAAAGTGGTTGAGGCGTATTGGCCCGAAAGCATACAACCGGGCGAACTTTCAAACCCCGAGCTTTGGTCAAAAATTGAGGCAGCGCGGGCGGCGCTGCTTGCCGCGCTTGATTTCAACGAGCTGACCTAAGTGTCGGATTAACTTACATTTAACCATATTCGACACCCTAAAAAGCACGAGTTTACGCGGTTGGCCTAAACCTTGCTGTTGTTAACTTATGAGTAATAAAATCAAACGGCTGTTCATTATCAAAACGCGCTGGGAAGCCTACGCAATCATCTACGCGCTTGCGCTCGGCGGGGTGCAGCGGGGTTTTCTTTACGTTGATCAATATCCCGGTTTTGGTGGCAAGCTGCTCTTCCTCGCAACAACCGGTGCGGTTTTCATGGCGGGCGCAAAAATCCTCGACGCGGTGCGCGCTCAAATCTGACCGGCGGCGCGCGCGATCATCGCGGCATCATAACCAAGCAGCCCGCCCAGAATCTCGCTGCTATGTTCACCAAGCAGCGGCGGGGCTTTTGGCGCAACCACCGGCGTTCTGCTGAGTTTAAGCGGTGATCCAATCAAAGGCACCGTACCAGCCAACGGATGCGACACGCTTTGCACCATGCCGCGCGCGAGCGTTTCAGCAGCACCGAGCGCGGCCTTCATTGGGCGCACTTCACCGCATGGCACTTTGACCTTGTGCAGCGATTCTAGCCACCAATGCGTCGGTTTTTGCGCAACCAGAGGCTCAAGTATGGCATCGAGCGCCTCTCGGTTTTTTACACGCGCGCTGTTCGTTGCAAACCGCGCGTCATCGGCCAAATCTCGACGATCAAGAAGATCGCGACAGAAAATGCCAAACTGATGATCGTTGCCCACAGCAATAACGAACCGCCCGTCAGCACTTTCAAACGTGCGATAGGGCACGACCGAAGGGTGGCTGTTACCAAATCGCTTCGGCTCTTCATCCGAAACGAGGCAGCTTGAACCAACGTTGGCGAGCATCGCCAACTGGCTGTCAAACAGCGCCATATCGATATGCTGGCCAAGCCCGTCACGATCTTTGGCAATCAGTGCAGCCAGAATCGCTTGGGCCGCAAACATACCCGTAAAGAGGTCTGCAACTGCCACGCCAACGCGTACCGGCGGACGATCCACATCGCCGTTAATCGCCATCAGCCCGCCTTCGGCTTGGATCACATAATCATAGCCGGGTTCGGCAGCACGCGGTGATTGGCGACCATATCCAGAAATTGAGCAATAAATTAACCCCGGAAACTGATCCGAAAGTGACGGATAATCGAGACCGTATTTATCAAGCCCGCCAAGCTTGTAATTCTCAACCAGCACATCGCTGGTCGCGGCGAGCGCCTTCACTGCGGACTGCCCCTCGGAACAGGAGAGATCAATCATAACCGATTTCTTGTTGCGATTGGCGCAGAGATAATAGGCGGACTCGCCTGCTGCATAGGGTGGCCCCCAGCCGCGTGTATCATCGCCGCCTTTGGGGTTTTCGACCTTAATCACCTCAGCACCGAGATCACCAAGGATCATTGTACACCATGGCCCGGCAAGTACGCGCGACAGATCAAGAATACGTTTGCCTGCAAGCGGCGCAGCGCGTGTGGTCATGCGTCGAGCGTCTTTATGATCGCTGAGAAATCAAGCCCGCCCTGCCCTGCGTCGGCAAAGGCCTGATACAGCGCAGCCGCGCGTTCGCCCATAGGCACTGTGGCATCCACTGAATGCGCCGCCTCCATCGCCAGCTTTAAATCCTTGAGCATTAGGGCTGTTGCGAAACCGCCTTGATAATCATTATCTGCAGGCGTCTTCGGGCCGACACCGGGCACAGGGCAATAGCTCGTCATTGACCAATTCTGGCCTGAGGCTTTGGATGAAATATCATAGAAAGTCTGCAAATCTAAACCAAGCTTCTTGGCCATCGCAAAGGTTTCGCAGGTCGCGATCATGCTTGCACCGAGGAGCATGTTGTTGCAGATTTTGGCCGCCTGCCCTGCCCCTGCGTCGCCTGCGTGGATCACTGCTTTACCCATCGCCGAAAGAATCGGTTCTGCTCGCGCAAAGGATTGCGGAGTGCCGCCGACCATGAAGGTCAGCGTGCCACCATTGGCCGCTGCGATCCCACCTGATACAGGCGCATCGACCATTTCATAGCCTGCAACCGCAGCCTGATCACAGACATTCCGCGCGGTAGAGACATCGATGGTCGAACAATCAAGCAGCAATGCCGTGCTTGGTGCATGATCGATAACTTCGCTCGAATATACGCTTTCAACAATCTTGCCATTGGGCAGCATTGAGACAACCGCATCAACGCCCGCGACTGCATCCCGCACTGAAGTGAAGGTTTCACAACCATTGCCCTTGGCAATCGCAAGCGCCACCTCGGACAAATCAAACGCGTTGACGCTGTGCCCCGCCTTCACAAGGTTTGCGGCCATGCCGCCGCCCATATTGCCGAGACCGATAAAGGCTATTTTCATTGGCCGCTCCAGTTGCCGGGGCGTTTCTCAACAAACGCCGCCATGCCTTCTTTTTGATCCTGTGACCCGAACAGCCCGTGGAACAGGCGCCGCTCAAAATTCACGCCCTGCGCCAGCGTTGTTTCAAACGCGGCATTGACCATTTCCTTGGTTGCGAGCGCCGCAAGCGGTGCCATGCCAGCAATCACGGTTGCAGACTTCAGCGCCTCCTCAACCAGTTCAGCCGCCGGCACTACCTTGGCAACTAGCCCGGAGGCTTCAGCCTCAACCGCACCCATCATCCGCCCCGTCAGGCACATTTCCATCGCCTTGGCCTTGCCAATCGCGCGGGTGAGGCGCTGTGATCCGCCCATGCCGGGGGTGACAGCAAGCTTGATTTCGGGCTGACCGAACTTGGCGCCGTCGCCTGCGATAATAAAGTCAGCCATCATCGCCAGCTCACACCCGCCACCAAGCGCAAAGCCGTTAACAGCAGCGATCCACGGTTTGCGCGTCGCAGTGACCTTTTCATAATCATAGAAGAAATTGCCGCCATACATATCGGCAAAGCTCTGGCTCTGCATTTCTTTGATATCGGCGCCAGCCGCAAAGGCTTTTTCCGAACCAGTGAGGACGGCGCAGCGTTGGCTATCGTCCTTGTCAAACGCGCCAAAGGCAGTCACCAAATCAGTGAGCACCTGACTGTTCAGCGCATTCAACGCTTGCGGGCGGTTGAGCGTAATCAGCGTCACCGCGCCCTTTTGCTCAACGAGGATGGTTTCGTAGGTCATAGCGGTTTCCATTCTTGATCGGCAGGCAGCGGCGCAAAAATTTCATCAAGCAGCGCATCAGTTACGCCCTCTGGTGTCGCTGGATTCCAGCGCGGCGCATTATCCTTATCGATGATTACCGCGCGGACGCCCTCGATAAAATCATGACGCGTTAGGACGCGCGCAGCGATCCGATATTCCATGCGCATATTGTCAGCAAAATCAACGAAACGCGCGCCGTGGGAGAGTTGGCGCAAGCTCACCTTGCACGTTTGCGGCGATTTCGTTCGTAGGCCTGCAAGCTCCTTGATCGCCCATTCGCCGCCATCGTTTTCAAGTGCTGCCAGTATCTCCTCATAAATATCAGAGGCGAACAGGCGCTCAATCTGCGGGCGGCTCTCCACGATTTTGGCGAGCGGAGCGCCAACGCTCGCGTTTTTAAGGATCGCTTCCGCATTTTCGGGATTGGCCGCAATCGCCGCTTTAACGCCCTCCAGCGAAGCGCTTGGGAGATAATGCGTCGCCAGCCCGACCGCGAGGCAATCGGCCCCATCAATCCGCGCACCCGTCAGCGCAAGATACTGGCCAACCCGTCCCGGCAAGCGTGAAAGATACCAGCCGCCACCAACATCGGGAAACAGACCAATCCCCGTTTCCGGCATCGCGAAACGCGTGTTCTCAGTCGCGATCCGGTACTTGGCTGGCTGCGAAATGCCGACGCCGCCGCCCATCGTGATCCCGTCCATAAACGCGATCACTGGCTTTGGATAAGTGAACAGTAAGTGATTGAGCTGATATTCATCACGGAAGAATTTGCGGCCAGCCTCGCCACCAACCAGTGCCGATTCCTGCAAGAAACGAATATCTCCGCCCGCACAAAAACCGCGTCCATCAGCATGGTCAATGATGATGCACTGCACCGCGCCGTGATCTGCCCAAGCCTTCAACTGCGCGGCCATCGCATGAACCATGTCAAGCGTCAGCGCGTGCAGTGCCGCTGGGCGGTTCAGGCTGATGACGCCAGCCCCACCATCGATCCGGGCGATAATGTCTGTGGTCACTGGCGTAACAAATCCCGTCCTACGATCATCCGCATCACTTGATTAGTGCCCTCAAGGATCGAATGGACGCGCAAGTCGCGCCAGAAACGCTCGATCGGATAGTCCTTCAGATAGCCATAACCGCCGTGAAGTTGAAGCGCGTCATTGACGATTTTCGACCCGTTATCAGTCGCCAGCCGCTTCGCCATTGCCGAGAAGCGCGACTTGTCAGGCGCACCCGCATTGACCTTTGCCGCCGCGAGATAGAGCAATGCCCGCGCCGCCTCCAAATCAGTCGCCATATCGGCGAGCATGAACTGCGTGTTTTGAAACTCAGCAATAGGCTGACCAAATTGCTGGCGTTCCTTGGTATATTTAATCGATTCATCAAGGCAACGCTGCGCCCCGCCAAGCGAGCACGCGCCAATATTGAGCCGCCCGCCATCAAGCCCCATCATCGCAAAGCGGAAGCCGTCACCCTCTGCGCCAACGCGGTTTTCAACCGGAACTTTCACATTGTCGAAAATCACTTGCGCGGTGGGAGAGGCATTCCAGCCAAGCTTACGTTCGGGCGCGCCGAAGCTGACGCCCTCCATCGTCTTTTCGATCACAAGGCAGCTAATGCCCTTTGGCCCGTCAACGCCAGTGCGCACCATTGTCACATAGACATCATTGACCCCGCCGCCAGAAATAAACTGCTTGGTGCCGTTGACGACATAATGGTCGCCCATAAGTTTCGCTGTCGTCTTGAGCGCCGCCGCATCCGAACCACTGCCTGGCTCAGTCAGGCAATAGCCCGCCATTTTATCCATATTATTGAGCTGCGGCAGATAGCGGCCCTTGAGTTCCGCCGAGCCGAAACAGTCGATCATCCACGCCGCCATATTGTGGATCGAGATGAACGCCGATGTCGCGGGACAGCCATAAGCCATCGCCTCCATAATCAGCGCCGCCTCAAGCCGCCCAAGGCCGATCCCGCCCGATTCCTCAGACACATAGATTGAAGCAAAGCCAAGCTCAGCGGCTTGTTTGATGGTATCGCGAGGAAAATGATGCTTCTCATCCCACTCCGCCGCGTGCGGGGTGATCGCGTCGGCAGTAAATTTGCGCGCCATATCCTGGATTGCATATTGGTCTTCGGTTAGATCGAATTGGTTTGTCATAAGCTGTTCGTTTCTGCTTCGATTTCGACCTTCCATTCGGGCCGGATGAAACCCGATACCAGAAGTGTCGTTGTTGCGGGGCGAGCGACGCCAAACCATTTGCCGTGGACAGCGGCGACGCTTTCAAAATCGGCACGGTCGGTCAGATAAATGCAGGTGCGCACCGTATCGGCAATGTTCCCGTCAAGATCGGCAATTGCCTTGGCAATGATTGCACAACAACGCTCCATTTGCGCAGCGGCATCGCCAGGTGTCGTCGAACCATCAGGCTCGATCGCCGCCGTGCCCGCAACAACAATCTGGTTGCCCGTCCGGATGGCACGGCAGAAACCGATCACCGGCTCCATGGGGGAACAGCTGCTGACGCGCTGTTTCATCTCATCACCCCATCGTCGGGATAACAAATGCATTGGCACCGTCACCTACCCCACCATCAGGCCAGCGCTGCGTAATAGTTTTGGTCTTTGTCCAGAAACGGACGCCCTCCATGCCGTGCTGATTGGTGTCGCCAAACGCCGAACGTTTCCAGCCGCCGAACGAGTGGTAGGCCACAGGCACAGGAATTGGCACGTTGATGCCGACCATGCCGACATTCACCCGCGCAGCAAATTCACGTGCGGCGTGGCCATTGCGCGTGAAGATCGCAACGCCGTTGCCATATTGGTGCTGGCTCGCGAGGCTAAGCGCTTGTTCAAAATCTGCCGCACGGACGATCTGTAGAACGGGCCCGAAAATCTCTTCCTTGTAACTTTCCATCGACGTTTTGACATGATCAAACAGCGTGGGGCCGATGAAGAAGCCTTCCTCATGCCCCTGAAGCTTAAACCCGCGCCCATCGACGACAAGTTCTGCGCCTTCATCAACGCCCTTTTGAATCCAGCCCTCAACCTTTGCTTTGTGCGCCGCCGTGACAACCGGGCCGTAATGCGCATCAACATCGGTCGAGATACCAACGCGGAGCGCCGCCATCGCTGGGATCATTTTTTCGCGCAGCGCAATTGCGGTCTTCTCGCCAACCGGCACCACGACTGGCAATGCCATGCAGCGTTCACCCGCCGAACCAAACGCCGCGCCCGAAAGATCATTCACCACCTGATCAAGATCAGCATCGGGCATTACAATCCCGTGATTCTTTGCCCCGCCCATCGCCTGCACGCGTTTGCCCGCAGCAACGCCGCGTTGATAAACATAGTGCGCGATGTCGGATGAACCCACAAAGCTCACCGCTGCAATCGCTGGATGATCAAGGATCGCGTCAACCATTTCCTTGTCACCGTGGACGACCTGACAAATGCCCTCTGGCAGGCCCGCTTCAATGAAGAGTTCGGCCAAACGCACCGGCACTGACGGATCGCGTTCGCTTGGTTTAATGATGAACGCGTTGCCCGTCGCAATCGCAACGCCTGACATCCAAAGCGGAATCATCGCGGGGAAGTTAAACGGCGTAATGCCTGCACCAATGCCAAGCGGCTGACGCATTGAGTAAACATCAATGCCCGGCCCCGCACCTTGGGTATATTCGCCTTTCAACACATGCGGGATGCCGCAACAAAATTCTATCACTTCAAGTCCGCGCTGAATATCGCCCTTCGAGTCGGCGATCACTTTGCCGTGCTCGGAGGAAAGCATGTGCGCGAGCGCGTCCATATTGGACTCAACCAGCGCTTTGAAATTGAACATCACGCGCGCCCGCCGCTGCGGATTGGTCGCCGCCCACGCCGGTTGCGCTTTCAAAGCGGCCTGCACCGCGCGTTCGAGCACTGCGGCATCGCCGAGTGCGACTTGGGCTTGGACGCCGCCATTGTTGGGATCAAACACATCACCAACGCGCGCACTGCCATCACCGGCGCCGCCTGAGATAAAATGATCGATTTGCCGCATCGCCGCCATAACTGCTCCAATGATATGAGTTTGGGCAACCTTAGAAGGCTTAGCCCGCGCGCGCAAATCACATAACAGGGAACTTTTTTCAATTGCAGGAGTTACACTTTGTGTTCTTATTCCACATTGGATAATTTATACGTTCGATCAGTCCAAAATGGATTTTTCAAAGCTGGCATCTAAGGGCGAGTTGATTCAAAGTAAGAGTATGTCGCCTTTATACAATTTTCACCCTGATTTTCCGACAAAAAATGTGAAAGCGTTTTGTATCCGTGCATCTTATCAAATAGCCGATAAAAGTATCGAACATCTGGTAATTGGTTATTTTGACGATCAGCACCGCTTAATCCAAGTTGGTGAAGCCTGTTCAGATGGTATTGATACACTTTCAGTGCCTATCCGGAAAATTACGCATAATGCGCTCAACCTGAACGCACATAGTATTATTTTAGTGCACAATCATCCAAGCGGTGACCCTAAACCGAGCCGTAACGACATTAAACAGACACGCGATATGGCGCGTATACTCAGTCCACTTGGTGTTTCCATTGACGATCATGTAATTGTCGCAGGCGATCAACAATATAGCTTTCGTGAGGCAGGGCTTCTCTAATCAGGCTTGCTCAAAGGCAATCGGCACGGCATTGACGGCAACATCAATCCTGTGAGGCCATAGTGACAAAAGCCGATTACAATCCTAACTACCGCGAAGTTGACGCGCTGATCGCTTTGCTCACTGTGACAGCGATTGGTGATGACAGTTATCTGGGCGGGATCAAGCCTGATGGTATCGGGCGTGTATTTGGTGGTCAGGTGATCGCACAAGCCTTGATGGCGGCGCAAAATTCGGTTGCTGAAGACCGAATTGCGCATTCGCTCCACGCCTATTTCATGCGGCCAGGTGCTGAAGGGAGCGAAACCCAGTATCAAGTTGAACGCGATTATGACGGCGGCAGTTTCTCGAATCGTCGCGTTGTCGCCCGACAGAATGACAAGGTGATCCTCACGCTGTCAGCCTCCTTTCAGCGCCCTGAAACCGGGCTTTCGCATCAGGCGATCATGCCGCAAGTCGCAATGCCTGAGGCGCTTCGCAGCGATGCCGAAATTCGCGCCGAACTGCGTGACCGGATTCCTGAGCGTTACCAGAGAATCTTCACCCGCCCGCGTCCATTTGAATCGCGCCCAGTTGAGCCGCGCAATTGGTTAGTCGGCGAAAAAAGCGCTCCGATCCAAAACACGTGGTTCCGCCTCGCCAAACCGATTGGCGATGATGCCGCGATGCACCGCGCGATCCTTGCCTATGCCACTGATATGTCGCTGCTCTCGACAGGCACATTGCCGCACGGGCTAAGCTGGATGCACGACAATGTTTTTTCGACCAGCCTTGATCATGCGATCTGGTTTCACGCGCCGTGCCAGGTTGATGACTGGCTGCTCTATGCCTGCCAAAGTCCGTGGACTGGCGGCGGGCGAAGTATGAATTTCGGATCAATCTTCACCCGCGATGGCACACTCGTTGCCTCGACCGCGCAAGAAGGATTGATGCGCGAGATTAAACCAGCCGACTCTGCTTGACCGCCGCTGCCACGAAACTCGCAAACAACGGATGCGGATCAAGTGGGCGGCTCTTGAGTTCGGGATGGAATTGCACCCCTACAAACCACGGATGATCAGGCCGCTCAACAATCTCTGGCAGCGCACCATCGGGTGACATGCCGCTGAACAGTAGCCCGTTTTTCTCAAGCACGTCGCGGTAACCGACATTCACCTCGTAGCGGTGACGGTGGCGCTCCGAAATCATCGTGCTGTTATAGATGCTCGCGATATGGCTGTTGCCCGTCAGCACTGCGTCATAGGCACCAAGCCGCATCGTGCCGCCAAGATCGCCGCCTGCCTCGCGCTGTTGTAGTCCCTCTGCTGTCATCCATTCGGTGATCAGGCCAACGACGGGTTCTGACGTCGGCCCAAATTCGGTTGAAGACGCCGTCGCAATCCCGCCAAGGTTGCGCGCCGCTTCAACACAGGCCATTTGCATTCCAAAGCAAATGCCAAAGAAGGGCACACCCCGTTCACGCGCGAAGCGGATGCTCGCGATTTTGCCCTCGGCCCCGCGTTCGCCAAACGCACCGGGCACAAGGATTGCGTCAAGCGGCTCAAGCAGCGCGGCGACATCGCTGTCTGCGCTTTCAAACAGCTCGGCATCAATCCAGCGGATATGCACCTTCACGCGGTTGGCGATCCCGCCGTGAGCGAGTGCTTCATTGAGAGATTTATACGCATCCTGAAGCCCGACATATTTGCCGACGACGCCGATGGTGACTTCGCCTTCGGGATTGGATTGCCGGTCTATCACATCATTCCAGCGGCTCAAATCGGGTGCAGCGCCGGGTTCAATCCCAAACGCGCGCAGCACTTCATCATCAAGCCCCTCACGGTGATATTGCAGCGGAACGGCATAGATTGATGAGGCGTCAAGCGCCTGAATAACGGCTTCTTTACGGACGTTGCAGAAAAGCGCGATCTTGGCGCGCTCCCCCTCGGGCAGGGGATGTTCAGTGCGGCACAGCAGGATATCGGGCTGAATGCCAAGGCTCGTTAATTCGCGCACGCTATGCTGCGTTGGCTTGGTCTTCAGTTCGCCCGCCGCAGCGATATAGGGCACGAGTGTCACATGGATAAACACCGTATTCGTGCGGCCAATATCGTTGCGAAGCTGACGGATCGCCTCAATGAACGGCAGCGATTCGATATCGCCAACGGTTCCACCAATTTCACACAGGACAAAATCAAGATCATCGGTCTCGGCTTGAGCAAACTGCTTAATCGCATCGGTGACGTGGGGGATCACCTGTACCGTCGCACCAAGATAATCACCGCGCCGTTCGCGCGTAATGATTTGCTGGTAAATCCGGCCCGAGGTTACATTGTCTGACTGCCGCGCCGAAACCCCGGTGAAACGTTCATAATGGCCAAGATCAAGATCAGTCTCTGCGCCGTCATCAGTCACATAGACTTCGCCGTGCTGATAGGGCGACATCGTCCCCGGATCGACATT
Organism: Sphingomonadales bacterium; assembly: GCA_043747445.1. Taxonomy (GTDB): domain Bacteria; phylum Pseudomonadota; class Alphaproteobacteria; order Sphingomonadales; family Sphingomonadaceae; genus Aquisediminimonas. The sequence goes on from JAYTPB010000047.1 coordinate 61,176, forward strand.
TAAATAAGGATCAAATTTGCGAATGCGGACTTTATAGCCGCGTGCTTGCAACAGCGCGCCAAGCGACGCCGCCATGAGACCTTTGCCGAGCGAGGAAACCACGCCGCCGGTGATAAAAATAAACCGCGCCATGGGAGAAGAGGCTTAAGCGCTGTCCCCCCGAATAGGCAAGGCCGAGAATCCCAAAAACGAAAATATTATTGTGGGCTATTTCCCGTTTCCACTGGTGGCGCTGCAACGGGTGGAGGGGCCGCTTTTTCAGCCGCAGGTTTGGCAGCCTCTGGCTTGGGCGTCGCGACTTTAGCCGCAGGTGCAGCCTCACGCGCGGCTGGCTTTGGCGTCGCTTTTTCGGCCGATGGCTTTGCGTCAGGCTTTGCTGGTACAACTATATTATCTTCGATGATCGGCCCTTCACCTGCTGGCTGGCTCGGCGTTCCGCCTGCCATTGGCACACCCATCGGCGGGGCAACAGGCGCGGTGGCGGCCTTGCGCGCAAGCGATGTATCAAGGTCATCAGGCGCACGATTGGTGATCGCAATCGCGGCGAGCGCAATCGAAAGCGTGACAAACAAGGTTGCCAACACCGATGTCATCCGCGTGAGGAAATCCGCCGCACCGCGCGCCGACATCAGCCCCGCCGGATTACCGCCGCCTGCCAGCCCGCCGCCTTCAGAACGCTGCATAAGAATAACGCCAACAAGGGCAGCCGCGACAATGGCGTGAACGACGAGAAAAAAGGTGTACATGAGCTGAGTGCAATTCCAATTCGGATCAAGCCGTGGCCCTTAGCGCAGCCACGCGGCGGGATCAACTGGGATGGCTTTATCCTGCGCGGCGGTCTTAATCCGCAATGCCGCCAGCCGCGCATAATCCGCCTGACGTTCATTGGCGATTCTGCGAGCGGCGTCGCTCAGCTTGGGCATATTCGTCGGCGACGGCGCAAACCTAGTGCTTGCCTCAACCGCGCAGTACCAATGCCTGCCCCAAATTCCATCATCAGGATGCGGCCCCGCCGGATCATTCAAAATGTCGCTGTCAAATACCGAAACCACCGCCTGCGCACGCGGGGCGAGTGTGCCGTTCACATTGATCAGGATCGCATCATTGCGTGGATCGAGGGTGAAGTCGTGGGTGCCTAGAGCCATCAGACTGGTCGATTCATGAGCGAGAGTGTCTCAATCATTTTTCGCGGAAATCTCAGGAAGTTTACACTGAATCGGTAGTTTTTCATGGGCCTGCCAATCTCGGTTCCAAAAGTGGAGCGGCGCAAGTCTGCCAAAGCGGACGCGTGTAGGACAGTTATTTTTTTAGAGCGCTCCAAACCTCTAAAAATGCAGTGCCCGTCCGTAAGCACTCAACACACTTTCGTGCATCATCTCACTCAGCGTCGGATGCGGGAAGACGGTGCCCATGAAATCGGCCTCGACCAGTTCGGCTGTTTTGCCCACGGTATAACCCTGGATCAGTTCGGTGACCTCCGCGCCGATCATATGCGCGCCGAGAAGCTCGCCCGTCTTCGCATCAAACACCGTTTTAATGAAGCCCTCGGCCTCACCAAGCGCAATCGCCTTGCCATTGCCGATGAAAGGGAAATTGCCGACCTTCACATCATAGCCCGCCGCCTTCGCCTTGGCCTCGGTCAGGCCAACGCTTGCGATTTGCGGGTGGCAATAGGTGCAGCCCGGAATGTTGAGCGGGTCCATCGCGTGCGGGTGGCCGCCAGCGATTGCCTCTGCCGCAATGACGCCCTCATGGCTCGCCTTGTGCGCCAGCCAAGGCGGCGCGGTGACATCGCCAATCGCCCAGATGCCGGGCACATTGGTGCGGCACATCGCGTCGGTATCGATATGCCCCTTGGTTGTTTTGATGCCGAGCGCTTCTAGCCCGATATTCTCAGTATTGGGCACGATGCCGACCGCGACGATCACATGGCTAAATTCGGACGTGACGACCTTGCCATCCTTGCCCTTGATACTTGCAGAAATGCCGGTGGCACTCGCCTTGATCGTTTCAACGCCTGCTCCGGTCATGATCGTGATGCCCTGCTTGGTCAGCGCCTTTTCGAGGAATGTTGATATGTCGGCGTCTTCAACCGGCACGACGCGGTCAAGCATTTCAACCACGGTTACCGCAGCGCCCATGTCATTGTAAAAGCTCGCAAATTCGATGCCGATTGCGCCTGATCCGATGACGAGCAGCTTGGTCGGCATCTCAGGCGGCACCATCGCGTGACGGTACGTCCAGATGCGTTTCCCGTCCGCTGGCGCAAACGGCAAATCGCGCGCGCGGGCACCTGTGGCGATGATGATATTCTTGGCGGTGAGGTCTTCGGCCTTGCCATCCTTGGTGACGGTGAGCTTTCCGGGTGCGGTGATCGCGCCGTCGCCCATATGAACCGCGATCTTATTCTTCTTCATCAAATGGCCAATGCCCTGATTAAGCTGCTTCGCCACCCCGCGCGAACGTTTGACCACCGCGTTTATATCAGCGCTGATGTTGGTCGCGATCAGCCCGTAATCGCCCGCGTGCTGCATGTAATGAAAAATCTCCGCCGACCGCAGCAGCGCCTTCGTCGGGATACACCCCCAGTTGAGGCAGATACCGCCGAGGTTTTCGCGTTCGATGATGGCAACCTTGAGGCCGAGTTGCGCCGCCCGGATCGCCGCAACATAGCCACCGGGGCCAGAGCCGAGGACGATGAGATCGTATGAGGACATTAGATTTTCCTATTCAGTATATTTTTCGCCACCGCTTGAATGCGGCGACATCGGAATTTGAGAGCTCAAAAAACTCATTTTTGATTTTTTGCTTGTCGAACCGTTTCTTCCAATAGGCTTCAACGCCAGGAGGATCATCAGTCTCAATTCTAAACACTTCATCAAGCGTTTTAGGAGTGTGGCGATCAAGGTTGCCTAAGCGCTGATTCGGGGTAAAAGAGTGGCCAACTTTATATTCTCCTCCCCCATAATTGATAAGGTAGACCCATCCAGATTTA
>JAYTPB010000048.1:0-2455 GCA_043747445.1 Sphingomonadales bacterium
GCGGCGTGTGTGGTGCTTGAAGGCTATGCGCTTTTGACATTTGGCAGCGGGCGTAATCGCTACTTTGCGATTGATATGCTGGTACGTTTGTTTTGGGCAAGCTTTGCTATTGCTGGGCTGTGGGTGGCGTGGCGCGGGCGCGCGGGCGATCTTGTTGAAGGGCGGCGGAGGCTGCGCACGCGTTTTGTTGCCGCAGTTGGGGGCTATGTTCTGCTTGTCGTTGGGGCAGGATTTATTGCCAATCTTGATCCAGATCCGAATATGATTTTCTGGGTTATCAATCTTGGTATCCCGCTGCTCACAGGCGCGCTGTGCGCCACGATGTTCGGCATTCGTCATCCCGATTTATTCGCTTCACCTATTGCTGAACCACGACGCGAAGAACCGATGCCACTTGATGATCCGCTCGCCAATCGGCTGCTCGCCTTTATGGAGCATCAAAAACCGCACCGTGATGAAACCCTTACAATTGCCGCACTTGCCGCTCAACTTGGTGAGCAGGAATATCGCCTGCGCCGCTTAATCAATGGCCAGCTTGGTCACCGCAACTTTGCGACCTTCCTCAACGGCTACCGTCTTGCCGAAGTGAAGGCGGCGCTCACTGATCCTAGCCAGCGGGACGTGCCAATCCTCACCATCGCGCTTGACGCTGGTTTTGGTTCGCTCGGCCCCTTTAACCGCGCCTTTCGCGATGCTGAAGGCTGCACACCGAGTGCGTATCGTGCGGCTCCGACTGGTTGATTCCGAAATCGGCTAGTCGAAATTGAACTAGAGGGAGTGCCGTAATTGCAACTGCGGCAAACCAGAACAGCTTTTGTAACGGAACTGACTTTTATGAACGACCTTCTCCTACCACTGGAAATCCTGCGCGATCATGGATTGCATGCCTTCACCTTTGATTTTGGCCGCTACATTATCGCGGCAAGTCTGTTTGCTGCAATCGTCTGGATGATGCGGCGCACGCAATTGGCCAGCCGCAAAATCCAAGCGCGAGAGGCGACCCGCGCAGATATCCAGCGCGAGCTGGTCGCTTCATTCCAAACCTGTCTTGTTTATGTGCTGATCACCGTCCTCGTCATCTGGGGGCGCAAGACCGATGTGCTGCAACCGTTTGACCGCGATATGGGCTGGCTCCCCGGTATTGGCCTGCTGGTTGCGATGGTCATTGCGCATGATGCGTATTTCTATTGGGCGCACCGGACAATGCACCACCCGCGCCTGTTCAAAACATTCCACCGTTTCCACCACAAGACCGTAACGCCAACGCCGTTCACTGCCTATGCGTTTGCGATGCCAGAGGCGTTTGTGATGGCGATCTTCGTGCCGATCTGGCAGTTTTTCGTGCCGACCCCGCCGTGGGTGATGTTCACCTTCCTCAACCTGCAAATCATCCGCAATGTGATGGGCCATGCAGGCGTTGAGCTTCACCCGCGCTGGTGGCTTAAAACGCCGCTGACTGCGTGGATCAGCACGACGACGCATCATGACATGCACCATTCGGGCAGCTTCAACCATAATTACGGATTTTACTTCCGCTTTTGGGACAAGATGATGGGCACCGAACACCCCAAATATAGTGAGACGTTCGAACGCGTGGTTTCCCCCGCGCAGAGAGCCAAAGGCAGCGCCGCCGTCCCATCGACGTCGCTGTAACACTGGCGGTGGGGATGGCCTCACGCCGTCCCCACCGTTTTTTCAGCGCATTAGTATTAGCACTGGCAATCCACGCAGGTGCATGGATTGCAGCGACACGTGCCCCGCTTTGGCGTGGATACAGCCGCTGCGGGGGCGTGTGCTGGCTTGGCTTTTACTGGATTCGACATTGGTTTTCTCCTGTGGTGCCAACTGGCGAATCACGCTATAGCAGCCGTACCATAGTACGGAGTCAAGCATGAAAAACAATGTGACGATTGCAGGACTGGCGAAGGCCGTTGGCGTCGGGGTTGAGACGGTACGCTACTATCAAAGGCGCGGCTTGCTTGAGGTGCCCCAAGCGATCGGCGCGGTGCGGCATTATGGCCCTGATGATCTCCGCCGGCTAAGCTTCATAAGGCGCGCGCAGGGCGCTGGCTTCACGCTTGAAGAAATCACTGAACTGCTCGCACTTGACCGCACTGAGGATCGCACGCGCATCCACGCAATGGCGGCCGAACGGATCGCCGCACTTGATATCAAAATCCACGAACTCGAAGCCTCACGCACCGCGCTCGAACGACTCCGCGCCACCTGCGCATCAGGCAAAGGCGGCGCGTGCCCGATTATCGAGGCATTTGATCCGCGCTAGGGCTATAATGAAGACCCCGCCGGGGTCGCACGGCGGGGTCTTCTTGAGCATCCCCCTGCTCAATTTTTAGGCAAGCGCACTTTGCACCCTCGTGCGGCGGCGGCGCATCGTCCCGCCGACCATACCAAAGCCAGTGATCATCATTGCCCAAGTGGCTGGTTCGGGCACTGC
>JAYTPB010000049.1:0-28884 GCA_043747445.1 Sphingomonadales bacterium
TGAGTAGCTGTGGATCAGGTCAAACGCGGCTTTGTCGGTGATCGGGTTGCCCCATTCGGGCCATTCGCCCGGCGTTAGCGGCAGGCTCTCATCCTGCATCGTGTTGAGCACATCAACGAACGGCACATGCGCCGCGACCGCGCCCCATAGTTCGGGGTTGGTGTTGACGACCACGCCCATCAGTTCGCCGCCTGCGGAGCCGCCTGCGGCGACCACGCGGCCTGCTCTCGCAAAGCCAAGTGCGATCAGCCCCTTGGCGCTATCGACAAAATCATTGAAGGTGTTGGTGCGCTTGGTCAGCTTGCCATCCAACTGCCACTGCTGGCCCAGATCATCGCCGCCACGAATATGGGCGATGGCATAGGCAAAGCCGCGATCAAGATAGGATAGCCGCACGGTTGAAAATCCCGGCGGGATCGCATAGCCATAAGCGCCGTAGGCATAGAGATAGAGCGGGCCATTGCCGTCCTTCTTAAAGCCTTTTTTGTAAACCACAGACACCGGCACCTTAGTGCCATCGCGCGCGGTGATTTCGACGCGTTCGGTGGTGTATTGGCTTGCGTCATAACCGCTCGGGATTTCCTGCACCTTGAGCGTGGTCAGCTTTGCATCCGCCAGATCATAATCAAACACCGTGTCTGGCGTGACCATTGATTCGTATGATACGCGCAGCTTGCTAATCTTATATTCGGGGTTGTCATCTAGCCCTGCGGAATAGCTTGCCTCGGGGAAGGGCACTCGCTTTGGCGCGCCGCCTGCATAGCTGTGGATCTCAATCTGATCGAGGCCGCGATCACGCCCCTCAACTACGAAGAAATCGGCAAAGGTCGTCACCCCAGTCATGTAGAAATCTTTGGAAGGCGCAATGCGTTCAGTCCATTCGCCCGGCTTGTCGAGGCTCGCCGTTACCAGCCGAAACTGAGTGCTGGTGTCATTGGTGTGGATGAAGAGCGTGCCCTCATGCTCCTCAACATCATATTCAACGCCAACCTTGCGCGCGCGGATCACGATGGGCTTGGCCAGCGGATCGCTCGCAGGGATCAGGCGGAGCTCGCTCGTTGCGTTATCGCCGGTTGAAAGGACAATATATTTGTCTGACTGCGTGCTGCTGATGCCAACTTGAAAGCCCTGGTCAGCCTCTTTGTAGAGGATTTTGTCTGCCGAGACTGGCGTACCAAGCGTATGGAGCATCGCCTTTTCGGAGCGCCACTGCGCATTAACCGGGGTGTAGAGCAAGTGCTTGCCATCGGCGCTGAAAACCAGACTGCCGTTCATGCCGGGGATCGTATCGGGAAGCTCTTTGCCCGTCGTCAGATCGCGGAAACGGACGGTGAAACGCTCTGACCCGTCAGTGTCGGTCGAATACGCCATCATCCGGTCATCGCGGCTCACGCTGAGTGCGCCGAGGCGGAAATATTCCTTCCCCTCAGCAAGTTTTGCCTCGTCAAGCATCACTTCGTCGGGGCCACCGGCCACGGGTCTGCGCATCCATTTTTTATACTGCGCGCCTTTTTCGTAAGTTTCCCAATAGATATAGGCGCCGTCCTTTTGCGGAACGGTCGACTCATCCTCTTTCAGCCGCGCCTTCATCTCGGTGAAAATCGTTTCGACCCGCGCTGCGTGGGGCTTCATCTGTGCCTCGAAATAGGCATTTTCGGCCTTGAGATAATCAAGCACCGGAACGTCATCGACCTTGGGATAGCCCTGATCTTTGAGCCAATGATAATCATCGCTGATGGTAACGCCGTGGCGGGTGTAGCTGTGGGGTATTTTGGTGGCGATGGGTGATTTTGAAGTATCAGTCATTAGAGCTTTCTGGGCAAGGGTGGGGGTAGCAAGAACGCAGGCAGCGGCAAGCACGATGAGGAATCGATGTGTCATAATCGCGGGTCTAGCCGTTTGTCAGCAGAGTGCAAAGATTGACCATAAACTGAGAATGTAGTAATGTTGCTACATTATGGGAATAACGACTCTCTCCAGCCGAGAATTTAACCAAGACGTCGGTCGGGCCAAGCGCGCGGCGCGCAGCGGGCCGGTGTTCATCACTGAGCGCGGCAAATTTGAGCATGTCCTTCTGACCCACGACGAGTATCGGCGGCTGCTTGGCAAGGAGCCTAGCCTTGCCGAACTTCTTGCCAGCCCTGAGACTGCCCATATTGCTGATGAAGACTGGCTGCTTCCGCGATCAAAAGAGATTTCAAACCGTGAGATTGATCTTTCCTAATGTATCTGATCGATACCAATGTTCTGTCCGAATTTCGCCGGATCGGGACTGGCAAGGGGAGTGCTCAAGTTGCCGCTTGGGCAAAGAAAATCTCCAGCCAGCTTCAATTTATTTCGGTGATCACTTTGCTTGAGCTTGAACGCGGCCAAAGGCGCATGGCGCGCAAGGACGCCAGCCAAGGCAACATGCTTCGCGTTTGGCTTGATCAATCGGTGATCCCCTCGCTCGCCGGACGCATTCTTCACATTGATCAGGCCGTGGTGACGCAGTGCGCCGCATTGCATGTCCCTGATCCGCGCCCCGAACTTGATGCCTTTATTGCCGCCACTGCACTTGTCCATAATCTTACTGTCGTTACCCGCAACACCGCCGATTTCGCGCCGCTTGGCGTCAAACTTCTCAACCCTTGGGAGCCTCAATAGCCATGTCCACCTACGAAGATCGCCTCGCCGCGCTGCGTGAGCAGTTAAAGTCTGATCGTCTTGACGGTTTCGTCGTGCCGATTTGTGATGAGCATATGTCCGAATATGTTGGCGAATATGCCCAGCGGCTTGGCTGGCTAACGGGCTTTGGTGGATCAGCCGGAACCGCTGTGGTGATGAGTGAGGAGGCCGCGATCTTCACTGACGGTCGCTATACGATTCAGGTGCGCGAACAGGTATCGGCCAAACATTGGCAATATGTCGGCGTGCCCGAAACCAGTATCGCCGATTGGCTTGCCGAACATGCGGCGGCTGGTGGGCGGATTGGCTATGACCCGTGGGTACACACCAAGGGTTGGGCTGAGGCTGCGGCCAAGGCGCTCGCGGAAAAAGGGGCTGAACTGGTGGCGGTTGATCGCAATCCAGTTGATGCGGTCTGGGCCGAACAGCCAGCGCCATCGGACGCAAAGATGATCGCGCTTGACGATCAATATAGCGGGCAAAGCTCGGCGCAAAAACGCGCGGCGGTGGCCGATTGGCTGACTCAGCATAATCTTGATGCAGCCGTGATTTCCGCACTCGACTCAGTCGCGTGGACGTTCAACATTCGCGGTGACGATGTTTCGCACACGCCGGTTGCGCTGTCATTCGCTATGCTTGGGGCGGATGGCACGGCGGATCTTTATGTTGAGCCGGAGAAAGTCGATGACGCTGTGCGCCAGCATCTTGGCAATGCCGTCCGCATTCATCCGCGCTCGGCTTTCGCGCCAGCGCTTGGCAATTTGAAGGGCAAGCGGATTGCGGTTGATCCTGACCGCGCGGTGGCGGCGATCTTTGATCGACTGGCAGCGGGTGGCGCGCAGATTGTGCCGCTGCGCGATCCAACGATCCTGCCCAAGGCGCAGAAAAACCCGGTTGAACAAGCCGGTCACCGTGCTGCGCAAAAACGTGATGGGGCCGCGCTCAGCCGCTTCCTCCACTGGCTTGAAGGCGAAGCGCCCAAGGGCGCACTGACTGAGCTTTCCGCCGCCGCCAAACTGCGTGATTTCCGTGTTGCGACGGGCAAGCTCAAGGATTTGTCATTCGACACAATCTCGGGTGCTGGCCCCAACGGCGCGATCTGCCATTATAAGGTTGATGAAACCACCAACCGCCGGATTGATCCATCAAGCGTCTATCTGGTCGATTCAGGCGGGCAATATCTGGACGGCACGACGGATGTGACTCGCACCGTCTGGGTGGGGCCGGGAGAGCCGAGCGCGGAAATGAAAGACCGCTTCACCCGCGTCCTCAAAGGCCATATCGCGCTCGCAAGGACGACTTTTCCTGAGGGTACACGCGGCGCGCAGTTGGATACGCTCGCACGGATGCACCTCTGGGCCGCAGGCGTCGATTATGCCCACGGCACCGGCCACGGCGTCGGCAGCTTCCTTGCCGTTCATGAAGGCCCGCAGCGGATCGGGAAGTTCTCTGGCGGACAGGCGGGGACGGACGAGCCTTTGCTTCCCGGCATGTTCCTCTCAAACGAGCCGGGATATTATAAAACGGGCGAATACGGCATCCGCATCGAAAACCTCGTGCTGGTTGAGGAACGCGAGATTGCGGGCGCAGAGGGGCGCTATTTCGGCTTCGAGACTTTGACCTTTGCGCCGATTGACCGAACGCTGGTCGACACCTCAATCATGAACCGCGACGAACTCCGCTGGTGGGATGACTATCACACACAGGTGCTCGCAGTCGTCGGCCCGCAGTTGGAAGGCGATGCGAAGGTGTGGCTTGAGAAGGCGTGTGCGGGGTTGGGGTGAGGGAAATGATGCCGACACCTTCGAAATCTTGATGTTAAGGCGTATATTATTATGTCACCGTCAAATGGCGAAATTCTAAACTTTTTAGGGGCCGTGCTAGGCGCAGCGATAACGGTCATTGGTTCAATTTGGGTTATTAATTATCAAGCGTGGAAGCGAGCTAAGCGAGATAAGGCAAATCTATTGAGTTTTTTGGCAATGCTTGAAGAGCGACTGTCGTTCGTTAAAAGTGATGAAGCTTTGGACGAATTTATCATTAGACGCGATGTACCAGGTTTTATAAATCGTTGCGCATTGGTTTTAGAAATGACAGATCTTCTAAACACCAATGCTGTTTCAGAAGCAGCCGAGGGTTACCGACAACTTTATATTTTGCATAAATTGCGTCGATCATTGACTGTTTGGGGATCCATTTATAAATCTTATGCTGATATTCCTTACACAGATTTCCATACGCTTGCGTCTCCTGATGATTTCCAAGCCGCCGTTATTAGCCTAGTCGTTCCTACGACAATTATAAGAGGATCCGTTCACCTCTACATTGCTGAAATCACCGGACGAAATATTTTTTTAGAAGAGATCAAACAGTTTTCTGGTGGTACTATTCCTAATTGGAATCCAGACAATCCAATTACTCCTAACTAACGAACATGGGATTTATGGTTACAAAAAACATTCGTGCCTTCGCGCCTTTGCGTGAGTCCTACTAACCTCACTGCAGCGCACGCCCGATAGTTCATGCAGTTTCACGCAAAGGCGCAAAGGCGCAAAAATGTGCAAGTGACTTTCGATCACTTTGGCCGATGAATATTGGCTTTTTTATTTTTAGGAAGATTGAAAATAAGAACAGCCTTCGGCATATTTTAGGACAAATAGTGTTGTAAAAACCTCATTCGCGCCTTTGCGCCTTTGCGTGAGTCCTACTAACCTCACCACACCGCACGCCCGATAGGTCATACAGTTTCACGCAAAGGCGCCAAGGCGCAAAAAAGGGTTGCAAATGGATGGTTCGGAACTTGGGATTGAAGCACTGGCAAAGATTGCCGTTGATTGCGGGTATAAAGTTCACAAAGCCTTTGGGCCGGGGTTGATGGAATCGGTTTACGAGGTGATCCTTGCCGATTGTTTGGAACAGCGCGGTTTACGAGTGCAACGGCAGATACCTGTCGATATCCAATATGAAGGCCGCATCCTGCGCGAAGGTTTCCGGATTGATTTACTGGTCAATGACACACTGATCATTGAGTTAAAATCTGTCGAACGCATGGCCCCCGTTCATGCCAAACAGCTTTTGACCTATTTGCGCCTGACCAACAGATCGCTTGGTCTGCTAATGAATTTTGGAGCAGAAGTGTTTCGAGACGGCGTCAAGCGTGTGGCAAATAACCACTAACCCTTGGCTAAGCTTACAGCGCCTCCATCACAACCTCAGCTTAATCAGTGTCTGCTCTCAAACCGCCCCGGTTAGCGTGAACCCGAAGCCCAAGACGGCCACCATTCCGATAACTGTCAATAGCAGCGAAAACCCAAGCACATAACGCACGATGTGCGGTGTCCTGCCTGCGCGGGCCTCAGTGCTGGTGAGCTTAACCGGGTCGTCCTGAATATTCTGCATGAAATTATATCCTTGTTCACCCACTCAACACACCGTCTTGGCTTTGGTTCCAGCGCATTTTCGTCGCTTTTTAGCAAAGCCGTGGGAACCGTTCACCTCACAGACAGTTATCCTCCCATCACAAACGGAGAAACATCATGAACCTTATTATCCTCCTCGTCGTTGGCGGCGTGCTCGGCTGGCTTGCAAGCATGGTTATGCGCACTGATGGTCAGCAAGGCATTATCCTCAACATCGTGGTTGGCATTGTCGGCGCGATGCTCGCAGGGTTTCTTATCACGCCGCTGATTGGTGGATCGCCGATTACATCGGGCGCGCTTGATATTAAATCGCTGTTTGTTTCGTTTCTCGGTGCGGTCGTACTGCTCGGGATCGTCAACCTCATCCGTCGCGGGTCGGTTCGTTAAACCCGTCCATTTTTAATCGAAGGAATTATTATGAATCAGAATATCAAAAAAATCGCAATTGCCGCGAGTGCAGTTGCTCTTGGTCTGACACTTTCGGCTTGCGGAACAAAGGCTGAGCAGGAAGCCGAAGTGACCGCTGACAAGATGGAAGATCAGGCTGACGTTACGCGTGACGCCGCAGACATCAATGCTGACGCTATGGAAAGCAAGGCTGACATGATGGATAATAAGGCTGACGGCGTGGACTCAGCGACTGAGCAAAATATGGAAAATAAGGCGGGTGCCATGCGCGATGCGGCTGAGATGAAAGCCGATGCGATGGAAAATAAGGCTGATGCCGTTCGCAACGCGGCTGATGGCAAATAAGTTCAACTGAGTCAGTTGAAAAATCGGGGCGGTCGTTTTTACGGCCGCCCTTTTTTATGGCGACTGCAACTTTGATTGATCTCAAATGTTAGATTAGAGACAGAAGGAACCCTAAAAATGTCGATTATCCTTGCAAAACTACCCTTTGCTCCGGCTGCACTTGCGCCGCATATCTCAGCGGAAACCGTAACGCTTCATCACGGCAAGCACCAGAAATCCTATGTTGATAAAACCAACGCCGCGATTGAGGGCGGGTGCCTTGATAGCGCTTCGCTTGAAGAGATTATCATGGCGGCTGAACAAGACGGCGATGCTGAGCTGTTTAATCCAGCGGCGCAGGCATGGAACCACGCCTTTTATTGGGAGAGTATCGCGCCCGAAAAGCAGGCCGCACCCAACCCCAAACTTGAAACTGCGATTGTTTCAGAATTTGGTGGTCTTAATGAACTTCGCGCCGAAATGGCGATGATGGCTGAGGCGCATTTCGGATCAGGGTGGGTGTGGCTGGTGATGAGTGAAGATAAGCCAGCTCTACTCGAAACGCATGACGCGGGAACGCCGCTGACGCTTGGTGTCAAGCCGCTGCTGACGATTGATGTGTGGGAACATGCTTATTATCTTGATCAACAAAATGAACGACCCAAATATGTAAAAGCCGTCGTTGAGAAACTGTTCAACTGGTCATTTGCAAATGAGAATTTTGCCCGCGAAACGGCGTGGGTTTACCCGCGCTCTTGAACCAATTCTGCGCTGGCCGGGCGGCCTTTAAGCGGCCCGGCCAGCGACTAAGTTCATTTCCGCAATAATATCAGCATGGGCGGTGCGGGTGTCAGATGCGTGATAGGCTGGCATATCATCACCTTCGAGCATTCGGGTGAGTGCGGCGCGTGCGCGGCCAACGCGGCTTTTCATAGTGCCAACCGCGCAGTTGCAGATTGCAGCGGCCTCTTCATAGCTAAAGCCACCGGCACCAACAAGCAGCAGGGCCTCCCGCCGTTCCTGCGGCAGTTTGAGCAGCGCGCGGTGAAGATCGGCGAGGTGCATTGGCCCTTCCTGATCTGCCTTCACGACCATGATCCGCTCGGCAACGCTTTCGTCATAGTCGCCCGTGAAGCGATTGCGCCTGATTTCGGAAAGATAGGTGTTACGCAGAATCACGAACGTCCAGGCGCGCATGTTCGTGCCCTCTTCAAATCGCTCGCGCGCTGACCATGCTTTAAGCATCGTTTCCTGAACAAGGTCATCAGCCATATCGGGCCGACCGCATAGCCCGCGCGCAAACGCGCGGAGATGCGGGATGACATCAGCCAAACGCCGTTTGAAATCGGCAGACCGTGATTGATCAGTGCTGGTTTCAACCATCATCACTTTGATCCAGTTTTCTGAGCAAATCCTCGAATGCGTCGGGGAGAGGCTCATCAACAACCGAATCGTAGAGCTTTTGGAGACCGTCGGCCCACCCCGGTTTTGCAGATGATCGATCTTTTGCACCGTTACGTACTGGATCAAGTTTACCTGTCATACCAAAAGCACCGTCCGTTGGGGGTGTGTTGTGCAGTTGCACGTTATTTCCTTTGTATCAATCAGACAGATTTTGAATGTGTGGCATTTTGGGATCAGCCAGCATTATGCGCGCTTAGCATCCAGATATTTTGTTCGTGGACGCCGATACGCGCGGTGAGCATGTCAGCGGTGAAAACATCATCGGCGTCGTCGGCAACTTTGACAGCCTCGCGCATCCGGCGCGCGATTGCTTCATTGTCGGCAACCAATTCGTTGATCATTTCATCGGCCGTTGCGATTGTAGACTCGCTCTTGAGCACACTGCGTTTGGCAAAATCGCCAAAGCTCGCAGGCGCAAGATGACCAAGCGCACGAATGCGTTCGGCCATCGCGTCGATTGCGGCATCAAGGTCTTCATATTGCGCTTGGGTAAGTTTGTGGAGGCCGTAGAAGGATGCACCCACAACGTTCCAATGCACGCCAAGCGTTTTGAGATAAAGCGTAAAACTGTCGGCGAGTGCATCTGAAACCGCCTCGGCAACCACCTTTGTGTCGGTTTTGCTGATGCCAGTTTTAAGGGCTGATATTTTTGGAGCTTGGTTTAAAGCAGAATTCGACATAACGCTCAATCCTTGGTCAAATGAAATTGATATAAACGGGAACGATCTTGGGCGATGTTGGTTCCCGTAATATGTGCTTGCATATCGCAGCGTTCACCGGAAAACCGGGGTTAAATAGGGGACAGCGCGTTGGCGCTTAAAAATAGCTTATACTCTACCGATATGACTGGGTGGTTGGTGCGTTATCCTCGGGTGGCGCCCTTAATCGTTTTTGTCCTTACGATGCTGCTGACCGGCTACAGCGTTTATGAGATCGAACGTTCAGAGCAAAAGCGAAGCGAGGTCGAAGCTTCGATGAAGGCAACTGAGCTTGCCGTGGCGATCGAAAGGCGGGTTATTGCCAATATCGCTTTTTTGCGTGCGGGGGCGGCTCTGTTTGAAACGCTTGGCGATGTGCCCAAACCACTGTTCAAGCGCTTTGTCTCCGAACTGAGACTTGATGAGAATTATCGCGGCGGAAGCGGCATTGGCTGGTCAATTGCCTTCACGCCTGATCAGGCCGCCTCAATTGAGGCACGCGGGCGCGCATTGGGAATTGCTAATTACCGTCTTTGGCCACCGCCCCAAGATGTGCAGCTTCGCCGTCACGCGATCCTTTATCTTGAGCCGCAAACACCCGAAAATCTGAGGGCTATGGGCTTCAATATGTACAGTGAAGCGGTGCGGCGCAAAGCAATGGATTCGGCGCTACGCACAGCCAAGCCTACGGTGAGCGGCATCGTAACCCTAGTTCAAGACGGAGAATCTTCAGGCGGCCCAGGCTTCCTCATCTTTATGCCGGTTTACACTGAAGATGCCTCGAAACTTTCGTCCAACATGCGTTCGGCGAAGCTGCGCGGATTTGTTTATAGCCCGTTCAGAGCGAAAGAATTTATCGATTCCGCGCTTTCACTCTTACCCAGATTAGGTCTGCATTTTCACGTGTATGACAGCCAAAAGACCGAGGCAAACCTGCTCTATTCCACGGCTTTAGATGTTCCGGGCACCGAGGATTCGATTGAGCGGCCCATTAACATTGCCGGACGCACATGGATTTTAAGTACCAGACCTGCGCTACGCGGTGCTTGGAGTAGTCGCGGGCAGGGGACGATGCTGGCCGGCTTGGCAGTTGCCATACTCTTACTCCTGTTGACCCGCCTTGTCATTTCGCGCGCTGAAGAAGATCGGCGCGCGTTTGCCATTCAGGCCGAACAGGTTGCAATCCGCTCAACGCTAACGCGTGAGCTTAATCACCGTGTCAAAAATACGCTTGCCAACGTTATCTCAATCATTTCGCTCACGAAGCGGGGTGCCACTGATATCGATAACTATGCAGAGGCACTTACCGGGCGAGTGCGGGCGATTTCGGCAACACATGATATTCTCACAAACTCGCAGTGGGCGGCTACCCCATTACGCGCGGTGATTGACGCAGAGATGGCACCTTATTTTGCATTTGAGGACAGTCGGCTTGATATTACTGGCCCAGATGTTGTGCTTGCCCCCAATGATGCGCTCTCACTCGGACTTGCCATTCATGAGCTTGCCACCAATGCGGCCAAGTACGGCGCGCTCAGTGTTCCAAACGGAAGAGTGTCAATCACTTGGGCGCGTGAGGCTTTGGATAAAGTCAAAATCATCTGGCAAGAAACGCAAGGCCCAAAAGTTACCAAGCCCCAAAAATCAGGCTTTGGTACAAATCTGATCGAAAAAATCATTTCTTATGAATTAAATTCAAAGGTGGCGCTTGATTTCCTTGACGAAGGCGTTCGCTGCGAAATTATCATCTCTGTCCGAAAGCAGAGCGGCTTTACACTATCTCAGAATCGCTAAATTTTCAAAGCGGCTGGCTTGAGGCGAAGAACATTGCCTGACTAATTGCCGCCTGTACCGTTGCATCCTGAAACGGCTTTGTGACAAGATAGGTTGGCTCGGGTCGGTCACCGGTTAACAGCTTTTCCGGAAAGGCAGTGATGAAAATGACTGGGACGGTAAACTGCTCAAGAATATCATTCACCGCATCAATTCCTGAGCTGCCGTCGGCGAGCTGAATATCAGCGAGCACTAGCCCTGGCCTGCGCTCGGCGACAAGCGCTAGAGCTTGAGTTCGCGTCGATGCCGTTCCGAAAACGGTATGGCCAAGATCTTCAACCAAGCCCTCAAGTTGCATCGAAATCAGCGGCTCATCCTCGATAATCAGAACATCTGTCGCTGACTCTGCGGCAATCTCATCCATCGCTGATTGGGCAAGCGCGCTCACTTTTGCTGCATCAATCCCCATGACAATTGCGGCATCGTCAGGCGAAAAATCCTCAAGCGTGGTAAGCAGCAATGCCTGCCGTGCAAGCGGAGTCATTTTGGAAAGCCGTGCTTGTGCCGCTAGTTCATGCGCACTTTCAAATGAGCTTGGCGGCACAGGTTCTTCATGCGCGCCAGACCAGATGCGGTTGAAAACGGCATAAAGATGTTGACGCCCTAGGCTGATTTGCGCGTGCAGCGCCTTATCTGCGATTGCGGCTTCAAGCGTTGCCCGCACAAAGGCATCACCACTTGATTGAGACCCAGTGAGCGCACGCGCATAACGACGAAGATAGGGAAGGTGTGACCCAACCATCTGCGCAACTGACATTTATTACTCTCCCTAACCCAAAATATTCCCCAATGTAAACGCACGCCGAGGAGATTGGTTCCCAATTTTCAAACGCAATGCATATTTATCCGATTATATGCCGTGGCTTATAACACAAAAATGTTGTGTACGATTCTACTCTGCGAATAATTAATTCTGCGAGCGCAAACATATCAAAAGGTTTTGATAAAAAAGCCACTTTGCCGAAAATGCTTTCAGCATGGGCATGGGTTGATCCACTTAAGATCACAAAGGGGCAATTTTCTGCAACCAATTCTTGCGTCAGAAGTTTACTCGGAGTGCCATTGAGATCGAGATCAACCACAGCAAAATCAAAGCGCTTCTCCGATAACAGGTGTAAGGCAGATGCCTGATCAGCGACCACAAACACGCTAGCGCCCAATTCGCTAAGGCTGATTTCGATATCAAGCGCAATCAATGCGCTATCCTCGGCAACGAGGATCCGATAACCATTTAAGTTGTAGCGTTCCAATTTGGCCTCCCGTCGCAGTCAATTCCGACTGCGCCGACGCCATAGGGGGCGATTAAAATTGCCGCATTATCATTTGATATAGGAACAAATATGACCACCCGGACTCCGGCAATACGAATATTATGTTCACAGTGCCCATTGCTCTCGTGTGAAGGCTTACGACCGCTTGATGCAAATCAAATCAAATTCATGCAGGATTTCAAACAGGGAGAGATGTCAGTCAGCAAGGGCACGCAGGTGCTGGTACAGGGCTCAATCAGCCCACATCTTTACACCGTCCTTGAAGGCATATTGTTTCGCTTCAAAATCCTTGAGGATGGCCGCCGTCAAATCGTCAACTATGTTTTTCCCGGGGACTTTATCGGGGTGCAAGGGGCGATGGATGATCCGCTGATGCACGGGGTAGAGGCGCTTGGTGAGGCCACACTGTGTGTCTTTTCGCGTGACCGAATTATTGAACTGTTCCGCGAACAGCCCAAACTTGGTTATGATCTCACTTGGCTTGCCGCCAAAGAAGAGGCAGCACTGGACGAGCATCTGGTGTCAATCGGACGCCGCACCGCGCGTGAACGTATCGCATATTTGGCGCTTTTCTTGGTTACCAGGGGCGTCGAGACAGGAATTGTCAAGAAAAACAAACTCGATATTTCAATCACGCAAACTCAGATTGCAGATACGCTGGGGCTTTCAATCGTTCATGCCAACCGAACGTTGCAATCGCTCAGGCGGTCAAAAATCATCGAATGGACGCTGAGCGATATTCGTGTGCCTGATATGGAGGCCGCGCGCCATTTCGCCCATTATGACCATGAGCCAGGGGCACCGCGCCCCTTCGTTTAAACTGCGGCTGGAACAATAATGAGGGTTGGGTGTTTTTATCTTTGTTATCGGCTTGGTTAACCTCTCCACCCCGACAAGGCCGATAATGGGTAGCCTCCCGACCCCGCGCACACCCATGCGCGGGGTCAATTATTATTGCAGCAAGGGGGGGGGGGCGGAAGCGCGATGATAAAAAAATGATGACGGGCTCTGTCCCAAGTTCAAACAGGTTGAAAATGACCCGCCACCATCTTTTATCGATTCACAAACTGACGAAAAAATCGGCAAAATTGTGAAATTTTCGAATTCGACCGCCATGCAAGAGGCATGGAGGATATCAGCACAACGATTATCTTTGCGTAATGTTCCCGGCAGGGTACGCACGGTAAATATTGATGGTGAGTTATGGCTGATCCAAACCAAGAGAAGCGTGTTTCCAATACTGAGCCTGCCCCTATCGCAATGGCTGATTATGTCTCAGTGATCATTGATGCCGATGATTATTTCCGCCACGCGCGCGCTGCCATGGCGAATGCGAAAAAGCGCATCATGCTTATCGGCTGGGATTTTGATGCGCGGATTGGGCTTGGTGATCCTGCCGAAGGTGTGGACGGCCCACGCCTTGTCGGCGAATTTATTTACGCACTTGTCGAGAAAAATCCCAAATTGGAGGTTTATCTTCTGCGTTGGGATATCGGGGCGATGACTTCAATCTTTCGCGGGATCACGCCGCTCACTATCCTCAAGTGGATGCAGCACCCACGAATTCATACAAAGCTTGATGGCTATCATCCTACGGGCGGATCGCATCATCAAAAGATGATCATCATTGATGAGGCTTTTGCCTTTTGCGGCGGGATAGACGTGACATCGGCGCGTTGGGATACGCGCGCGCATGATGACGTTATGCCTGCGCGCACACTTCCTAGCGGCAAGGCTTACCCCCCGTGGCACGATGCTTCAACCGCGCTTCAGGGTGAGGCCGCAAGGACGCTGGCACTGTTGGCGTTGGAACGGTGGAAACGGGCTACGGGAGAAACATTACCAAAAGTAAAGAATGGCGGCGATTGCTGGCCTGAGGCGCTCGAAAAACAGTTTAACAATGTCGCGGTAACGATCGCGACAACGCTTCCTGAAATGCCGGATCGTCCTGCGCACCACGGAATCGAAGCGCTATACCTTGATCAGATTTCCAGGGCGAAAAGCAGTATTTATATTGAAAGCCAGTATTTCTGCTCACGTAAAATTGCCGAGGCGATGCTCAAGCGGCTTGAGGAGAAAAATGGCCCTGAAATTATCATTATCAATCCGTTTACAGCCGATGGCTGGCTGGAACCCATCGCAATGGATACGGCGCGCGCGCGCATTTTTCGCGCGCTTAAAATTCATGATCATCAGGATAGACTCCGTATTTATCATCCTGTGACAAAAGCGGGCGCACCAATTTATGTTCATGCCAAGATTCTGATAGCCGATGACACCGTTTTGCGCGTCGGTTCATCCAATCTCAACAACCGCTCAATGCGGCTTGATAGCGAATGCGATATCGCAATTGATGTCCGTTCGAAACGGCGGAGCAAAGTAAACACGACGATAGCGCATATTCGAAACGACCTGCTTGCCGAACATCTCGGCGTTGATATTGCCAAAATCACGTCCATGATTGCCAAAAAAAAATCGTTGATTGCGGCAATTGAAGCGCTGCGCGGGAAGGGCAGAACACTCGTCCCGTATGAGATCCCCAATCTAAATGAGGTTGAAAAATGGCTTGCCGATAATGAAATTCTTGATCCTGAAGGGCCGCAAGAGGCCTTTGAAACGCTTGAGAAACGAGGGCTGTTTCGCACGGCCTCAAAATGGCGTCTCTGGCGCAAATCGCGTCATGCTTGAGAGGCTTTGACGGCGGCTTTGATCCGCGCCGCACGTGATGGCGGCTCGCTAGGTGCCGCCGCGCGCATTGCATGGACTCGGGCTTCAGCAGAGGCGATAAGTGCCGGGATCAGTTCAGCCTCAGGCAGGTTTTTCCAATATTTCTTGGGCATTTCAGATTGCATCGCCTTCACCTTCAGCCGCGCGGGATTGAAGATGTTGGCAAAATAGGTGCGCCACAGATCATCGGCACCGTCAAATGGCAAATCCGGTTTTGCTATGCCCGCCTCAAAACGCAACGCCCCGCCGATACAGTGCACGCAAAGCTTGGGTGTAAGGATCGACCAATCCATATCGCCAAAGCGACGCGCAAAAAAGGGCGCAGTGCGCTCAAGCGTGAAATGATCGGACTCAAACCAAGCGACAAAACGTCGTCTTTCGGTTTTGCCAGCCTCAATTTCACGGAAACGCACAAAGGCTTTCATCTTGTGCGCATCGCGGCGCACGCGTTTGGTATAATCGTGAAGCCGCGCGACGTGAGGGTCGGATTGGATTGAGAGCAAGCCTCGCTCGGTCTGCAACCGCCATAACAGCGCGTAAGGCAAGGCAAAGCGATCAGCAACATCAGCGCAGAGCGCGGTTTCGGCGAGGTCAATGAAGTCTTTCGGTGCGCGCACGGTGCTTTCGGCCTGCGCGACGCTGTCACCCGACTTCACTCCAAGCGCGAGCAGTGCCTGATCATCCTCTGATCGCCAGACGATCTGTTCTGGCGGAATGTGGCGCGCGATGAGCATTCGGGCGTGGTTACGCCACGCCTTGGCAAAACCAACTGCGGGCAGAATAATCTCTTGCATCAAATGAGGCTTAACTGCTCAGCGGGTGCTGCAAAACGCGCGCGGAGATTGCTTGCGTCTGTGAGTTTTGCCGGAGACCAATCGCGTGTCACAATGAAGGCCTTGGCATTTTTCATCCGCGCACCCATGCGAATCAAATCATCGTAATTGAGCGTCTTCCAGCGGCGGGTAGAAAGAATGCGCGATACTGTTCGTCCGCCAATGCCGGGGATGCGCATCAAAAGTTCGCGCGGGGCGCGATTGACGTCAACCGGAAATTGATCACGCCGCGCAAGAGCCCACGCAAGCTTTGGATCAATCGACAGATCAAGCATTCCGCTCTGCGCCCCTTGCGCAATCTCTCCAACCGAAAAGCCGTAGAAACGCAGCATCCAATCGGCCTGATAAAGCCGATGTTCGCGCAGCAGCGGGGGCCGGATGAGCGGCAGGATATTGCTTGCATCGGGAATTGGGCTGAACCCCGAATAATAAACCCGGCGCAGGCGGTAATCATTATAAAGCTGATGCGCGCCTGTGAGGATCGTTGTATCATCGGCCTCATCAGCGCCGACAATCAATTGTGTACTTTGCCCCGCCGGCGCGAATTTTTTAACGCGCTTGGTCTGGAGCGTTGGATCGCCATGCTCTTCAATCTTCTGGCGCAGCCCTGCCATTGCCTGCCTGATCCGCTGCGGGCTTTTTTCAGGGGCAAGCCGCGCAACGCCTGCGTCCGTTGGCAATTCAACATTGATTGACAGCCGGTCGGCATAAAGTCCCGCTTCCTCAAGCAATTCGGACGCGGCATCGGGAATCGTTTTCAAATGGATATAGCCACGGAAATTATGGGTGAGGCGAAGCTCACGCGCAACGCGCACCATCGCTGCCATCGTTGCATCGGGCGATTTGATGATCCCTGATGACAGGAACAGACCCTCAATATAATTGCGCCGATAAAATTCAGTCGTCAGCGAAATAATTTCCTCAACCGAAAAGCGCGCCCGCTCAACATTGCTTGAGACACGGTTGATGCAATAGGCGCAATCGAAAATGCAGAAATTGGTCATAAGGATTTTGAGAAGCGAGATGCAGCGCCCATCAGGCGCATAAGAATGGCAAATCCCGCTGCCTTCGGTCGAGCCCAAGCCCTTGCCGTCACGCGAAGATCGCTTGCTTGTCCCGCTTGAGGCGCATGACGCGTCATATTTTGCGGCATCGCTTAGAATGGCGAGTTTTTCCTGAAGTGTTTTTGCTGACATTTGTTCTATATATGTTCGAACACCTTGTAATGCCATAGCTAATTTGAAAATGGGTGTCGCCGATATCGGAACCTCCCCGTGCTTCGCTCGTTGAAAGTAAAAGATCACAGGAGAACGATTATGACGCTTATGGAAAAAACCGATTCAACCCAAGATATGAAAACTGCATTTTGGCAAGCGCTGGCAAAATCGCCGTTCGTGATGTTGACCTGCGATGATGATCCCGCTTCTGCGGCACCGATGACTGCGCAGCTTGATAAGGATGCCAATAGCGCGATCTGGTTTTTCACGTCGCGCGATAACCGCTTCGCCGCCCTTGGCGAGGCGACAGGCGTTTACGCGGCAAAAGATCATTCGCTGTTTGCCCGTTTTGCCGGAACATTGGTTGAAGAGGTGAGCGAAGCCGTCAAGGACAAGCTGTGGGATAATAGCGTTGAAGCATGGTTTCCCAAGGGCAAATCCGATCCAAACCTATTGCTGATTCGTATGGAATTGGGCGATGCCTCGATCTGGGGCGCTGAAATGGGGACATTCAATGTCATCAAGATGCTGCTTGGCCAAGATGTGCGTCATAGTGTAAGCGGTCAACATGCCGAAACGATGCTTTAACACGCGCAAACTCCGTGGCTGAACCGCACTGGATCGAACCGTCGCGTGAGGGCATTTATATCCGCCCTTGTGATCTTTGGGTTGACCCTTCGGTGGCCAAAGCGCGCGTTCTTGTGACGCATGGTCATGCTGATCACGCGCGGTCAGGGCACGGCCATGTAACCGCTACGCCTGAGACGCTGGCTATTATGCGCCTGCGCTACGGTGAGACACAAAGCCGCGCGGTTGCCTACGGTGAAGTGTTTTATGAAGCAGGCGTCCAAATAAGTTTTCACCCTGCCGGGCATGTGCTTGGATCATCGCAAATCAGGTTTGTATATCGCGGCGAAACCGTAGTGATAACGGGCGACTTCAAGCGCCGGTTTGACCCCACCTGCGCCGCGTTCGAAGCGGTGCCCTGCGATATCTTCATTACGGAAGCGACCTTTGCGTTGCCTGTATTCCGCCATCCACCGATTGCGGGTGAAATTGCCAAATTGATACAGGCGGCGGCGCAGTCGCCCGACCGTAGTGTCCTTGTCGGGGCTTATGCGCTTGGCAAGGCGCAGCGGATGATCGCCGAGCTGCGCCGCGCAGGGTATGATGCGCCGTTATATCTTCACGGGGCCCTTGAGAAAATGTGTCGGCTTTATGAAGCATTTGGGGTCGAACTTGGCGATTTGCGGCTCGTGAGTGAAGTCACCAAAGACGAACTCGCAGGTCAGATCATATTGAGCCCGCCCTCGGCGCTGAGTGACCGCTGGAGCAGGCGTTTGCCCGATCCGATTACCGCTATGGCATCAGGGTGGATGCGATCACGCCAGCGCGCGCGACAAAGGAATGTCGAACTGCCACTGATCATTTCAGACCATGCCGATTGGGATGAGCTGACCGCAACGCTTACAGAGATCAAGCCCGCACAAACATGGGTGACGCACGGCAGTGAGGACGCGCTGATCCGCTGGTGCGAATTGCATCAAATGAAGGCACGCGCCTTGAAATTGGTTGGTCGCGCTGAAGAAGACGAAGAGGGGTAAGCGGTGAAAGCCTTCGCGACTTTGATTGACCATCTTATCTACACGCGTTCACGCAATACGAAACTGCACTTGATCAGTAATTATCTCCGCAACACCCCCGATCCTGATCGCGGTTGGGCACTTGCCGCGCTAACCGGCGCAATGAACCTGCCTGATATCACCTCATCACGCATTCGGGCGATGGCCGAAGAACGGGTTGATCCTGTTCTGCTGCGGATCAGCCGTGAATATATCGGTGACACCGCCGAGACCGTCGCGCTGATCTGGCCTGATCGCGAGGGGCAGATAAGCCCTGTCGATATCAGCCTGACGACCATCATCGAAACCCTCTCTGTTGCCAGCCGGGCGACTGTGCTGGTGGCGCTGGCTGATCTGCTTGACAGTGTCGGTGAAGAAAGCCGCTATGCGCTGCTTAAGCTGGTCAACGGCGGTATCCGGGTTGGGGTCTCGGCGCGATTGACAAAGCAGGCTTTTGCAGACGCATTCGGCCTTAATGTGGATGCGGTGGACGAGGTTTGGCACGCAACAGCCGCCCCCTTTGCAGAATTGTTCGACTGGGCCGAAGGCCGCGCGGAACGCCCTGATCTCGCGTCCAAAGCCTTTTTTCGCCCCTTTATGCTTGCGCACCCGCTAGAGGATCAAATCGTCTCGCTTGAAGAGTATGTCGCCGAATGGAAATGGGACGGCATTCGCGTCCAGATTGTCCGAACCGCAGAGGGCGCAAAGCTGTTCAGCCGGGGCGGCGACGATATTAGCGCATCCTTTCCTGAAATCATTGAAAACTTCAATTTTGTTGGCGCAGTGGACGGCGAATTGATGATCCGTGGTACCGCTCAAGCCGGCGAGGCGGGAAGTTTCAATGCGCTCCAGCAGCGGTTAGGTCGTAAGAGTGTGACCCCAAAAATGCGCACTGAATCGCCTGCGTTCGTCCGTCTTTATGATATATTGGCTGATGGTAACGAGGATTTGCGCGCTTTGGCTTGGACGCTGCGACGCGCACGGCTGGAAACAGCGGTTCCAACGCTGCCCGCTGAGTATTTTGATCTCTCGCAGATTATTTTAGCCGATGATTTTGCCGTTCTTGAAACGCTCCGCGCCAACGCGCGTGACAGCGCGATCGAGGGCGTCATGCTCAAACGGCGCGACAGCAGTTACGTCAGTGGGCGCAAATCGGGCGAGTGGTATAAATGGAAGCGTGAGCCGCTGGTCGCTGATTGCGTCATGATGTACGCCCAGCGTGGCAACGGACGGCGCGCGTCCTTTTATTCGGATTACACCTTTGGCTGCTGGGATGAGGAGGGCGCGCTCCTTCCCGTCGGCAAGGCTTACTCAGGGTTTTCCGATGAAGAACTTAAAGACCTCGACAAATTCGTCCGCCAGAATGTCATCCAGAAATTCGGGCCTGTATGTGAGGTGGAAAAAACGCTGGTGCTTGAGGTTGCCTTTGATTCAATCCACGCCAGTAAGCGCCACAAATCGGGGCTTGCAATGCGCTTTCCCCGGATCAAGCGTATCCGCTATGACAAGCCTGCCAGCGAAGCCGACCGGATCGAGACACTGCAACGGATGGTGACTTGACCGCGCCTTGACCGCACGCCACTCTCTCGTAATGACGATCCTCTATGATGCCCCAAACCCCGCGCCCAATCCGCGCCGCGTCCGTATTTATCTTGCTGAGAAGGGCTTGAGTGTGGCGGTGCAGTCGCTGTCGATTGTCGCTGGCGAGCATAAAAGCGCTGAATTTGTGGGCAAATATCCGCCGGGGCAATTGCCAGCGCTTGAACTTGATGACGGGCGGGTGATTGGGGAAAGCGTGGCGATTTGCCGCTATTTTGAAGCGCTGCATCCAGAGCCGCCGCTGTTTGGCACCGACCCCGTTTCGATTGCCGAAATTGATATGTGGATGCGCCGCGTTGAACTGACGCTGATGATGCCGATCGCCAATATTTGGCGGCATAGCCATCCCTTCACCGCGCGCGTCGTCAAACCGCAGTATAAAGAATTTGGCGAAAGCAATCGTCCGCACGCAGCGGCAGCAATGCGCCGATTTGACGCTGTGCTTGAGGGGTGCGTGTATCTGGCGGGTGATCATTATTCAATGGCCGACATTCTTCTCCTCACCACGATTGATTTCGCAACCTTCATTGGTGCGGGGATGCCTGATGATATGCCAGCGCTCGCGGCATGGCACGCGCGCGTTTCAGCGCGGCCAAGCGCTTCGGCGTGATTGACAGGCGTAATGTGTTCATTTAATGTTCTTATTCTAAAGAGGAGAGACTCATGATCGGCTATGTCACGCTTGGTACCAACGATATCGCACGCGCTGCGCAATTTTATGATGCGATTGCCGCTGACATGGCCACTGGCCGC
This sequence comes from Sphingomonadales bacterium, assembly GCA_043747445.1. Taxonomy (GTDB): domain Bacteria; phylum Pseudomonadota; class Alphaproteobacteria; order Sphingomonadales; family Sphingomonadaceae; genus Aquisediminimonas. The sequence continues at coordinate 20,836 of JAYTPB010000049.1, forward strand.
ATGATGGAGGCCGAAAATTATATCGCCTGGGGTACGCCGGGTGGTGGTGCCGGGGTTGCGGTAATGCGCCCCTTTGACGGCAATATGGCAAGCGTTGGCAACGGCGTGATGGTTGCGCTTGAGGCGAAGGATGAGGCGCAGGTGCAGCGGCTTTATGATATTGCGCTTAGTCACGGTGGGACATGCGAAGGCGCACCGGGCTTGCGCGGTGGCGGGTTTTACGCTGCCTATTTTCGTGATCCTGATGGCAACAAGCTCAATGCGTTTGTAATGGGTGCTGCATAGGCCTTGATCAATATACGGATTCAGTGTCAACTTCCTGAGAAATCCGGGAGTTTTCAAGATGCCCAATATCCATGATTACCCGATCCATTTGGGCCTTGGTGCAACGGCGATTGTCCAGCCTGAATTCACGGGTGCAATGGACTGGTACGGCGCATGGCACACGGTTGACGTTGACGGCGAAGCCAGCGCGCTGTTTATCACAGCCGGGCTTGGCACGCAGCACCGGGCGCGCTAGCCTAGCAAAGTGATTAGTATAACCTCTTCGGGTCAAGCGTGCGGTGCCAGTGTGACTGGGGTTGATCTATCACAGCCGATCAGCGCTGATCTTGTGGCAGAGATTCGCAGCATTTGGCTTGAACATCATGTTCTCGCATTTCCGGATCAACGACTGTCCGATGATGATCTTGAACGTTTCACGCTTGCCTTTGGCGGCTTTGGCGATGATCCGTTTATCGCGCCGATTGCGGGGCGTGATCATATCATTGCGGTTGAACGGTTGGCCGATGAAACCTCACCGCTGTTTGCTGAAAATTGGCATAGCGACTGGAGCTTTCAGGCGCGGCCACCGGCGGGAACATGCCTTTATGCGATTCGCATTCCGCCGGTGGGCGGCGATACTTTGTTCGCCAATCAACACGCGGCGCTTGATGCCATGCCACCTGATTTGCGCGCGCGGATCGAAGGGCGCAGCGCGATCCATTCGGCCAAACGTGCTTATGCGCCCGACGGGTTTTACGGAGAGGGCGACGCGCCCAAACGCTCAATGGATATCCGCCCATCGAGCGATGCGGAGGCGGTGCAGCACCACCCGATAATCCGAACGCATCCCGAAACCGGGCGTGAGGGGCTGTTTAGCTGCTTTGGCTATATCATCGGGATTGAGGGGATGGATGACGCAGAAGCGCTCCCGCTCCTGATCGAACTTTATCAGTGGCAGGGGCAAGAAGCGTTTCAATATCGCCATAAATGGTCAGCGGAGATGCTGTTGATGTGGGATAACCGTTCACTGCTCCATGCGGCAACCGGGGGCTATGATGGCCACCACCGCCTTCTGCACCGCACAACGATTGCTGCTGCGTGAGCGCTCTCAACCAATTGCTGATGCGCTTTGGGTTGATTTTTGAAAACCCGCTGGATGAGGCGTGTTTCGCCAAACAATATGTGCGTAACAATATTATTTGGTCGCAGTTGTTTTTGCTTGTTGGCGGGCTCTTTTATTATTGTTTCTTTATTTATGATCGGCTGATCGATCCGCTTAACGCCGATACCACCCACATCATCCGAGGGGTCGTGATCGCGCCCGCTTTTGCGTTGGCGGCAGCACTGCTTTTTTTTGAATGGGGGCAGCGGCGCATTGAACTGGTGGTTATGGGGATCATGCTGGTTGGCCAGCTTGGGCTTGTTGTAATCTATTCGATCCTCACGCTTGGTTTCGATTATGCAGCCCTTGGGTTTGCGGTACTTTACCTCGGTGCGGCTGTGATGTTTCAGATCCGCGTCAAATATCTCATCATCGGCGCGCTGCTGATGCTGATCAGCGGGATTGGCGGGCATCTCTACACCGGCAATTCACGCCCTGGTTGGGTCATTATCAATATCCTCGCGCTCTTTGCAGCGATCGGGTTCGGCGGGGTATCATCATGGGTGCGTGAACGCGCTGCGCGGCGGCAGTTTGAAACTGACAAGGCGCTTACCGAAGCACGCGGGCGGATTGATGAACTGCTTTATTCAATGCTGCCAACTGAGATCGTCAAGCGCATCCAAAGCGGCGAAACCGCGATTGCCGATTCGCACGGAGAGGTCAGCATCATTTTTGCTGATCTCGTTGGCTTTACCGAACTCGCACGGCGGATCAGCCCGTCGCAATTACTGACTATCCTCAACGGGCTTTTTTCGGCTTTTGACCGTGAGGCAGAACGCTACGGGATTGACCGGATCAAAACAATTGGTGACGCTTATATGGCGATTGGCGGGCTGCAACGCGGCGAAAGCGCGCGAGACCATGCAGAAAATGCCGCGCGTTTTGCGTTCGCGATGCTCGCCAATGTGCGAGAGTTGGTTGAAAAGAGCGGTTACCCAATCAACATTCGGATCGGTATTCACATCGGGCCGGTTGTTTCAGGGGTCATCGGGGTTAAGCGCCCCGCGTTCGATTGTTGGGGTGAAGCGGTCAACATGGCAAGCCGCCTCGAATCGCAAGCGGCACCTGGAACAATCCTGATTTCGGAAAGCAGTTATTGGCGGCTAAAGCCCGATTTTGAGATTGTTGTACTTGATGAGGTGGATTTGAAGGGCATTGGCATGACCAAGGTTTATCAACTCAACGCGGTGGCACCTTGACTTCGGCTTCGTTGACCTTGCGCCGTCGCAGGTTTGCCCGGAGTGCCTCAGCCAGCCTTTTTTCACGTTCATTGTCTGGTTTGGCCATAATTGCATGGTGATAGCCCGCATAGCCTTGACGCGTCCATAGGCTTTGTTCATAGCCCCGCCTCTATTAGCCCGTGTCGATAACGATTTGGCGCGGTTAATGTGCTGCCGTAGCTCAGTGGTAGAGCGCATCCTTGGTAAGGCTGAGGTCGTGAGTTCAATCCTCACCGGCAGCACCATTTTCGTCCGAAGGGACAGAGTGAAGACGTGACCAGTTCGCACCGCGAATCCGTACAGCGCATTCCGCGCACGGTTTGGGCGCTCGGGCTGGTCAGCCTGCTGATGGATACGTCATCCGAAATTGTTCACGCGCTGTTGCCGTTGTTTATGACGGTGCAGCTTGGGCTCAGCGTCGCGATGATCGGGCTTATCGACGGCGTGGCTGAGGCGACAGCGTCAGTCACCAAGCTGTTCTCAGGCTATATTTCTGATCGCCTTGGAAGACGCAAGCCATTGATCCTGATCGGTTACGGGCTTGCCGCGATTACTAAGCCCGTGTTTGCGATTGCGGGTTCGGCAGGGCTTGTGTTTGGCGCGCGCTTTGCTGATCGGATTGGCAAGGGGCTGCGCGGCGCACCGCGTGACGCACTGATCGCTGATGTTACGCCGGCAGCGTTACGCGGGCGCGCGTTCGGCCTGCGTCAAGCGCTTGATACGGTGGGTGCATTCGTCGGGCCACTGCTTGCGGTCGGGCTGATGCTGATCCTTGCCAATGACATCCGCACGATCTTCTGGATCGCGACGATCCCCGCTGCCCTTGCGGTGCTGGTGATTATCGTTGCGGTGCGGGATGTTGATGCGCCCGCTACGGCGGGCGTGCGCGTTCCGCTGAGGCTGGCTGATCTGCGGAGCCTGCCAAGCACATATTGGGCGGTGGTGGCGCTTGGCACGGTTTTGACCCTCGCGCGGTTTAGCGAGGCGTTCCTCATACTGAAGGCCAATGCCGAAGGCCTGCCGCTCGCGCTTACGCCGCTGGTGCTCGTCGTGATGAACCTTGTCTATGCAGCTGGTGCCTATCCGGCGGGGCATTTTGCAGATCGGGTGCCGCCGGTACGTTTGCTCGGGGGCGGGATCATCTGCCTTATCGCGGCGGATCTGGTGCTGGCGATGGCACCGGGTTTGGGCGGGATTACGATTGGCTTGATCTTGTGGGGTGCGCATATGGCACTGACACAAGGGCTGCTCGCAAAGCTTGTGGCCGATCACGCGCCTGCGCATTTACGCGGTTCAGCATACGGTATGTTCAATTTGGCGACGGGGATTGCGCTCTTGTTCGCCAGCGTGATTGCGGGAGTCTTGTGGGATCGATTCGGGGCCGATGCGACTTTTTTTGCGGGCGCGGGCTTTGCTACGGTTGCGCTATTGCTGGCCAGTCGATACCCCACGCCCATGCAGAGTAAGCCCGCCTGACTGGATTTCCGATGCTTCGTGTTCTTGTACTTTCAACATTATTTCCAAACCGTGCGCGTCCGCTGTTCGGAACCTTTGTTGAGCGGCAGACACTGGGTCTGGCGGCACGGGGTGATGTTGAAGTCCAGATCGTCGTGCCGCGCGGTCTGCCACCTGCGCCGTTTGACCGCCACAGCCGCTATCATTCGGATGCTACTCTGCCAATGCGTGAGGATTGGCAGGGCATTCCGCTTTATCGTCCGCGTTTTCTCCATCTGCCCAAAATCGGTGCGCGCTATGATGCACGGGTGATGGTGCGCGCTCTGTTGCCGTTGCTGCGCGAGATCAAGCGCGACTTTGCCTTTGACGTCATTGCGGCCGAGTATTTCTTCCCCGATGGGCCAGCGGCTGTCGAACTTGGTCGCCAGCTTGGCGTGCTAGTGTCGATCAAGGCCCGGGGGAGCGACATCAACTTATGGGGTCACCGTGCTGATACCGGCCCGCAAGTGGCCGCAGCGGGTAAGGCTGCGGACGGGATGCTCGCGGTTTCGGCAGCGATGAAGCGTGAGATGGTTGCGCTCGGCATGGCTGAAAGCAAAATCCGAGTGCATTATACTGGCGTTGATCGCGCGCTATTTTATGTCCGTGATCGCGCCCAAGCCAAACAGCAGTTCGGCATTACCGGGCCACTGATTGTCACTGTGGCGCCGCTGATTGCGCGCAAAGGCGTTGATCTTGTTATTGCAGCACTTGCCCAAGTGCCGGGGGCAACGCTTGTCGTTACCGGGGCAGGGCCGGATGAAGCAAAGCTGCGCGCGATGGCGACACAATTGGGCGTTGGTGATCGGGTGCGCTTGCTTGGTATTCAACCGCGCGCAGTGGTTGCCAATTGGCTAGCCGCCGCAGACGTGATGGCGCTCCCTTCCGCTTCTGAAGGGCTGGCCAATGCCTGGGTCGAGGCGCTTGCGAGCGGGACTCCAATCGTGATTGCCGATGTTGGCGGGGCAGGTGAGCTGGTTCAGAGTGAAACCGCAGGCAAGCTTGTTGCGCGCGACGCCGACGCGATTGCCGAAGCAATCACTGGCTTCATCGCCCACCCGTCCGATCGGGCGGCGGTGTGTGCCAGCGTTGATCGCTTTAGTTGGGAAACCAATCGCGACGCGCTTTATGATCATCTTTGTGGGATCGTCGCCGCGTATAAGGCGATGCGGCCATGAGGGCATTTATCGCTACACTCCTTCTGTTGGCGGGCTGCGCAGAGGATCGCGGCAGTGCTGATCGTCCGCGTGACGTGCTGGTTCGCCTTGCCGATGATGAGGTAAAAAGCCTTGACCCGCAAAGCATCTCCGATCTCGCCTCACTGCGTGTTGCGGCGGATCAATTTGAGGGGCTGACGCGGATCAATGGTCGCGGCGTTGCCGAAGCGGGGTTGGCGAGCGGCTGGACGCAATCTGTCGACGGTCTGATCTGGACATTCACACTGCGGCCAAGCCTGACCTTTTCGGATGGCGCGCCGATCACAGCCGAAACTTTTGTGCGTGGCTTCGCCCGGCTGCGAAATACTGCAACAGCCGCGCCTGCGCTCCCGCTGTTTGAATCGGTGGAGGCGGTGGAAGCATCCGCGCCTGACCGCGTGACCGTAAGGCTGCGACATCCGTTTCCAGCCCTTCCTGAACTGATGGCGCATCCGGCGGTGGCGGCGCTCCCGCTCCACCAAGCCAACTGGACAGAGGCGCGACCGCTGGTGACATCGGGCGCGTACCGCCTGACTGAATGGGCGCTGGGCAGTCATTTGCGGCTGTCACGCAATCCCGCGTGGCACGGCGGCAGCGCTTCAATCGCCAAAGTCGAATGGCGGCCAGTGAGCGACAGTTTGACCGCGCTGCGGCTGTTTGAAGCAGGCGGGGCGGACGTGACCTCCGATTTCCCGTCGTCACGGCTTGCGACTCTGCGCCAGTCTCGCGCCAATTCGGTGCGGGTGAGCGATTATCGCGGCGCTTATTATTTTGCCTTCAACACCCGCAAACCGCCGTTCGACGATGCCCGTGTCCGCCGCGCGCTCAGTCTTGCGGTTGAGCGCGAGTGGATTGCCAATACCTTGCTTGCGACTGGCGTTCAGCCCGCGTGGGGGATCGTCCCCGGCGAGTTGAGCCCGATTGGTGCATATCGTCCGGAATTTGCCGATTGGCCGCGCGCAAGACGGCTGGCGGTGGCAAAAGCGTTGCTCGCCCAGGCAGGCTATGGCCCTGCGCGCCCGCTCATTTTTGAAATGCGCTTTAACAGCGACGTTGATCACCGCCGGATCGCGGTTGCGCTTGCCGCAATGTGGCAACCGATTGGGGTTGAAGCGAAGCTGCTCAACAGTGAAGCCGCACTTCATTTTGCGAGCCTACGGCGCGGCGAATTCGCACTGGCCCGCTCGGGCTGGATCGGCGATTTATCGGCGCCTGAAAACTTCCTCGCCGTCCACCGCAGCGACGGTGGCTTGGTCAATTATTCAGGTTTTGCTGACCCGGTTTATGACGGCCTGCTCGACCGCGCGCTGAGGCTTGCTGAACCACGCGCACGGGCCACTGCGATGCGCGCGGCGGAGGCGCGGTTGATGGCAGAGAGTCCGATCCTGCCGATCTATTATTATGTGTCCAAATCGCTGGTCGGTGCGCGCGTTGACGGCTGGTTTGATAATAGCGCCAACGCGCATCCAAGCGCGACTCTGCGGTGGCGGTCATGATGTTACACCCGCTTCTCATCCTCGTGGCTGCGGCGGCGCTTGCGGGCTGCTCACGCGGTGATCCCGAAGCTCCGGTGACGATGAGCGTGATTACGGCGGCTGAAGCTCCCAAAGCAAAGCAAGCGCATACGGCGGATCAGAGCGGGCTGATCACCGCCACCGCGCAAGGCCTTGTGGCCTTTGACAGCGAGGGTCAGATTGAGCCAGCACTTGCCGAACGCTGGATCGTGACTGATGATGGGTTTAGCATCATCTTTCGCATTCGCCGGACAAAATGGGCTGACGGTCGCCCAGTAACGAGTGCGGCAGTGGGGCGGGTGTTGCAGCGTCTTATCGCGGGGGATCGCCGCAACCGCTTGCAACCGATGCTCGGCGCGATTGACCAGATCATTCCGATGACGGGTCAGGTGCTCGAAATCCGCCTGAAATCGCCGCAGCGTGATTTCCTGCAATTGCTTGCCCAGCCAGAAATGGCGATTACGCTTGATCGCCCGACCAATGGCACGGGGCCGTACCGGCTCCATTCAGTGCGTGATACGGTCACTCGGTTGCGCTTGCTTCCGCCTGACGGCGAAGAGGCAAGCGCGGACGTGACCGAACGCAACGATATCCGCATCCGCCGTGAACCCGCCGCGCGCGCAATCGCGCGTTTTGCGGGGCGCGAGATTGGCCTTGTGACGGGCGGGCGTTTTACAGCACTTCCATTGGTGCGCCCTGCTGCGATTGCCACCAACCAGTTTAGTATGGACACAGCAAATGGCCTATTCGGGCTGGCGGTGGTTGAGGGAAGCGATGCGCTCGCCAGCGTCAACATTCGCCGCGCTCTAGCGATGGCGATTGACCGAGAGCGTTTGGTTGGGCGCTTCGGATTGAATACATGGCGCGTGCAATATGCGCTGCTGCCGAGCCAGTTTGACAGCGCCAGCCCGCCGGCAGCGCTTGAATGGGTTGGGCTGGACAAAGCCGCGCGGCTCGCCCGTGCGCGTGGCTATCTGTCGGCGGTCGGAACGCTGCCAGTGATCCGTATTGGCTTACCACCCGGCCCCGGCGCGCGGCTGCTGTTTGCAGCGATAGCAGCAGATTGGCGACAGATCGGAGTCAGCGCGGTGCGGGTGGCAATGAACGAACCTGCCGATCTCCGTCTGATTGACGAAGTGGCCCCGCAGCGCGCGGCGCTCTGGTATATCTCACGCCTGTCATGCGGGCGCGGGTTTGCG